>CAVJDT010000017.1:0-34197 GCA_963648435.1 Bacillota bacterium
ATTTTAAGTATTTAGCAGAATCTTCATCAAATTCTTCTAACTTAATATTTTCGTCAACATATTTTTTATATAAATCTTTCTTACTAACTGAGTGAAGGGAAACAAGTAAACATGTAAGTAATGTTAGATTAAAATCATCTCTATTGATTAAATCTTTTATTATTCTGTTATATTCTCTTAAACCTAATAATGATACATATAAATACTTTTCAGTTATATTTATTTCACTACTTCCAAGGTTTAAAGAGTTTATGCAATAATAATGTTTATAGGCTCTATTGTAACAATCTTGATAATTACCCGCATATAGTAAACTACTCATTAGAGTATGATTAACAGTGATATATCTTTTAAAGTTTTGGTCTTTTATCATTATATCTAAAGCTTGTAGTGAAAAGAATATCGCTTCAACATAGCTTTCTTTCGCATAAAACCTTGATGCTAATATTTGATATGACATTGGGTTATTATAATTAGTTACCCACTTGCCATCATTAATATATTCATCTTCAAAAAATAATGACATAATTTCAAATATTTCTAATAATTCATAAGTAAGGAATGTTTTATACTTCTTTATTTCTTCATACATCTCTTTATATTCTTCAAGAACTCTTTTAGGAGAAATGTTAGAATTGATAATTAAAAATAGTTTTAATAGATTTAATACAGGAAACATTAATGTTTTATCAGTTAATGATTCATCAATAAAATTTGAATCATCATCAAAAGTATCATAAACTTTATAATACAAATTATTGTATATTCTAGTTGTTACTTTTTCTAATTTATCAATAAATGAATCGCTAGGAATTTTTAAATCATAATTATCTGATAATTTCTTTATAATTTCTCTACCAACAGTTTGTTCATTATCTCTTGCTCTTCTATACGAGCTATTATTAATGTTTAATTTATTAAATACATTTTCTTTGTTCTTTTCAAATTGTTTAATATAAACATCGAATAATTGAAAATACTGTTTAGATTCTTTATATAAATCAAAATTAAAATGTTTCATTGTGATTTTCCTCCTAACATAATAAATATAATATACCATAATATTTGGCAAATTTCAACATTTTTTACTTATTGATAGATTTTTTACTTATTGATAGATTTAAATAAAAATCTGCTCAAACTCTCGTGAGCGTTCTTTTCAATTTGCTTTTACCTATATTTACTTACTTTTTTGATAAAGAACTGACAAAGGCCTTAAAACCTGCTTAAAAGTTGGCAATGATACTAATATTCAAATCCCCTTGTTCCTAAAATTTGAAATTAGTTCAACTCCCCAGTCTAGCCGTAAAAAAAACGAAGGGTGGCTCCTTCGTACAGCTCTACACTTTTTAAATAAAAAAAGAGCTATTTTCAACATTTCATCATAGTTAAACTATGAATTATTGTGAAAATAGCTTATTTTACTTTAATGGTGCAGCAAATGAGATTTGAACTCACACATACGTTCGTATACTACCCCCTCAAAGTAGCGCGTCTACCGTTCCGCCATTGCTGCAGGTTACCTAGATGTTTATCTCGGTAACATTATCTTCAACATAAACATTTACATCATCGTGAATGTCTGTAGTTGCTATTTGATTTATTTTTAACTTAATATAGTTTGCGGTTCCTTCCGCAAGTATTTCACCATCCATTGATTTAATTACCGCAATCCCCGTAAAAAATTTAGTTGTATTTCTCGTTATTTTTCCAATTGCAATAATTTTTGCATCAAGTGGTACAGGTTTTCTAAATTTAACTTGAATATCCATAGTTACACCCCATGTGGTTGGTTCAAGAGGCCAAATGGCTCTACCTACAATTTCATCAATTAAGGTAGAAAGCATTCCTCCATGAACTCTTTCCGGATAACTTTGATGAATTTGTCTAAATGTTACTATTGAAACAACTGAGTTATCTTCCATTTCATAAAAGGGAGCTTTTAGACCTGCTTCATTGTTCATTCCACATATAATACACATTTTACTATTATATTGCTTCTTTAATACTTTCATACTACACCTTTTAAAACCTTATTTATGAATTATTTTGACATTAAGTTAGTATTATTATATAAGGGGGAAAACATATGAATTATCAAGATTCTTGTCAAGATATTGGTTCATTTGCAGATTGGCTAATGACACTAACCCCCTTTGAGTTTGCGACACTAGGTGTTGTTATCGGATATATTTTATCATGTAACCTAACTATAAGTCAACAAAATTCACTTGGAAATTGGCTTGAACTTGTTGGCCAATTGATTTTAACCTTCAATGCTCAAGGCAGCGGTCAAATTAGGCGACCAACTTATCAAGATATCAACAATTTACAACAACAAATTAATGAATTAATGCGAAAAAATAATCAAAAATTTTAGTAATTATTAAATAAAGGATAAATTAAATCTTTGTTTTTATTTTCTTTATAATAAACTTTTGTGGTTTTATTACCTTGTTTTAAGCATTGTTCAATATATTCTTGACTATTTTTAGTTGATAAACTAAGTTTTTTACGAATAATATTAATCAGCATTGCTCTTGAAATTTCATAGCGATAAAATGGATATTTGGTTTCTAAATAAGAAAGAGCGGTACCTAAACTAAAACGTTTATCTCCTTTTAAGGCAAAATATGTATAAAGATATATTACAATATTGCTTGATTTTTCCTTTAAGAATGATATTCCTTCAAGTATTAGTTTTTTAGCTTTTTCTAAATCTTCACTAATTCCAATTCCCTTGATGTATGCATGAGCTAAATAACCATTAGCGCAATTACATACTGGTAAAACTTCAGCTAGTTCTGTTTGATAAGCATCTTCATAGCATTTAAAAGCATCTTTACTTTTGCCATTGAGTTCATATGCTCTACCTAATGTTGATTTCATACAAGCATCATCCGTAACTACGTTATTACAAAATTCAAGAATATCTTCAGCAAGGTTAGGAATTTGTTTAAAGCCATCTTCACCATATAGATACATTATTCCAAGTTTACGTAATAGCCAAATATCAGATGGTCTAAAGTCCTTTTTTTGATATTTTTTTAGTTTTTTGGCTATTTTCTTAGGTGCGATTGTTAATGGGATTATTAGGGTTAAATATTTAAACTCATCTAAGTATTTAAGCTCATATGAAACGGTGAATTCACTTATCACTTCATCATAATCATAATTTAAACGATGTTTAGTTTCCCCTAAAAGAAAATGCAAACGACCATCTTCAGGATGAATTTTTATTAAATCTTCAAGTAATTCTAAATTATCAAAATCACATGATAAAATTAAATTAATACGATATATTTCATCAAAAATAAATATCTCTTTGTGCAAATTATATGCCTTTAAGTATACAGATTTTAATTCTTCGATTTCAATTAAACTCTTTGCACTTTTAGCAAGAAAGAAACCTAATGAATAGTAAATACGCCAAGACTCATGGTCTTTTAGATATTCATAAGCTATCTTAATAATCGTATTATCTTCGCCCAATTCTTCATACACTTTAAATTGTTCAACTAGGTAAGAATCATCATTTAAATATTGTTTAGTTTTTTCTAATTCTTTTAATGCTTTTTCCTTTTCTTTCTTTAGGGCATAAATTTCAACTTTTTGTAAAATAACCCCACAATTATTTTCATCATATTGAGTAGCAAGGACTAAATCAGAAAGAGCTTGGTCGAGGAAATAATCATCTTTAATTTTGTAGTATTTGGCGACTTTAAGTTTTGAAGTTAAATAGTAATAATTAAGAGAACCACCAAATTGTCTATAAACTAAATCAAGAGTTTCTTCAGCTTGTTCAAATTTACTAAGAGCAATAAGAATTTCTACTTGGCAAATGTAAAAGTCAGGATTCTCACCTTCATCTTTTTCAATACACTTGTTAATATATGCAAGTGATTTTTGAAGTGATTCATCATCCCCACGTTCAAAATAAGCTCTTGATAAGGCAAAATTTATATCTATATATAATTCGGGATTATGTTTGATAGCATCATCTACATATTTAATTGCTTTTTCCACTTCATTATCGCAGTAAATCATTACTAAATATGCCATAGCATGATATTTGAATGGGCAATTAATTGCTACTAATCTTTCAAAATCATTAATAGTTTGTTCTTTTCTATCTGGAAAATGCGAAAATGCGGTTACAGCACGATAGAATAAAGCTAAATAATCCTTATTATCATTTTCGTATATTCTAGAAAACTTTTGATATGCTTCTTCATATTCACCATTTTTAAGGGTTTCTATTGCTTCCATGTGTTTAGTCAACATATCTTGACTCCTTTGTTGCTTTTTTTATGTATTCTAAATCACTTGATTTTTTCATATCTTCTCTTTTATCATACAACTTTTTACCTTTAGCAAGGGCAATATCCATTTTTGCAATTCCATTTCTTAGTATAATTCTTAAAGGAATAATGGTATAACCTTCTCGCATTACTTTGTTGCTTAATTTTAATATTTCTTTTTTATGAACTAGAAGTTTACGGTTGCTTTTTTCTTGATGATTAAAGATATTTCCTTTTTCATAAGGTGAAATACTCATTCCTACAACAAAAAGTTCACCATCTTTTATATCACAATAGGCTTCTTGAATACTGGCTTTTCCCATTCTAATTGATTTAATTTCCGTACCAGTCAAAACAAGACCTGCTTCTAGTTCTTCTTCAATAAAGTAATCGTGGTATGCTCTTTTATTTTGACAAACTATTTTTTCATTATTCATTTTCTAATTTCCTCATCATTCTAAATGTGATTTGTTTTTTGCTTGGATTTACATCAACTAATTTTACACGGACAATATCACCTAATCTAAAAACATGATTTTTACTAGTTCCATAAATTATACCGGCAGTTTCATCAATCTCATAATAATCATATGGTAAATCATCAAATCTAACTAATCCTTCAACGGTGTTATCAAGAGTAACATATAGTCCCCAGTTTACCACTGATGAAATCATGCCCGTAAACACTTTTCCAATATACTTTTCCATGTATTCGCATTTTTTCATATCAACACAAGTACGTTCTAAGTTTTCTGCTGTTTTTTCACTAGCACTTGAGGAAAGACCAGTTTCATGGACTTTAATGGTAAAATAGCCTATTGGATCAGTTTCATTTGTTTCTTGATGATTAAATAGGAATTGTTTCATTAATCTATGGACAAGTAAATCTGGGTATCTCCTAATCGGTGAAGTAAAGTGCGTATAGCATTTACTAGCTAAGCCATAATGACCTATGTTAATTTCTTGGTATTTGGCTTTTGCCATAGTTCTAAGTAAGGTGTTACTAATAACACTTTTGGTTGTTTTTTCAAGAGTACTTTCTTCTGCATTAGTATCTAATAAAAATTGTTGTAAAGCTTTTGGTAGAGCAGTTTTATTTTTATATGAAAACTCTTGCTTTAAGGTTTTTAGGCGGTTCATAAATAGATTTAATCTTGCTTCATCAGGTTCATCATGAACGCGGTATAAAAATGGAACATCAAGCCAAGTCATTTTTTCAGCAACACTTTCATTAGCAACAAGCATGAACTCTTCAATTAGCTTTTCAGCAGTACGTCTTTCTCTTAATTCAATGCTTTTAACACTGCCATTAGGGTTTAAATTTAATTTGGCCTCAGTTGTTTCAAAATCAAATGAACCCCTTTTAATTCGCTTATCGTAAAGTATTTTAGCAAGGTCTTGCATATCAATAAGCATTTCATAAATATCTTGATATTGACTAATTAATTTTTTATCTTTTTCTTCTAGTATTTTGTTTACGTTTTGATATGTCATACGGTGGATGCTTTTGATAATTCCTTCATAGTGATCACTATTTACTAAATTACCAAAATGGTCAAATTCCATTTCCGCAACCATTACGAGACGGCACTGTCCTTCATTTAGGGAACATATACCATTAGAAAGCTCAAATGGTAACATTGGAATTACCCGGTCTGGTAAATAAACACTAGTTCCTCTTGTATACGCTTCAATATCTAAATAACTGTTTTCTTTAACATATTCACTAACATCGGCTATACATACAGTTAGAAGGTAATTACCATTAGTGAGTTTTTTGACATTAACCGCGTCATCAAAGTCTTTTGCATCATCGCCATCTATCGTTATAATTAATTCATTGCTTAAGTTTTTACGTTGTTTATACTTGTTTAAATCAACCGTTTGAGGTAATGAAGCGGCTTCATCACAAGTTTCTTTATCAAACTGATATTTTATACCACTTGCAAGGACTTGCATTGTAATATCCATACCTACTTCTGATTCATCACCATATACTTTGGTTACACACCCTTCAACTTGATTGAAAGCAAAATATTTTGTGATTTCTACTTCTACAACGCTATGGGGTTTCGCATTTTTATGATCACGAATTACACACCAAACAGTCGTTTTATTAATTATTGCTTTTACAAAATATCGCCCTTTTTGTTTAATTAATGGACCAATTATGGTTGTTGTACATCTTCTTACTATTCTTGTTACTTCCCCTTCGTAACTTGCTTTTTTTGATTTTGTATACTTTACAATAACTATATCGCCAGAAATCGCCGTTTTTGTTTTTGTTTCATCAACATGTACACTAAAATCATTACCATCAACAAAGCCATATCCACCTTCTTTAATATTAATCACGCCTTTTAGCATTTGAAAATAAGATAGCAGAGCAAAAGCATTTTGTTTATTATGAGTAATTATAAATTCATTTTCTAATTCCTCTAAGGCATTTCCTAAAGTATCATAATCCTCAAGGGTTTTTAGACCTAATTCTTTATATATTTCATCAGCTTTTAATAATTGATGTTTAGGAGTATTTAATAACTTAATTATTTGTTCTTTCATTTTTCCTCCTCTTGAATATAAAAAAGGGCATTTAAGCCCTACTTTTTAATATCTTGGTAATACAGCCGCTAAGATTGTTAATACGAAAAATACTATTGATAATACTGTTGTTGTAGTATTAATAGCTTTTTCTAAACCTCTTTGTTTTTGATTTGCGAAAAGATCAGACTTTTCACCAGTAAATGCACTCATACCATCTTCTTTAGATGATTGTAACACTACTATTAAAATCATAATAATTGAAACGACTAATAATATATAATCATACCAACTTAAAGCACTCATATGGGCCTCCTAATTTCATATTTTGATACTATAACGTAATAATTATATCATATAACATTATTTATTGCAAATGTTTTACTTAAGGACTATATCAACAATCTCTTCAACCGATTTAACTGGAATGATGGAAAGACTATTTTTTACGCTTTCAGGAATTTCATCAAGATCTTTTAAATTATCATATGGAATAATAATTTTCTTAAGACCACTACGATGAGCCGCAATTGATTTTTCTCTTAATCCCCCAATTGGAAGAACTTGACCACGTAATGTAACTTCCCCGGTCATACCAATTTCATGATGAACTGGACGATTAGTAAACGTTGATATTAAGGCTGTAGTAATCGTAACACCTGCTGAAGGTCCATCTTTTGGAATAGCCCCTTCAGGAACATGAATGTGAACATCAGATTCTTTAATATCCTTAATATTAATATTGAATTTTTCAGCATTACTTTTAACATAACTAAAAGCAGCTTGAGCTGATTCTTTCATGACATCACCTAATTGACCAGTAAGTAGGAGTTTACCTTCACCTTTATAGTGAGTTGCTTCAATTGATAACGTATCTCCACCAAACTGTGTATAGGCAAGTCCTGTAACGATTCCTACTAAATCATTTTCTTCAGTCTTATTATTAGTGAATTTAGGCTTTCCTAAATATTCTTCTAAATTATCTACTGTTATTTCAATTTTTGAGGCACCATTTAATAAAATATTTTTAATGGCTTTACGGATAATTGAACTTAACAATCTTTCAAGTTCACGTACCCCCGCTTCACGCGTATAGTTTTGAATAATTGAGTAAATAGCTTGGTCACTAATACTAAATTTAGATTCATCAAGGCCATTTGCTGAAAGTTGTTTTTTTAGTAAATGGTGTGTAGCAATTTCAAATTTTTCATATTCAGTATAACTTGATACTTCAACTATTTCAATACGATCACGCAATGGTTCAGGAATATTACCTAAATAATTGGCGGTTGCAATAAAGAAAACATGAGATAAATCAAATGGTTCTTCTAAGTAATTATCACTAAAGAATTGATTCTGCTCAGCATCTAATACTTCAAGCATTGCACTTGTAGGGTCTCCCTTGTAATCACTACTCATTTTGTCGATTTCATCAAGTAGAAATACAGGATTATTAGTACCAGCACGTTTTATATTTTGAAGAATTCTACCAGGTAAGGCTCCAAGGTAAGTACGACGATGACCCCTAATTTCTGATTCATCTTTAACCCCACCTAAAGAAAGTTTAACAAACTTCTTATTAAGAGCTCTTGCTATTGACTTAGCAAGTGAGGTTTTACCAACTCCTGGGGGACCAACAAGGCATAGAATTGCTTGGGGATTCTTTTGTGTCATAATTTTTACCGCAAGATATTCAAGAATTCTTTCTTTAACTTTATCAAGTCCATAATGGTCTTCATCGAGGATTTCTTTTGCTTTTTTAATATCATTAGAATCAACTGATTGTGTATTCCATGGCAAGGCAATAAGAAAGTCTAGATATGTTCTAATAATACCAGATTCAGGTGAAGTACTTGGCGTTGACATATAACGATTTAATTCATTATATGCTTTTTCTTCAACTGTTTTTGGCATTTTTGCTTCTTTAATTTTTTTTCTTAATGTATCAATATCTGTTTCTTTTTTAGCCTTATCACCAAGTTCATCTTGGATAGCTTTCATTTTTTCTCTTAAGTAATATTCTTTTTGAGCTTCATTAATACTACGTTTTACTTCTTCATCAATTTTACTTTCAAGACTTGCAAAATATTTTTGTTTTCTTAAGTCTTCTAAAATCATTAGCAAACGTTTAGTAATGTCAAGTTCAAATAAATATTTAAGATGTGAATTAAAATCACCAATAATATTATTAGCAATGATATCAGAAAATTCAGCAGATGATATGCCTTTACGCAAACTATTAAGAATGGCATCTTTATTTTCAAGAACTGGCATCATTTTATTATTGGATACTAATTCTTGTTTAATTAATTCTAAGGTTGCAATTTCTTTATCATTATCACTACTAAATGATGGTTTGGTCGTAAATTTTACTAGTAAATGGGGACTGGTCAATACAAACTCTTCAACATCTGCACGTGCAATTGTTTGTAATTTAACTCTTCTAGACCCGTTAGGATTGGTCATATTTAAGACAATTTTTGCTACTACTCCCCTTTTATAATAGCCGTCAATAACCTCATTTTGAGTATCATTTTTTGATGGTAACATTAAAAATATATAGTTTCGATATTGTTCAGCACTTTTTAAAGCTTTAATATCTTCTGGCCTATTTATTTCTACTCTAATTTCATTATTTGGAAGTGGTACAATATCACTTACAAGTATTGATGGCAATTGTTCTGTTACCTGTTCATTTAACTCAAACATATTTACTCCTTTCTAAGCACTAGGAATTACTTCCTCACTTTTTTCATTATATATTTCTTCATTTTCATTTACTTCAATTGATTTAATACTTTCATCATATGGAAGTTTAAACATCAAATCAAGCATTCTTTCTTCAAGAATCTTACGTAAAGCCCTTGCCCCCGTTCCTTCGGCATATGCTTTTTTCGCAATCATCTTGATTGTTTTTTTATTAAATATTAATTCAATTTTGTCACTATTAAATAATTTTTGATATTCTTTAATTATAGCTTTTTTAGGAACTGTTAAGATTTTTTCAAGATCTTCAAGGGTTAGTTTTTCAAGCCTAACTATAACTGGAAGTCTACCCAAAATTTCTGGGATGATTCCAAACTTTTGAAGTTTTTTAGTATCTAGTAATCCATTTTCTACTTTTTTGTTTTCAAATCCTAATGGTTTAGTTTTGATATCATCAAGTCCTTCAAAACTTCCTGCACAAATGAATAGGACTTTTGAAGTGTCAAATTTGATGTACTCTTGATATGGATGTTTTCTTCCACCTTGTGGTGGTACATTAATCACATTTCCTTCAATTATCTTTAATAACGAGTTTTGAACCCCTTCTCCTGATACATCTCTAGTAATGGAAACATTTTCGCTTTTCCGGGCAAGTTTATCAAATTCATCGATAAATACAATTCCTTTTTGGGCAAGTTCTAAGTCATAATCCGCATTTTGAAGAAGTTTTAACAAAATATTTTCCACATCTTCACCAACATATCCGGCTTGGGTATACACGGTTGCATCACAAATTGCAAGTGGTAAATTTAGGATTGAGGCCATAGTTTTCGCAAGTAAGGTTTTACCAACACCTGTTGGTCCAATCATTAATATATTAGGCTTTTCTAAGTCTTTTAAATCTGGACAAGTTATCCTTTTATAATGTTGATATAACGCTACTGATAAAACTTTTTTTGCTCGTTTTTGGCTTATAACACATTCATCAAGTTTATCAAATATCACCTTAGGGCTTATTACTTCATCCTTAAAGTTTTTGATAAATTGTTTATTGAACAATTCTTTTTGTTCAATATTTAATATATCATAATATATTTTTAAACAATCTTGACAAATCCAAGCTTTATTTCCTTCAACCCCTAGGTTATCCCAAGTTATTTCTTTGTTACAAAATGAACAATATACTTTTTCCATAATAATCACGCTCCATATTTATTATGGAGCGATTTTATTAATTTAATCAAAATAATTATTCAATTATAGCACTATCTTTAATTAAGTTGACTGCTTTGGTCATCTGTATATGATGTTTAACTTGTTCTGTACTATATTTCTTCTTAACATCTGCTAATCTCTTAGCTTTGTCAGTTTCTGTTTCTTCAGGCTTATCACCACAAAGTTTTGCATATTCTGCTTCAACTTCTTCTTCTGAGACTTCAAACTTTTCAACTTTTATAATTTCCTCAATGATTACTTCCTCAGTAATTTGATGTTTAATGAATTCTGTTTCAGCCTTTTTGTAAGCCTCCATATTAGCATATCCACAATATTGTAATAAAAGTTCAGTTGGTACTTTATATTGTTTAGCTTCGCTTTCCATTTTTTCAACTAGTCTATCTACTTCTTCGTCAACTACAACTTGAGGAACAATTATCTTGGAATTTTTTTCAACTTTCTTAAATAAAGTATCGATAATGTAGTTTTCGTTTTCTTGTTCTTTTTGTTCTTGTAAAAGTTTTTTAACATATTCATTATATTCTTTTACAGTTTTAACGCCTTCAATTTCCATTTCTGCTACTAAATCATCAGTTAATTCAGCTTCTTCACGGCCCTTTACTTCATGCACTTTAACTTTAAAAGTTGCAGGTTTAGAAGCTAATGATTCATGATAGTTTTCAGGGAAAACAACATTAACATCTAATTCATCACCAGTTTTAGTTCCTACTAGTTGATCTTCAAATCCTGGAACAAAGGCATGAGAGCCCAGTTCTAATGGATAATTTTCACCTTTTCCACCTTCAAATGCTTCACCATTTACAAAGCCTTCAAAATCGATAACAACAGTATCACCTAAAGCAGCTGGAGTATCTTTTACAACAATTTCAGCTTTACCATCTAGTTGTACTTTAATATAGTCTTCAATCATCTTTTTAGTTACTCTTGTTGATTTAGCTTTAACTGTTAAACCTTTGTATTGTCCAAGTTCTGGTGTTGGCCAAATTTCAATTTCTACAGTATAAACAAAACCACTACCTTTTTTGATTTTAGAAAAATCTAAATCAACTTTAGGATCAGTTATTGGAATAATATTTGCACTTTGAATGGCTGGATAGTAAGTAAGTTGTAAGGCATAATCAACGCCATCTTGATATAAACTTTCCCAACCATAGTGGTTAATAAATACATTTTTAGGAGCCTTACCTTCTCTAAAACCATCAATTTTTACTTTTTTAATTACCTTATCAAAAGCCATATCTAAGGCTTTATCAAATTCTTCGGCACTTACTTCAATTGTTAATTTAACTTTACTATTAGAAATATTTTCTACTTTTACTTTTGATTCACTCATAAGAATAAATCCTCCTTTTGCTAATCTTACATATTATATCAAATTATCTAAATTATTGCTTTCATTTTGCTTTTATAATCCATATGAAGCCAAAACTCTTTTTTCCACAAACCTTAAAGGGAGTGGTCCACAATCAAGAATTCGTTTATGATATTCAACTGGATCAAAACTATCGCCTAAAGCTGTTTTTACTTTATTATACATATCACAAAGTTTAAAGTAAGTGAAGTAATAATACTGACAGTTATTAGGAACTTCAATTAGTCTTTCATAAATAGATTGGGTACTTGCTAGGGTTACATTATAATATTTTGATAAATATTCATATGTTTCCTCTAATGTCCAACCATCATAATGAATTCCCATATCAAGACGAGAATAGATTGCGGCTTGATAGTTTTCTTGGAAAAGATAATAATCAATTACATCTTGATCATATCCTTCTAAAAAGTTGTACATATAGTTTTCAACATAAGTTGCCCAACCTTCCATATAACCAGAACTCTTTATTACTTTTCTTAAAACATTAGTTTGTTTATTTTTAAAATATACGTTTTGATATAAATGGCCAGGGAAACCTTCATGGGCAAGGGTTGTGAACAAATAATTATAATCATAAACTTTAGTAATATTGCCATCACTATCTTCTTCATCTATTAAAATTGATTTATTATTTAAATAAATATATTCATTTTTAAATTCATCAATTGGTGAAGTCATATAGGCAGCAGGGCTAAAGTTTTCTTCCATTGCCTTATCTATATATTTAATTTCAACATTTAAATCATTTTCTAAATTAAGGACTGGAAAGTCACGATAAATAATTTTTTGATATAATGCTAATTGCTCTTCAGGAGTTTGATTCATAAACTTAGTTTCTGATACTCTTGTAAGGAAAGTTGAATCATCTTTAGCAAGTTGTCTGAAAGTTTCTAGTTCTAAAGTATAAGTATCTAATTTGGATTCTATATAAGAAATTGCTTCTTCCATACTAATATTATAACCAACCGCTTTTTGAAAGGCAATTTCATAATACTTTTGACCAATGTTTATTTTTTCATTTGTTTCTTCATTAGTTGTATAATAATGGGCAAGTCCCATATTATTTGTTGCTCTACCCTTTAATAGTGGTAATTGATCACGAACATAAGCATAGCCTTCAATTAGTGGGCCTTTTACTTTTTCTTTATTTAGTTCTTTATAAGTTTCTTTTTCTTCATCGCTTAAAAAGTCTAATTTATCAATTTTATCATTTACTACTTTTATCATAAAATGGTCTTCTTCACTTGCTTTACCAATAAAGTTAACACATTGTTCAACAACTTTATCAATAACAAAATCAGGCATACCATAGCCATTATCAGCTTTTTCAACCTCAAAGTCAACATACTTTTTAAAAGTTTCTGGCACTAAATCCAAATACTTGAAATAATTATCAACATCTAGTTTATCTTTAAAATGATATTCAACAAGAAGTAATGGAAGTTGAGCTTGATAACCTAGATACGAACCTAAATAGTTATTACTTAAATAACTCATTTCTGATGTTTTGGCATTAATATTATCTAATAAATCTACGATAATATCATAGGTCATTTGTTGATCTTCATCTAATTCATCATAATCAAAGTTTTTGATTTGACCAAAATACAAATTAATTATTAAGACTCCTAAGGCTTGGGTTTTACCTGGAGTTGGAAGTGATGGTTCATATCGTTCTAGTCCAAACTTAGTAGGATCATTAAACAAAAAATTTGATGTGAATTCATCATTTCCAATGATTGTTTTAAAAATACTATTTGTGTAATTATCGAAATTTTCTTTAGGAATTTTTACATTGCATCCCGCAACCACAAACACTAAAATTAGTGCTAAGGTAATTAAGAATGCATATTTAATTTTATACCATATGTTTTTCATTTATTAGTTCCCCCTTTTATTATATTATATAATATTTGTTTAGTTTTGACAAGTAATAGTGTTTACTATTAAAAGAAATATTGACATTTTTTTGCTTTTTTATTTTTTTATGCTATTTTGCTTTACTTTTTCTTTAAAATAGTGTATACTATTGTAGCGTCAATTGTGTCCCAGTAGCTCAGTTGGATAGAGCAACGGCCTTCTAAGCCGTGTGTCGGGGGTTCGAATCCCTTCTGGGACGCCATTTTTTTATGTTTAAATGTAGGTGTGATATGAAAAAATTAATTAAAGTAATTAAGTCATTCCCTTGGTATGGTTGGGTTTTTAGTTTTGGTCTTTTAGGATTAGAGTATGGTTTCTACCTTTTAGGTGGAGTGATTGGTAAAGCAATTGGGCTTGAACCATTTTGTCCTAAAATACAAGCAATAGATAATTTATTTAGGTTTACCCCTATTTTTATTATTCCTTATGTATTTGCTTATGCTTATTGGGTAATTGGCGCCTTAGCGATATCACTTGATACTAAACGTGTTTTTATCAATTACGTTTTAGCTAATATTCTTGCATACATCATTGGCTTCTTAATTTTCATCTTTTTCCCAACATATTTGTCAAGAACAAATGAAGGTATTTTTGAGGCTTTAGATGATAACTTTATTGGTTGGCTTTGCAAATTTATCTATAATCGTGATGGTGGTGAATATGGACATAATTTATTTCCTAGTTATCACTGCATACTTAGTACTTTTTGTTATTTAGGAGTTAGAAGAAATAAAGTATTTACCTTATCTTTTAGAATTTATACTTTAGTTGGATGTATTTTAATTTGTATTTCTACCCTATTTGTTAAACAACATTATTTTGTTGATGTTATCCTTGGAGTAGGAATTGCAATTGGGTGTTACTACCTTGTTAAATTCATCAATCCTGGTCGCGATATAGCTAGGCATTTTCTTTTATAATACTTGTCTTTGAAATTACCGAAGACAAGTATTTTTTTATTAGCTTAAGCATATAATTTATTGAGGTGATTTTATGATTATTATTGATCCAGGACATGGAGGATGGGATCCAGGTGGTGGCAGTAATAGTTATTTTAAAGAAAAGGATTTAACTTTAAAAATTAGTAATTATCAAAATAATCGTTTTCACGAACTTGGCCTTCCTAGTACTTTAACTAGAACTTCTGATACAACTTTAACCCCTAGTGATAGGCTAACAAAAATTCAAAATATAGGGGCAACATCAACTGATATATTAATTAGTAATCATATTAATAATGGTGGTAGTGGGGGTGGTGAAGTTATTTACTCTATTAGAGGGAATAATGAATTACCACAAATGATTGCAAGTGAATTAAATAGGCAAAATGTTCCAATTCGAAATGTTTATCAAAGAATTGGTAAAACTGGGAAAGATTATTATTTTATTTTAAGAGGAACCGTTCCTAATAATGCGATGATTATCGAATATGGTTTCGCTGATAATCCTAGTGATACTAATCGTTTAGTATATGATTGGCCAAATCTCGCTGAGAGTGTAGTAAGAGCCATCACTAACTATTATCAAGTTCCTTACACTTCCCCTAAACAATTAATTCATGTGGTAAGACCAAACGAATCACTAGATAGTATCAGTAAAAAGTATCATACCACCATTGATAAACTTAAAAAAGATAATAACCTTACTAGTGATACTATTTATCCGAGAATGGAACTTACTATCAAATGAAGAAAATAATTTCCTTAGGTATTTCCCTATTTCTAATTATATGTTTAATGATATTTTTGTTATTTCCTGAATATACTAAAAATACTATCTATGACACATTTTATCTTTGGTTAACTAAAGTTCTTTTATCGCTTGTACCTTTTTATTTAGTTAGTAATCTTTTACTATCATTTCCTTTCTTTAGTAAACTGTTATATTTTCCCTTAACCAAGATCATGCATTTTGAAAATCAAAAAGCATGTTCTTTATTTTTACTAAGTTTTATTACGGGAAATCCTACTTCGAGTATTTTAATTATAAATAGTATTAATAAAGGAATTAGTAAAAAAGAAGGTGAAAGGCTCTTAAAAGGAGCTGTTCTTAATAGTCCTTTATTTACCATCTTAATGTTACCTAAGCCCTATGGTTACTTTGTTTTTTTTATACAAATTTTAGTATCAACTTTTTTTTATATTTTTAATAAGCCTAAAAAGTTAGTATTATCAGAAGCAATTGATGGTACTTTCCATGATAATAAAGCTTTATTTACAATAATTGATGAATGTCCTTTAGTTATGGTTAATATTCTTGCCTCTATGTTTTTTGTTAGCACTATTAAAATTCCTTTTTTTCTCTTAATTAATAATCTTGATTTTTTTAATAATATTATTATAAAAACTTTTGTTTGTTTTTTTCTAGATTTGTTTGAATTAACTACTGGACTAAATAACGTCATAACTTATCAAATTCCTTTATTCATGAGACTGATTATTAGTAGTTTTATGATGTCATTTGGTGGTTTTGCGATAAACATTCAAATAGCTAGTGTTGCAAAAAAAACTAGTCTTAAGGTAACTAGTTTAATTTTATCCCGAATTATTCACGGAATATTTACTGCCATACTTTTTAGTTTAATTTTTTTGATATTTTTTATCTAATGCAAGTTTAACAATTGGCGGAACAAATTCACTTACATCACCACCAAAAGAAGCAATTTCTTTAACACTACTTGAAGATAGAAAAGAATATTCATGAGAACTCATAATAAATATCGTTTCAATTTGATTGTTTAAATGGCGATTAAGTGTAGCCATCTGTAATTCATATTCAAAATCGCTTACCATTCTAAGGCCTCTAAGCATCGCATTAGCATGCACTTCTTCTGCAAATTTAACGGTAAGTTCATCAGTTGATACAACTTCAATATTTGAATAATCTTTTAAAACTTCTTTTAATAATTCAACTCTTTCATTTGTTGTAAATAAGGCATTCTTTTGAATATTCTTAGGAACGACAACGTATAGTTTATCAAATAGTTGTAATCCTCTTTTAATAATATCAAGATGACCATTTGTAACTGGATCAAAAGTTCCTGGATAAATACCAATTCGCATATTATTACTCCTTTTCTAATATTAGTACTTCACTACTTGAGTATTTACGACAAAGTTTAACCCGATAGCCTGCATATTCTTTTTGAATAATATCTTCTTTAGGGTATTCTGCCATAATATAGCCGCCATCATTAATCATGTCATTGGAAATTAAATAAGTAATGAGTTCATCAATTACTTTCATTCTAAAGGGGGGATCTAAAAAGACTAAGTCAAACTTCATATTTTTGAAACGTTTTAGAATATCTTCATATCCTCCTTGAAATACCATAACTTGATTTTCTACTTTTAAGCTTTCAATATTTTTCTTAATTATTTTTACCGCATCTAAACTTTTATCGATAATATAAGCCATCTTAGCACCACGACTAATGGATTCTAAACTTAAGGCTCCACTACCTCCAAACACATCAAGAACCACAAAGTCAGGAAGGTAATTACCAAGACTATTGAAAATTGCTTCTTTTGTGCCATCTAAGGTTGGTCTTGTCGCAAGGCCTTCTAACGTTGCAAGTTTTCTACTTTTATATTTTCCGCCAATTATTCGCATATTTATTCCTCTTATTTTTTTAAAAAACAATATAATTTACTTATATTGCTTTTTAATCAACTATTTTTTCAATGAAATAATAATCTTCTTTTTCATCATGTCCAACATGATATTGTACACCTACTACTTCAAAATTAGGATAATTATCACCTTTTTCATAAGCAGTAACATGATGAACAATCATTTCATTATCTTCGTTTTGAAGTCCACCTAAAGATAGAGGTTTCATATAGTCAACCACCCAGCCTACTTGATTAATAACGCCAAAATCATCACGTTTAATTTTTCTACCCGTAAAGTCATGAGCATAATCTACATCCCCAAATTCACGTAACCATATTTTTAAGGCTTCATCTTTAGTCATTTTACAAAACTCCTTATATACAATATATAATTATTATATCATTTTATCTTTTTAAAGTCAATATAACAATAATAAAAAATTTATTTTTTGTGTTTATTGAATTAATGATTTTTTCCTATTCAAAATGACGATATAAATCGTTTAGGTTTTCTCTTTTGCTAATTACTTTAATTTTTTCACCAACTAAAATTACGGATGGTTTCAACTGTCCATTGTAATTTGATGACATTGAATAAGTATATGCCCCTGTGCCATAAACTACTAAAATATCTCCAGGAATAGTCTTAGGTATTAACTGATTATGGGCAATAATATCACCTGATTCACAACATTTACCAGCGATATCCACGGTTATATTTTTTTGTTCATTTATTTTATTTACCACATCAACTGTATATGATGCGTTATATAATGCGGGTCTAATATTATCAGTCATTCCGCCATCAACAAATAAAAAGTTTTTACCTCCATAAGTGTGTTTAATGGTTCCACATTCATAAAGGGTGATTCCTGCTTCTCCCACAATGCTTCGGCCTGGTTCAATAAAGGCACATTCTAAGTTATATGTTAATGCATTTGCTTTTTTTGTGAGCCGCTTTATCATCTTTTTTAAAAGATTTTCAAGTTCTAGTTTTTTATCAGTTGTTTGATACTGAATGCCAAAACCACCACCTAAATTTAAGTATGGAAGCTTAATTTGATACTTATTTTCAATCTTTTTAGTAAACTCAACCATTTTATCAATGTTCATTAAAAATGGTTTTTGTTCGTGAATTTGCGAACCAATATGTGAATGAAAACCTAATAATTTGATATAGTTAGAAACTTGATATTTTTTGATGATTTTATCTATTGTTTCATCATCATAAATACTTTCTCCAAATTTACTAATATAAAGAGCGGTTTGAATAAATTTATGAGTATGAGCATCAATTCCAGGATTTACTCTAAATAATGTATTAACTATTACTTCTTTTTCATTTGCAATTTCATCCAAGCGGTTTAATTCATCTAAATTATCAACGACAATTATCCCTACTTTATGTTCAATAGCGAATTTAAGTTCTTCATTACTTTTATTATTACCGTGAAAAACTACATTTTTAAGTGAAAAACCTGATCTTTCAATCACATATAAATCACCAAGACTAACCGCGTCAATCATTAAGCCTTTTGAAGAAGCAATCTTACAAATTTCTGGCACTAAGAAAGCTTTAGAAGCATACACAATTTTTGTTTCAAATTTTGTGGTTTTAAAATTATTTAAATATTCATCAATAACCTTTAAAATATGATTTTCATCATACACATAAAGGGGGGTATGATAGGTTTTAGCAAGTTCTTTTAAAGAATAATTGTTTAAATATAATTCATTATTAATTGTTGTTAAATTAAGTGGTTTC
This sequence comes from Bacillota bacterium, assembly GCA_963648435.1. Classification (GTDB taxonomy): domain Bacteria; phylum Bacillota_I; class Bacilli_A; order ML615J-28; family CAG-313; genus UMGS75. Next base: position 19,459 of record CAVJDT010000017.1, read on the forward strand.
ATTTTATACCTCAATGTTTATTAATTCTTTTTATTAGTACTACCCATTCCCCCAGTTCTTTTACTACATGCATCATCATCAATTGTTATTCCAAAAGGAATAAAGATTCCTTGGGCAAAAGCTTCACCTTTTTTAACTGTAACTGTTAATTCATTATGTGAATCATTAGTAAGTTTTATAAAAATATGGCCTTCATTTAAAGCATTATAATAATCACTATCAATAATACCGACTGTATTATCAAGTTGAAGACGATACTTAAAGCCTAAACTACTACGGGGAAAAATTCCTAAAAACCAGCCTTCATCAATTTTTACTTTAATTCCTGTTGCAACTTTAATTGTTTCCCCCGGACATAAGCTAAAATCATATGGGGCAAAAAAATCATATCCTGCAGAGCCTTTAGTTGCCCGTTTAGGTAAGATAATGTCATCATAATCTTTTTCGATTTGATGGGTTTTTTTAAATTCATTCCATGATATTTTTTCAAATTTTGTTACTTTTGTTTTCATATTTTTATTCCTTTACTTTAATTTGTGATAATACTTCTTCACATTTTTCATTAATTATTAAGGTTGCATAACTATCTAAAGGGGTAGGTTCTAAATTGATAATCACCATTTTATTTCCTCTATAATAATATGGAAGACTCGCAGCTGGGTTTACTAACATGGATGAAGCGATAATTAAAAGTAAATCAGCATTAACGATAGCTTTAATGGCCTCATTTAGCGTCGCCATATCAAGGCCTTCTTCATATAATACTACATCAGGTTTTATTTTGCCACCACAAATAGGACAAGATGGCATTTGTTTATTGTTTAACAAATCATCTAAACTATAAAAGGTGTGACATTTCATACAGTGATTTCTTAACACTGCACCATGAAGTTCTAGAACATTTTTACTACCTGCTTTTTGATGAAGGCCATCAATATTTTGGGTGATTATGGCTTTTAATTTTCCACAGTTTTCAAGTTCAACAAGTTTATAATGCCCAGCATTAGGCTTAGCATTTGGGTAAATCATTTTATCAAAATAAAACTCATAAAATGCTTGAGGGTGAGCCATAAAATAATGATGCGAAAGAATCTCTTCTGGAGATATTACATTTTTAGTTTTATCATTATATAATCCATCTGCACTTCTAAAATCAGGAATGCCTGATGCTTTACTAAAACCTGCTCCTGTCATTACTACAATATTATTTGAAGCATTAATTAATTTTTGAAGGATTTCTATTTTATTCATTTTGGCAGTCCTCTACTTTTCTAAGTGTGGGGATGGAAGGCATTACATAAGGGGTTTGAATGCTCATTCCCGATACTTTAATTCCAAATTTACAGGCTTTTATTAAATCACTATTTTTTATTAGACTAGCAATTAACGCTCCATTAAAAACATCACCTGCGCCTGTTGTATCAGCTATTTTGTTTATTTTTAAGGCTGGAAGATGCGTAATTTGGTCATTTTCTTTTATTATCACACCATTTGACCCAAGAGTTATAATAACACGTGATAAATCAAGTTTTAATAATCTTTCTTCGATATTACTTTCCTCAAGTTTTATTGAAAATAGAATTTCAGCTTCATGAAGATTAGGAGTAATTACATAGGCATCTTTTAAATATTTTTTGATAAATGGTGCAGCTGGGGCAGGATTTATTATAACTTTTACTTTATGCTTTTTAGAAAGTTTTATTACTTCATCTACTACTACTTCAGGAAGTTCAGCTTGAATTAAGGCATAAGCCGCATCAATAAATTCATTTTCATATTTTTGGACATCGCCTCGACTAAACAATTTATTAACACCTGGATAAACAGAAACTTCATTTTCACCATTTTTATCCGTTATGATTGTTGCATAAGCACTCATACCATTTTTTATTTCTAAATGATACTTAAGCTTTTCACTATTTAAAAAATCTTCACATTCTTTTTTATAATCATTTCCAATTACACTAATAAAAGTTGTTTTAATGCCTAGTCTTGCTAGAGTAACCGCTTGGTTAAAACCCTTACCACCTGGTTCTTTGTGAATATTATCTATGGTTATGGTTTCACCACTATTATGAAAGTGATCAGTTTGCATAAATACTGATTCACCAACCAAACCAAATACTAAAACTTTATTTTTCATAGTTCACCTTCTTAAAAGAAAAAGCGATAATAAGTGTCTATTACCGCCATTTTTTATTATTTTATATCAGCATTAGGGTCAAAGCCTAAACGACGTAATGTTTCCACTACATATGATTCACGATATTCATCTTCGGGTTTACGGTTATAATAAGAAATAAAGAATTCTTCAACAGCTTTTTCATAAGGGATTTTCGCAAGACTTGCAATAATTCTTGAAGAACGGTCGATTAATTTCTTATTAGTTGGAAGAACTTGAACCATCCAGTTACCATATACTCTACCCATTTTAGCCATTGTTCCAGTACTTAAAGCATTGAAAGCAACTTTAACTAATAAATGATAAAGAATGTCTGTGCATGTTCTTGGAAGTTCAACGGGAATTCTAATTTCATCTTTTGAAATCTTTTCAGCAGGAATTTGACCAAATCTTAATACGATACCACCACTATATTTAGCAAGTTCTTTATTATACCATTTAACAATTTCAGGGGTTGCGGAACCATTAACATCGATTAATACTAATTGAGAACAAGGACGAGAATATCTTGAAGGGTCATCTTCATTACCAATTACATATTCTAGCACTTCACTACCACTAACTTTTGGAGGGTTATTGATAATATCTTGACTAGCTTTCATAGCGATATAATCTTCTTTAGTCCATTCTAATCCTTTAATAGGACGACGGAATACTTGTTGCCATGCAACTTCGTTAGGGTATAGAGGGTCTTTAATATATGCCCAAGATACTTCACTAGTATGGTCATTAAACTTTCTAAATGGAGGTAGGGTAAACGTTGGTTGACGTTCAGTTGTATCTGTCATAATATCTAGTAGATAATCATGAGTAATGTATGTTACTAAACCTTTTTGATTGTATGTGTTAACTTCAAATTCAACAGCTTTAGCAAGGCCTTTTAGAGTTTTACCACTTGATAATTGTTTATTTAATGAAACAAATGCATCAGCATATTGGTCAAGAGTTAATACTTCGCCACCAACTACTGATAATTCTTGTTCTGTTAAGTTTTCTTTTAACCAACGGTTAGCCGCAACTTCTAATGCAGCACCTGCAACTAATAATTCCACAGTTGTTACTTGCATACGAGTTGAACCAGATACAGCCATATTACCCACAAATAGTGGGATTTTAACAATGTATTTACCATTGTCAATACCTTTAGCTTTGTTAGCAGCGTATTCATCTAAACATTCAAATACAGCACGAGCACGGTCAAGGTGAGTTCTTAAGATTTTTTCTGGATTACAGAATAAATAATAAGTCTTAACACCAAGTTCATAACCGCGTACAGCTGAACCATTAATACTTGCGGAAAGTCCACATTCAGATAATGCTACTAAAACATCACCAGGGCCCATTTCAGCTTCATCAACTTGTTTAGCCCCAAAAGTCATATAATCTTCAAAATTTTCAACAGAACGTACTAAGGCACGGTCACCACCAGTTGTAAAACTACTTACAACTTCGGCCATTTCTAAAAATTCAAAACGATGGGCAGGAATTTTATCTACTAAGCCTTGCCAGAAACTTCTCCAAGCCCCATCCATTTGGATAGCCATACGGCCTGATGCTCCAACGCTTGAGAAAACAACTTTCTTTCTTTCATCCATACATCTTTTGATATCATCAACAAAAGCTTGGAATTCAGGAGTATTAAATTGTTTACGGGCTACATCTGCGATATATTTATCAGCACTAAAAATCATTTTTACACCTTTAGCTGTATCTTTTGCAATTGTTGCACTTAAGTTTTTAGTTAAAGGGTTTGATTGTTCCGTAGGTATAACTCCTAAATGGAATTGTTTTTCATTTTCTAGAAAATCTTTTGTTGCTTCTTTGTAATTTGTTATTGTCTTGTAAATCACAATATTATCTCCTTTTTTCATAAATAATTCGTTAAAATTATAGCACATTCCTTATTTTTTTTCAAGTTATATAATGTTTCTTTTTTTAAAAAACTTGCCATAATAGTATGACAAGCCTTAAATTATATTTATTTTTTGAATACACATTCATTAGCAAAGTTTAAACAATTATTATTTTTAAAATCATATCCGGTTTGACCTAGTTTGCTTTTTGCAATCATAATAATATCTTTAGGTTTACGCTTTTTTAATTTTTCTTTTAAGGTGTAATTTCTTACTTCAATAAACCCATATTTGGTAAATTCACTGCTATTTACAATTTCTACTTTTATATTTTCAGGATTTGGTGTATAAGCAGGGGTGCCAAATTGAATGATTTGGTTATTACCTAAATATATTGCATAATGATAATAAACTCCATTATAGATTCTTATCATATCACCAGGTTTTACTTCTTTTACTTCCCAAAGATTTTTCATATTACATATTCTCTTCAATGTATTTAACTACATCACCAACAGTTTGAAAAGAATCAACTTTTAAGTCTTCAAATGTAATATTAAAGATATGTTCAATCGCAAATATCGTATAGAGTATTCCTATGGAATTAAGGCCTAAATCTTCTTTAATTTTAGTTGTATCATTTACAAAGTTTAATTCTTCAAGACTTACCCCTTTAATATTTGCTACAACAACTTTTAATTTTTCAAGTATTTCATTGTTCATAACTATTTTCTCCATACTTTTCTTTTAATTCAGCAATTGCTTGATATAATTGATGTGAGTACTCATCTATTTGATTAATACTAGCTACTCCATTAATCGGTGTATCTATTTTTATTGGTTCCCCAAGATAAACTTTAGAACGCTTTATTGAATTGTTTCTTTTTTGCATGTATACAGGAAGAATTGGAGTATTCGTAAGAACAGCCATTAAGACCGCACCAGATTTAAATGAATCTAGAGTACCATCTTTTGATAAGTGTCCTTCAGGAAAAACAATTAAAACTTCTTCATTTTTAAGGATATTAAGACATTTTTTAAATGCTTCTAGATCATTTTTATTTCGGTCGATTTTCACACATCCAATTTTTTCCATCATAAAGCTTCTAAACTTTTTGTTTGAAAACACAGCCTCAGCGGTTAGAATTCTAACCCGGCGACGCCAAAATACACATATTAACTTTACGGGATCTAAGAAAGCTTCATGATTAGCAACTATAATATAACGTCCTTTAATTTTTAAGTTTCTTTTTTTAGGTCCTTTATTGAAAACTTTAATTCTAAATCCAAAATTAAAAGTAAAGGCTGTTAGTCTACCAACATCCCATGCAAGTTTACTTAAAGGTCCTAATTTACATTTATCTTGATTTATTTTTTCTTGAAGGGTGTTTTTTAATAATGCAATTTTCCGACTAATAATTTTGTTTATTTTTTCTAGTTCTTCTTTAGTAGGATTTGAGGATTTACAGTAATCACTAAGATATATTTTTTTACCAATTAAAACATGGACTCGTTTAAATAGTCCATAATTACCATCTGTAACAACCGGAATAATGGGGACCCCACTTCTTAAGGCAATTAGAATATATGATGGGGCAAATGGTAATAATTTTTTATCATCTGAAATTCTACCTTCAGGAAATATTTGAAGAAGTTTTCCTTTTTTAAGAACGGCCACTCCTTCATCAATAAAGCCTAAATCTTTACTAAAACGATTAACTTTGATTCCCCCCATGCAACTTACTAAAAAGCGCATAAAGAACCCTTTTTTATATATTACTTCAGCAATCAAACAATATAATTTTCGAAAGGGGAAAATAAAGAGATTTACCATATAATCCATAATACTGGTATGATTAGAAATTATAATAGCTCCTCCTTTTACTTTTCTTCCTTGACTGCTTTTATCCTCATAATAAGTTTTACGACTAAAGAAGATTAGTTGAACAGGCCAACCAGTTATAATAGCCAAAATACGTAATATTTCTTTAATCATAGTAATTCCTTTATAACCTTTTCAAAATCATTAACACTATATGCCATATGTTCATAATCCATTTTTAGGTCGATTTTAAATTTTTCATTAATGGCAGAAACTAAACTGAAGTAATCTAGGCTTGTTCCACCTAAATCAAGCATAAAGTTAGCATTTAAATCAATATCTTGAGTAGGTATTCCTAAAGCCTTACTAAATAAATCTAAAATAATTGATTGTAGTTCTTCATCTGCTTTTTCATTTGTAAATTCAGATATGCCTATTTCATTAATAGTTAGAAGTTTTATTTCTTTGGCTAAAATATGATTTTCTAAATATTTCCGGCTAACTTTTATGGCTGATGTAGACATTATTGGATCATATGTATAATAAATTTGACTAATTCTACTGCTTAATGGGAGTTTATTATTTTGGTCATTAATGCTTTCATTAATATGGTGAAGTGTTGTTTTCAAAATATCTTGTGGTAGTTGTACTATCATAATTAACTTTTCTTGATTTTGGTCTCCCATCACGGAAAAATTAAGGGCACCTTGAATTAAAAATGTTTTTTCAATTTCATCAGGGCTAATGTTTTCACCGTTTTCACCAATGATTAATTCTGATTTTCGGCCCACAATATAGTATCTGCCATCTTTATCTATTTTTACCACATCATTAGTATTAAACCAATCATCTATGTGGTGTAAAGTACCATTAATAATAATATTATGACAAATTGATTTGCCACGCACTAACAATTCTTGATTTTCATTTATTTTGTATTCAATTGATGAAAAAGGTTTACCAATGCTATTTTTATTACGATCAGTTATTTTTTTTGATAATTCAACAGAAGTAATACCTATTTCACTCATTCCATAGCCATTATGCATTGGATAACCTAAGGCATTCATTAAATACATTGTTGAATCTTTTAGATAGCTACCACCACTAATACAAAATGCAACTGAGTCGCCAAATAGTTTATTATTTACTTCAGCAAATTTTCTTTTAACAATTTTTCTACCTAAATTAGGAAACATTTTTTGAAGTTTAGTTGAAGTTTTAAGTCCTTGATAAAACTTTTGTTTAGTTTTTTCATCTTGATTATTCACTTCTTTTAAAACATTTTTTTCTATCGTATGCCAAAGTAGTGGTACCGCGAAAATATGAGTTACTTTATGTTTTTTAACGGTATTAAGAATGGTACTAGGTGAATAGTCTTTTAGAAAGACAAGGGTTCTACCAAAAAAGCAAAACCAAAAGTACATTGCGGAAAGTCCAAAAATATGATATAGTGGTAAAAAAGCAAGTAATTTTAATGAACCATTATAATGGGTTTTGATTAATTTATTTTTGCTTAAAACATAATTGGTATTTAGTACTTGTTCAGAAAATTCTAATCCATTATAAATGCATATTTTTTGATTCAAGGTCGTTGCACTAGTTGATATGGCAATTTCATTAGCAAAATGAAAATTATCACATATATTATTTTCTTTTATTAAATCTTCAAAATCAATTCTTGATGTACCATAGTCGATGTTTTGATTAACTTCAATTACATAATCAACCTCAAGGGTTTTTAAAATGGAATTTGTGAATGATACTGGAAATCTTAAATTAATTAAATATGGTTTATTTCCACTCATAAGAATAGCCCAAAATAAGATTATCCATTCTGGTCCATTGTCAGATGCAAGTCCTATAAATTGATCTTTAATATTACGTTTTTTAAGAGCTGATGCCACAAGTTTTATTTGTTGTTCCATTTGTCGATATGTAATTTTTTTAATTTCTAGCCCATCAGTGGTTTCCACCATTATATTGTCAGGAATGCTAAACATAATATCATAAATACTAGCAAAATTCTTTTCGCTAGTATTTAATCTATTAATATGGCCTTTGACTATTTTTTTAATATTTTCCATATTGTTTTCCTCATTATTTTTGTTTGTTGTTGTATCCACCACTATCTAAAGCGATTAATTGTTTAATGGCTGATGCAATGGTTAAGCGATTAGCTTTGCCATGTACTTTTATGACATTATTTTTTACTCCTAAGAAAATAGCACCAGCTTGGTCATTGTATCCAAACAATCTATAGATGGCATCATTTATTTTGTTAAAATCATCTTTATTTTGACAATTTGTTTTAATAATTTTACTTGAAATATTTAAGGCAATAGCTTCGGTATTTTTTAGTAAAATATTACCACTAAATCCATCTGTAACAAGCACATCAACATTGCTATTAAAAACTTCATCTATTTCCACATTACCAATAAAGTTTAGGGTAGATGCTTCAATTAATTCATATGCCTTTTTTACTAGTTCATTGCCTTTTCCTTTTTCTTTACCAACCGATAATAAACCTACTTTAGGATTATTAGTGTTTGCATAACTTTGCATGAACTTTGCACCATATTTAGCAAATATCTCCATATCACTTGGAAGAGGGTTAACATTTGCACCACAGTCAACTAAGCAAAAAGGTTTACCATCAAATTTATATAATACACATGCAAGAATAGCTGATTGAAGATGTGCATCTAGTCCAAGGATAAACATACTTCCTATCATTATGCCAGCTGTAGAACCGGCACTAATTAAACCAATTACATCTTCATTTTTAGCTAAAGTTAAGGCCTGATAAAGTGATGATTCACGATTTTTTATTACATTCATAGGATTTTCTGTATTTGTAATATAACTAGTTGTATCTACTATTTCATATGATAAATTAGTGCTTTTTAATACTATTTCAATATCATTCTTAGGACCTACCACAAGATAGTGGTAATCTTTATTATTACTTTCTTTTATGCCTTCACATATTTCTACCGGAGACATATCGGCTCCTAGGGTATCTATTATAATGCTTTTATTTTTCATTTTGTTCTTCTTTTCCAAATGTTTTAATTGATTTAGGAAGAATAAACATTAAGCCAAAAGCAACTAAGCAACCTATCGCCGCAACAATTGTTAATAAATGAATTGTGTTAGTTTCTTTTAATACAACTAAAACAACTCCTGTTGCAAGGCCCGTAAAGACACCTGAGAATAAACCTTGAACTGCAAAGTACATTGCTGAATGAGCAACACCTGTTTCTTTTTCTTCCTTACTAGCAAGAAAAGCAGGGATTGAGTAAGCTACTGAGAAAAGTGAGCCGACCGCAAATGAGCATATCACACCTGATACAAGTCCAAGTACCAATTTTATTGTACCATTATCAATAAATTTACAACCAAACATCAAAAGCATTCCTACCGCGAATACGATTAATGTATAACTAAATGAAAACATAAAGCCTTTCTTTTTAGTTAAATAATTATATAGTATTAATGTAAATGGTACAGGGGCGAAAGATGCCGCCATAATAATTGGCATTGATAAATTATGATAAGAGAAAAATTCATTGATTCCGCCTAAGAATAATTGTACACCAAATGTCATAAATGAATAAACAAACATCCAAATAATGAATGGTTTGTTTTTGAAGGCAAAAACAAGGGATTTAATTAAACTAACCGATTTAACTTTTTCAGTATTTTCATTTCGGTTATCATCGCCTTTAATCATAAATAAAGGAATTAACATTGTTAAAACAAATGGTAAGAAGATTAAAGATACAATTCGAATATTAATTCTCATTCCAATAAATACAGGAATTAAAGCATAGCCTAAAATAAAGTAGAAAATATCACAAACTGATTTTACATTTGATAAAAATAAACGATCTTTTTCATTATCAACTATTTCTGAAAATGTTGCATAATATGTAACCATCGTAAGAGTATAAAAAGAATAGAAAATACATAGGAATAATCCATACATAACCGTATTAAAGATGGTAGCAGTATTATTCATTGGAAGTAACATTCCAAGATATGCAAGAATCATTGGAATCATACCAATTAAAATTGCAGGTCTTCTTTTACCCCATCTTGTTTTTAAATTATCCGTAAATGAAGCCATTGGAATATCAATAACGCCATCAATAATTTTAGCGACTAAAACGATAACACTCCATACGGCAGCAATTACAAGGTTTTCTTTTCCAAAAGTCCAAATACCTATATCATCTTCTGAAAAACCCCCAACAAGTAAGGCACTACAAATGTAGGAACCCATTATTAAGTTTAACATATTTACACCCATGCCAGAGCAACCGTAAAGTATAATTTTCCATTTAGAATTCAATTTTTTCATATTTTTCTCCTTTAGTTTTTTTAATATACTCTATTGCATCTTTTCGACCAAGTTCAATTAAGTGTTTAATATTGTTAACATTGAACATTGCACAATTTCCCGTATCTTCACTTGGGGTAATCATTTCAATATTTACATTTTCACTACACTTTAATTTTAAATCACTAGTTGATACACGAATACAAAAGAAATTGTCATATCCTTTTTCTTCCATCATTTTAATAGGTAAATTATCATAAACACCGCCATCTGTGAAGCGTTTCTTTTCTATTTCCATTGGGGTAAATATGAAATTATTAGCACTTGCGGCTATGTATTGTGCAAGTTTCCCTTTTTTTACATCTTCTACCGTAATTTCATAAGGTATAAACGCAAAATACTCTAATAAGGTTTTACCTTGACTTTTATTAAACATCATTCTTGCCATAGTTGTAAGTGGAAATAGTAGAGACATCCCCCCTTCAAATACCAAGCTTTTATAATTTGGTATTTCAAGTGTTACAAATCCAAATTCGATTTTACTTTCTCTAATTTTTTCTTCATCAACATTTTTCATAACAAGTTCACGATATAATTTTGAAATTTCTTCACGTTTTTTCTGAGGGTGTAACCATTCAGATACAATAAAGCTTAATGTTTGAACATCAAAGATTGATTCTTTATTGTATATTTTATCGGTTAATTCATCAAGGCGAGGTTCATTGAACATTTCTTTCGCTGATAGTGTTTCCCAAAACTCTTTCATTCGTTCAATTCCCCCAGATATGTATAATGCACCATTTAGTGAACCAAATGATGTGCCCGATACCGCATCAAAACTAAAACCTGCTTTTGTTAAAACATCAAGCACTCCATATTGGTAAGCACATTTAACCCCGCCACCTTCTAATACTAAACAACACTTTTCTTTACTCATATTATTCAAGAGATATCATTAAATTATGAACATTATTGCTAGTTTCAATCACATCAATATCAATTAAACTAGCAGCCTTATGAATTTTTAATTTGATATTTTCAATGTCTTCACTTGAAACATTTTTACCAACAAATATTGTCATAATATCCTTTTTTTCTTTTTTAATTAGTTTTGTGGCAACATCTACCGTTAATTCAATTAAATTGGTACCTATTCCAAGTAAATCTTTACCTTTAACAGCTATGTAATCATCTTTATGAATATGATTATTTTCATATATTGAATCTTTTACTGATTGTGTAACAATAAAACTAGTTATATTTTCAATTGCATCATTAATAGCTTCAACATTTTCTTCAACATTTGCAAGTTCATAATCAATTAGAGTTAAAGCTGAATAACATTCTAAATAAGATTTAGTTTCAATACAAATGATGTTACTTTTATTAAACACTTGTGCTGATTGATTAACTGTTAATATAACATTACTATTGTTTGGGAACACAATTATATTGTCCGCATTAACTTTACTATAAGCATCAACAAAATCACTAACTGATGGATTACAAGTATCACCACCATAAATCACAAATGAAGCTCCCATATCTTTAAATAATGTTGCCATTTTTTCATCTGATGCGACCACAACACTTGCAATATTTTGATGTTTTGCTTTTTCTTTTTTTAATTTTGGTTGAACAACTTTTGTGGTTTCTTGGACTTTATTATCATGTTGAACATCCATATTTTCAATTTTTAAGGCTAAAAACTCACCAAATGTATGACAATAATCAAAAACTTTTTCAGGAGTTTTAGTATGAATATGGACCTTAACTTTATCCTCATTAAGTGATGTTACAATTGAATTTCCAAATACTCCTAGTACTTCGGTAAAATCATTAATATTAAATTTAGCAACATCTACTTTTTCACTTAATAATTGAATTAATAGTTCTGTACAATATCCAAATTCAAATTTAGTATTTGCATTAAAAATGGAGTAATCAACATATGTGTTTTGGTGATTAGTTTGAAATGATTCAATTACTTCACCTTTTAGCCCTTTTTCCATTCCTTTAAAAATGTAAATTAAGCCGGCACCACCACTATCTATCACCCCTGCAGATTTTAAGACATGTAATAGGTTAGGGGTGTTTTCAAGGGAAACTTCAGCTTGATTAATGAATAATGAAATAACTTGATCAATTGTTGCGATTTTTTCCCCTTGAATGCATTTTGACACATATTCAGTTGCCTCTCGCATAACTGTTAGCATAGTACCTTCAACCGGAATTGCTACTGCTTTATATGCATATTCAACTCCTTTTTCAAGAGCATGAATAAACTGAATTACATTTACTTCACTATAATCAGAAAAATAATTACAAATTCCTTTTAAAAATTGTGATAATATTACTCCTGAATTACCACGAGCCCCAAGTACGGCACTTTTTGAAAATGCAACCACAATATTTGACAGATTAGCATCATCTAAATCATTGATTGCGGAATAACCATTTTGAAGAGTCATTAACATATTAGTTCCGGTATCACCATCGGGAACAGGGAAAACATTTAAATCGTTTACTTCTTGACAGTGAATTGATAAGTTATTTAACCCATTTAAAATAAGTTGTTTATATAAAATTCCATTTAACGTATTCATTTTTAATATCCTTATTCTAAGCTTTATTTTTGTAAAATTGTGTTCATTACTTCATTTTCTTTAACAAGACCAGCCGAAATCTTGTCACCTAAGTAATTGACTGAAATCATACCATCCCCAATGTTAGTAGCACAACTGCAGAATATTTCTGAAACAAAGATATGTTTACAATTTATTTCTTTTAAAAGTCTATCTTTAAGTTCATTAGCAACTTCTAGTCTTTCAGAATGAGAAATAAAAATATATTGTTTTTCAGGATTTACAATTGTTTGTTTTACATATTTAATCGTAGTATCTATAGCTTTATTGATACCTTTTACTCTCGTAAGGACTGCTGTATATCCATCGGGACTATAATCACCCATTGGTTTAATTCCGGCAAAAGAACCAAATATAGCTTTACCCATTGAAATTCTACCACGTTTCGCTGCGAAAAATAAATTATCAATTGGTCCCATTTGATGTACTTTATATTTATTAATTCCAAGCCAATCAATTATTTCATCCATTGTTTTGCCTTGACGTTTTAATTCATAAGCATATGCAACAAGAAGGCCAAATCCCATAGATACCCGGTATGAATCAACACAATATACACGACAATCTGGATATTTTTCTTTTAAATTGTTCGCTGCCATGACCGCAAACCGATATGTTGCACTAATTGTACTTGATAAAGATATGCTTAAAATATCATATCCTTGTTTAATGTAACTTTCAAATTTTTGAAAGTATTCTTCACTATTTGATGGAGATGTTGAAATTCCACTATTTTTTCGTGATAATTTTGCATAAAATTCTTTTGAACTCATAAAATCCCAATCTAATTTTGTCGGAACTTCACTTCCATTTGGTAAATGTAAATGTCCAGATACATAATCTTCAATTCCAAAATATTCACGACACTCTTTTGATAGGTCACATCCTACATCCGCAAGTATTATAAATTTTCTCATAGTTATTAACTACTTTTCAGTTGAACAAAAAGTAACTTCCTTTCCATAAAAATAAACGCTAACTGTGCCAGGGCCTACTGATGCTCCAACAATTGGTCCAATGTATTCAATTAAAAATTCAATATCTTTAGTTGAAGGTACAGCTTCAATAATCATATTTTTTATTTCTAAAGCATCATCTAAGCAATCAGCATGACTAATGCCAATCATTTTTTTATCATTATTAGTATAACTTTCTGCAATCATTTCAACAATTGCTTTAAGTGAAGTAGATCTTCCTCTTACTTTTTTGATTGCTACATTTTGCCCTAATGTATCAGAAATAATAATTGGTTTAATCTTTAAAATTGAACCAAACACTGCACTTGCGGCGGTAACTCGGCCAGCCCGTTTTAGATAGTTTAAATCTTCTACAGTTGCTACTTGGTTTACTTCTTGTTTGTGTTTTTCAAGATAGGCTGCTATTTCTTCAATTGTTTTTTTCTCGCTTCTCATAATGGATGCATCTATGCACATTAAGCCTAAGCCTAAACTTGAATTTCTACTATCAATACAATATATTTTGGCATCAGGATATTTTTCTTTTAATTCTTCGCATGCTCTAATACTACTATAATATGAACTTGATAATGCAGAAGAGCATGAAATTGATAAAATATCATTGCCTTTTTTAATTTCTTCTTCAAATTTTTCAAGATATACTTCCATATTTACTTGTGCTGTTTTAAATCTAGTTCCTGTACGCATTGCATCATAGAATTCTTTAGCGGGCATATACTCCCAATCAAGACTTGCAGGTATATCTTTATCTTCATACAAAACACGCATTTCTAAATATTCAATATCATATTTATTTCTTAATTCACTATTTAAGTCGCTACATGAATCAGTTATAATTACTATTTTTTTCATTTTTCCTTGTATAATATAAACATATAATATAGTTTATAAGTTTATATTAAATCCTTTCTT
>CAVJDT010000018.1:0-33009 GCA_963648435.1 Bacillota bacterium
TCTTTTAAAAGAAACATTAAGTGTTTGGGTTAGAGTGATAACTCTAACTTTGTTCGCTGTTTCATTAGTAGTTAAAAAAAATAATAAAAAAACAGAATTATATGTAACTAGTGGTAGTTCAGTACTTTTATTTATTTTTGGATTACTTACTTATATTTTGAATATTAAGTATATAACTTCTCATATTAGTTCATTTAGAGAAGCTGATAAGCTCGTAAATTCAGATTATGCACAAGTGTTATATGAAAAGTATAATAATTCTATTCCTATTGATATACCAAGTAGTTTATTTGTTCTTTATCTAGTACTAATTTTAACTATAATTGCATTTATAGGATCCATTATTGTATTTGTTCTTTACTTTGCTAAAGTTAAACGTTCTAAAACTAAAGTGAAGAATACTTCAACATTAAATAATAATACTACACGCTCAAATGAAAATATAGATGAAGATGAAGAATCAAGTGAAGAACGTGAAAAAAGCATGTTATCAGATAATAATTTGATAGGATAAAATATAAATATCAATGACAGAAGTACTAAAAATGGGTATTTAGCAAAGTAAAGGGTTAAGTGCCTATTTTTTGGCGAATAATGTCACTAGGAATGTATATTTTTTGACAAAACCATTAAATAGTAGTATAATGAATTGTAAATTTGAAAAAGGAGATTTATATTTATGGCATTTTGTAAAAATTGTGGAACACAATTAGATGACAGCTACAAAGTATGTCCTAATTGTGGTCAACCTGTTGCTGCACAACCAGTAGCACAACCTCAAGCTGCAGCTCCTGCTACAGTTGAAGAACCAAAAGGACCTTGGAAAGTATTTGCAATCTTAGGTTTAATCTTTGGTATCGTTGGTTTAGTATTATGCTGGACATCATTTGGTGGTTTAAGCATTTCTGTAGTTGCGTTAGTATTCTCAATTTTAGGTTTAAAATCTAAGGCAAAACACGGAATGGCAGTAGCTGGCTTAGTATTATCAATTATTGCATTAGCATTATCAGTAATTTTAGTTATTGCTTGCACAGTATGTGCAGCAGGCGCTGCTGGTGCTGCTAAATGTGCTGCTGATCAAGTTGAAACTGCAGTTGCACTTATTCGTTTCTAATTTAAAAATTAAAATGAATTGGGATAAGAATTAACCATTTGGTTAGTTCTTTTTTCTATCTTAGATGCTAATAAATTGCAAAAAAAATTAGTAAAAATTATAAAAGCAAAAAATGAAATAAAAAAATATTTTATGCTATAATTTTATGGAAAAACGAGAAAAATGGAATTAATTTCTCGTCTTGTTTTTTATTAAATAAAATATTATGTTGTTTGGAGGTAGTATTATGTTAAGTGTTAAAAAAAGAGATGGAAAAATTGTCGAATTTGACATTCATAAAATAGAAAATGCAATTACTAAAGCATTTGAAGCAGTTAAAAAAAGTTATAATAAAGATATCATTGAACTATTAGCTTTAAGGGTTACTGCTGATTTTAATAATAAAGCCGTTAAAGATGTAGTTTCTGTTGAAGATATACAAGATAGTGTTGAAGTAGTTTTAATTCAAGCAAGTTATGCTGATGTGGCAAAAGCATACATTTTGTACCGTAAACAACATGAAAAAATGCGTAATATTAAATCAACTATTCTAGATTATAAAGATGTAGTTAATAATTATCTAAAAATTAATGATTGGCGAGTTAAAGAAAATTCAACAGTTACTTATTCCGTAGGTGGATTAATTTTATCTAATTCTGGGGCAATTACAGCTAATTACTGGTTATCAGAAATTTATGATAATGAAATTGGTGAAGCTCATCGTAATGCGGATATCCACATTCATGATTTATCAATGCTTACAGGTTATTGTGCGGGTTGGTCACTTAAACAATTAATAAAAGAAGGATTAGGCGGAGTACCTGGTAAAATTACTTCATCACCTGCTGCTCATCTTTCAACTTTATGTAATCAAATGACTAACTTTTTAGGTATAATGCAAAATGAATGGGCTGGTGCTCAAGCTTTCTCATCATTTGATACTTATCTTGCGCCTTTTGTTAAAAAAGACAATTTATCATATAAAGAAGTAAAACAATGTATTCAATCATTTATTTATGGGGTAAATACGCCAAGTAGATGGGGAACCCAAGCTCCATTTACAAATATTACTTTAGACTGGACTGTTCCTAGTGATTTAGCGGAACTTAATGCTATCGTTGGTGGAGTTGAACAAGATTTTAAATATAAAGATTGCGTAAAAGAAATGGCAATGGTTAACAAAGCTTTCATTGAAATAATGATTGAAGGTGATGCTAATGGTCGTGGTTTCCAATATCCAATTCCGACATATTCAATTACTCGTGATTTTGATTGGTCACCTACCGAAAATAATCGTTTATTATTTGAGATGACCGCAAAATATGGTACTCCATATTTTTCTAATTATATTAATAGCGATATGAAGCCAAGTGATGTACGTAGTATGTGTTGTCGTCTTCGTCTTGATTTACGTGAATTAAGAAAGAAATCAGGAGGATTCTTTGGTAGTGGTGAAAGCACAGGCTCTGTTGGAGTTGTAACTATCAATATGCCAAGAATTGCATATTTATCAAAAAATGAAGATGAATTTTTTGAACGTTTATCCAAAATGATGGATATCGCCGCAAGATCACTTAAAATTAAGAGAAATGTTATTACAAAATTATTAAATGAAGGTTTATATCCATATACTAAGCGATATTTAGGAACTTTTGATAATCATTTTTCAACCATTG
Organism: Bacillota bacterium; assembly: GCA_963648435.1. Lineage (GTDB taxonomy): Bacteria > Bacillota_I > Bacilli_A > ML615J-28 > CAG-313 > UMGS75. The sequence goes on from CAVJDT010000018.1 coordinate 2,770, forward strand.
GTCTTGTAGGAATGAATGAAGCTTGCTTAAATGCTAAATGGATTGGTACGGATTTAACTCATAAAGAAGCTCAAGAATTTACTAAAAAGGTTTTAAACTTTATGCGTGATAAATTATCTGATTATCAAGAAGAATATGGGGATTTATACAACTTAGAAGCAACTCCTGCTGAATCAACATCATATCGTCTTGCTAAACATGATCGTAAACATTTCCCTAATATTATTACCGCAAGCGAAAAGGGAAATACTCCATATTATACTAATAGTTCTCACTTACCAGTTGGTTATACTGAAGATGTTTTTAGTGCCCTTGATATTCAAGATGAACTTCAAACTTTATATACATCAGGTACAGTTTTCCATGTCTTTTTAGGACAAAAACTTCCTTCTTGGGAAGCTAGTGCTAAGTTAGTTAGAAAGATTGCTGAAAATTATCGTTTACCTTATTATACATTATCTCCAACTTACTCAGTTTGTCAAAACCATGGTTATATAGCAGGTGAGGTTTATAAGTGTCCTGAATGTGGAAGAAAGACTGAAGTATATAGTCGTATTACGGGATATTACCGTCCTGTTCAAAACTGGAATGATGGTAAGGCTGAAGAATTTAGAAATCGTAAAACATATGATATTGCTCATTCGCATTTAACTCATCATATAAATTATGAACATGATAATGCTGAATGCATCCATGAAGTAAAACAAAATAATGATATTTTATTATTTACAACTAAGACTTGTCCAAATTGTAAAATGGCAAAAATGTTATTAGATAAGGCTGGTATTAAGTATATTCCTATTGATGCGGAAGAAAATAAAGAAATGACTTTATCATATAATATTCGTAAAGCTCCAACGATGCTTGTTCCTAAAGATGATAACTATGAAGTTTTAGATAATGTAAGTTTAATCAAGAAATTTGTGGAAGAATATGGAAAATAAAAGATACGATATAATTATTGTGGGAGCAGGTCCTGCGGGAATGACCGCTGCACTTTATGCTAAAAGAAGTAATAAAACCGTTTTAATTCTTGAAAAAGAAACAATTGGCGGTCAAATATCATTAGCACCAAAAGTCGAAAACTTTCCAACCATAAAATCTATTACTGGGGCTGAACTTTCAGATATGATGTTTGAACAAGTAATGGCTATGGGGGTTGAATTTGAACTAGAAAATGTCCATCAAGTTGAAAAAGTAGATCATGAGTTTATTGTTACAACTGATTATAATACCTATAAAGCCCGTAGTGTTATTATCGCAACTGGGGCAAAACACAAAATGATAGGCTTAAAAAATGAAGAAGATTTTATAGGTAAAGGCTTGTCATACTGTGCAACTTGTGATGGTGCATTCTTTAAAAAAGAAGAGGTCGCAGTAATTGGTGATGGTAATTCGGCTTTACAGTATGCTCTTCAATTAAGTGATATTTGTCAAAAAGTTTATGTATGTACTTTGTTTGATAAATTCTTTGGTGATAGTGTTCTTATTGAAAGATTACATCAAAAACCAAATATCAGTGTTATTCCAAATATATCACTTGTTGAACTTAAGGGTAGCAAAAATCTTGAGGAATTAGTATTTGAAAATCTTCTTGATAAATCATTGTTTAGATTACCAGTTAAAGGATGTTTTATTGCGATTGGGCAATGTCCTGATAATGATATAATAAAAAACCTTGTTGAAATCAACAAGGCTGGATATGTGGTCGCAGATGAAACTACTATGACTAAGACTTTAGGATTATTTGTGGCTGGTGATTGTAGGACTAAACAAGTTAGACAAGCCACTACAGCCGTTTCTGATGGTGCAATTGCGGCGATGCAAGCGGTAGAATATTTAAATCAATAACCGCGTAAATTTACATTATTAATATAGTTTTTTAGAAAGCTCTGGTATTCTAGGGCTTTTTCTTTTGATACTTCATGAAGCCCTTTTTTGATACAAGTATCACGGTCAACAAAATGTTGAAGGTATAATGTATTTGCTCCATTTAAGAATAATGCAAGTTCTCTAATTGCATCATCATCATGGTATTCTTTTACTAAAGTTGTTCTAAATTCAAAATCTAGTTTACTTTCTTTTAGAATTTTCATTGATTCTTTAATATTATCTAAGGAATAATTATTAAGTCCAGTGGTTATGTTATATTTTAGAGGGGCATTTTTAATGTCCATTGCAACATAATCAATTAAACCATCATCAATTAAAGTTTTTAACATTTTAGGGTTAGAACCATTTGTATCTAGTTTAACCTTTAAACCTGTTTTTTTAATTTTTCTTAGTTTTTCAGGTAAATCACTCATAAGGGTTGGTTCACCACCAGTGATACAAACCCCATCTAGGACATTTTTTCTTTTTTCTAAATAGCTTATAATTTCGTTAAAATCAAGAGGAGTATTAACGTTATTAAAAACTAAAGGAGAATTGTGACAAAAAGGACATCTAAAGTTGCAGTTATTGGTAAATAAAGTACATACTACATAACCTTCATAATCGACGAGTGAAACTTTTTCCATTCCATAAAAATCAGTTTTCATTTTCATCACCTATTAATTTAATTATTTCAGTTTTTAGGACATCAATAATTTCATCTTCTTGTAGTTTTTTAATTATTTTTCCTTTTTTGAAAAGTACTGCTGAATTTTTCCCCCCCGCAAGTCCAATGTCTGCATCCCTTGCTTCACCAGGACCATTAACAATGCATCCCATAAGGGCAATTTTTAAAGGTTTATGAATGTCTTGAATAAATTTTTCTATTTCTTCAACAATTGGGGTTATATTATAGTCGGTTCTTCCACAGGTTGGGCAAACAATTAAAGTAGGTTTAGTATAAAGGTTAAGCATTGATAGAATTTCTTTTGCAACACCAATTTCTTTTATGGGGTCACCATGAAGGGAAACTCTTATGGTACTGCCAATCCCTTTAGCTAAGATAGTACCAAGGGTATAACTAGATCTAATGGTTCCGCTTAAAAAAGTTCCTGATTCAGTTAAACCAATATGAATAGGATAATTGTATCTTTTAGCTAGTTCTTCATTAATGATAATAGTATCATTAATATTTGTTGCTTTTACGCTTAAGACAAGATCATAAAAATTAAAACTTTCCATAAGTTTAATTGCTTTATCCATACTTGCAAGCATTGCTTCTTTTTTGGGACCATGGTATTTATCTAAGAATTCTTGTTCAATACTACCACTATTAATTCCAATTCTAATAGGAATATGTTTTTCTTTACAAGCATCAACAATTAATTTAATTTTACTTGGATCTTTAATATTACCAGGATTAATTCTAATCTTATCAGCCCCCGCCATAATGGCACCTAGGGCTAGACGATAATCAAAATGGATGTCCGCAACAATAGGAATCTTGATTTCCTTTTTAATTTCTTTAATGGCATTTGCATCCTCTAAATCGGTTATTGCAACTCGTACAATTTCACATCCTGCTTTTTCAAGTTCGTTAATTTGTTCAATGGTTTTTTTAATATCTTTGGTTTTCGTGTTTGTCATGGATTGAATAACTACATGATTAGTTCCACCTATTAAAACATTTCCAACGCTTATGGTTTTAGTTACTGTGTGCATAAAATCACCTCACTAATTAGTATAACATAAAATAAAAAAAAGAACCGATTAAAGGCTCTTATTTGGTTTTTGTTTTTTTAGTTTCAGGTGTAGTAGTTCCTGTTACGTTTTCAACAACAACCTTTCTCTTTTTACTCTTTCTTTGTGGTGAACGAATATGACCACGACGTAAGAAATTATAAATAGTACTACGACTGGCTTCGACACCATATTGGGCTTGAACGATACGAGCAAATTCACTAAAGTTAGTACCACGATATTCACGACGATATAACTTACAAACAAAGGTGCTGATTTCCGCATCATAAGTATTATAAGGTTTATAGTTTTTATTTTTGTGAATAACCCCATCACGGCCTTCATCAAGGACTTGACGCTTTAAGTTTCTAACTTGACGAGTTGTAAGGTCAAGTTTTTTGGCGGCCTGGGTACCATTGATTTCACCATTAATTAATTTAGTAATAACTCTTAATTTTTTACGTTCAATTTTAGAAAGTTTCTTTAGAGGTTTTTCTTCAACTAATGATATTGTTCCATCAGGGTTTTTAACCTCAACCATCTTTTTTTCTTTAGCAGGCATAGGATAACCTTCCTTTCATATTTATTAGTATATCATAATATGACATTATTTTCAACTGTTTTGATAGGAAATATTCATAAGTTAAAAGATAAGAATAAAGAATATTAAGAAAATATATAAGTAATTTAAACCATAAAAAGATTAAAAAATGATATAATAAGTAAGTGTAGGTGGTGTTAAAATGACATATCATGATTTACAAATAATTGATGAAACTAATCATTATATTGTTGTGGTTAAACCAGCCTTGGTGTTATCCCAAAAAGATATTACTAATGATCTTGATATGTTAACCCTTATTAAAGCATATTTAGTTGATAAATATCAAAAAAAAGGTGATGCTTATCTTGGACTTGTCCATCGCTTAGATCGAATGACTTCAGGACTTATGGTGTTTGCTAAAACATCAAAAGGGGCAAGTAGACTTAGTGAAGAAATTAGAAATCATACCTTTATAAAAGAGTACATTGCCCTTGTGGAAGGAAAAATTTGTGAAAATGGTAGTTTAGTAGATTATCTAAGCTTTGATGAAAAAAAATTAAAAGCATATATTGATAACAAAAATGGTAAAATGGCAAGTTTAAGTTATGAAGTCTTAGGTTATGTTAGAAATAATACTATTTTAAAGATTAAACTAGAAACCGGAAGACACCACCAAATTAGAATTCAAATGGCAAATTTTCATCACCCACTTGTCGGTGATAGTTTGTATGGAAGCAAAACTACGGAAAATATTAAGTTACATGCTTATAAATTAGCATTTTTAGATCCTATAACTAAAGAACTAAAAGAATATATTAATTACCCTATGTGGTATGAAAGGAAGTAATAAAATGAATAAAGATAAAAATCGTCGTATATTTACCTCAGAATCAGTAACTGAAGGACATCCTGATAAAGTGTGTGATCAAATTGCGGATGCGATTCTTGATGATTTACTTGCGAAAGACCCTAAATCAAGAGTTGCCTGTGAAGTTATCGCAACAACTGGTTTGGTTCTTGTTATGGGTGAAGTAACGACAAATAGTTATGTTGATGTTCAAAAAATTGTTCGTTCAACTGTTGATAGAATTGGTTATAACCGTGGCAAGTTTGGATTTGATGCGGAAAACTTGGCAATTTTAGTTTCTCTTGATGAACAATCTTCAGATATTGCTTTAGGCGTTGGTGATTGTGAAGGAGCTGGTGATCAAGGTATTATGTTTGGTTATGCTTGTAAAGAAACTGAAGAATATATGCCACTTCCGATTACCCTTGCTCATAAACTTGTTAAAAGATTAAGTGATGTTAGAAAAGAAAAATACCCAAAAGAACTTCGACCAGATGGTAAAACCCAAGTATCAGTAGAATATGATGAAAAAGGCAATGTTTTAAGAATTGATACAATCCTTGTATCAACTCAACATGATGAAGAAGTTAAACTTGATTGGTTAAAGAAAATCATTAGAGAAGAAGTTATAAATCCTGTGGTTCCAGCTCATTTAATTGATGAAAATACTAAATTCTATGTTAATCCAACCGGAAGATTTGTCATTGGTGGACCTAAAGGTGATTCGGGACTTACCGGTCGTAAAATCATTGTTGATACTTATGGTGGCTATGCTCCTCATGGGGGAGGATCCTTTAGTGGTAAAGACCCAACCAAGGTTGATAGAAGTGCAAGTTACGCAGTAAGATGGGTTGCGAAAAACATGGTTGCAGCAGGATTTGCTGATAAACTTCAAATTCAAATATCATATGGAATTGGTATGGCTGAGCCAATCTCTATTTGTGTTGATACTTTTGGAACATCTAAGTATAGTGATGAAGAATTAATAAATATTATTAAAAGACATTTTGATTTAACCCCTAAAGGAATAATTGAAACGCTTGACTTAAGAAGACCAATTTATGCAAGCACGGCTGCTTATGGTCACTTTGGTCGAAGTGATTTAGATTTACCTTGGGAAAAACTAAATAAAGTAGAAGAATTAAAAAAGGAGTTGCGTTAATATGAAAATTTGTATTATTGGATCAGGTAGTACTTATACGCCTGAATTAATTGAAGGATTAATTAATAAGAGAGATTCACTTCCAGTTACGGAACTTTATCTAATGGATATTGATGAAAGAAAATTAACCATTGTTGGTGGATTATGTAAAAGAATGATTGAAGCTGAACATCTTCCATGTAAAGTGGTTATGACTATGGATTATGAAGAAGCTTTACAAGGTGCTGACTTTGTCCTTGCTCAAATTAGAGTTGGTAAACTTCCAGCTCGAGTTAAAGATGAAAAAATACCACTTAAATATAATTTAATAGGTCAAGAAACATGTGGTATTGGTGGTATGTTTAAAGGACTAAGAACAATTCCTGCTATGTTAAAGATTGTTAAATTAATGGAAAAATGTTGTCCTAATGCTTGGCTAATTAATTTTTCTAATCCATCAGGAATGCTTGCAGAAGCATTATTAAATTATACCAATGTTAAAATGATGGGACTTTGTAATGTTCCAATTAATATGATTGATGGCATTAAAAAACAAATGAATTTGCCTAATGCGGAAGTTGAATATATTGGTTTAAATCATTTCACTTATGTTACGAAAATTCTAGATAATGGTATTGACTATTTACAAGAAGCAATTAAACAAGGTGTTAATACTGAAGCAATGAAAAATATCCCCGCAAGTGGTTTTACACCTGAAGAAATTGCCACAATTGGGGCGATTCCATCATGTTACTTAGAATATTACTACTTTAAAGATAGTAAACTTGCTAAACTTAAAGCATCACCTAAAACAAGAGGTGAAGTATGTATGGAATTAGAAGAACAATTACTAGAATTATATCAAAATAGTGCCTTACACACTAAACCTGAACAATTATCTAAACGTGGTGGTGCAAGATATAGTGAAGTTGCAATATCACTAGTTGATTCCATTTGGAATGATAAAAATGACATTCAAGTTGTTAATGTTTTAAATCATGGGGCTTTAGACTTTTTAGCAGATGATGATGCCATTGAAATTAGAGCATACATTGGTAAAGATGGTGCTAAACCAATTCCCGCCCATTTTGATAATGACCATATTAAAGAATACATTAAGCAAGTAAAAGCTTATGAAAAACACGCGGTTAAAGCCGCAATCTATGGTGATAGAAATGAAGCCTTAAGAGCTCTTGTGATGAATCCATTAGTAGGTGACTTAAAAACGGCAGAAGCATGTTTTGATGAATTATATGAAGCTCATAAAGAATATTTGCCACAGTTTAATAAGGAATTAAAGAAAGATGAAAAATAAATATTTAATTGGCGTTGATGGTGGAAATACTAAAACTGATTATTTACTATATGACATTTCTGGAAACTTCATTGATGGTATTCGTAGTGGAACTTGTAGTCATGAAGCAAAAGGTTTAGGATTTGAAGGTGCCTACCGGGTAATGAAAGAAAATATTGAAGAACTTTTATATCGCCACAACCTAAAAGTCGAAGATGTCGCTGCGGCTGCATTCGGACTTGCGGGGGTTGATGTACCTTTTCAAAAAAGGGCTTTAGAAGAAATTGTTGAACGCCTTGGCTTTAGCAATTATGTAGTTTTAAACGATGGTTTCTTAGGTATTAAAGCCGCATCACCAAGTGGGGTTGGGGCATGCTCAATAAATGGTACCGGAACCGTTAATGTGGGAATCGATAGTAATGGTAAGTACTTCCAAGTAGGTGGTATTGGTTATACTTCTGGCGATGAAGCTGGAGGATCATTTCTTGCAAGAAGAACCATTCAAACTGTTTTTAACGCCTGCTTTAGATTTGGTGATGAAACAGCCCTTGTTGAAGATGTTTTCAAAATGTATGAAATTACCTCAAAATATGAACTTCCCGATGCAATTTTACTAGGTAATGTTGATTCCACATATTTAATCAAAGCCTTATGTAAAAGAGCAAATGAAGGCGATAAAAAAGCCATTGAAATTTTAGAAGTAGCAGGAACAAATATGGCAAGGTCGATTGCGGGGGTTATTAGGGAACTAGATATTGATGGCGTAACTTATGTTATTCAAGCAGGTTCAGTATGGGCCAAAGCGACAAGTCCTAGAATGAATGATAAGTTTAAAGAAGTTATTAATAAATTAACGAATCGCAAATGTGAATTTATAATTCTTAAAGAACCCCCAGTTATGGGAGCGATAATTTGGGCTTATGAACTTGCAAATCAAACTCTACCTGATGAATCAACCAAAAATAAAATAAGAGATAGTATTAATAACTATCAAGAAAATCTATAATTTAAGCACCATATCGATAAAAAGATATGGTGTTTTCTAAAAAACAATAGTCAAGTATCTATTGACTCTTAGATAATTGAACTTTAATGAATATTATAATATAATATTAGTAATCAGAGGAGGTTAGCATGAAAATATCAGAATTATTAAAAACATATCGAAAAACAAATAGCTTAACTCAGTCTGATATCGCAAGACAACTTTTTGTATCTAAACAGGCAGTAAGTAGATGGGAAAATGATTTAAGTTTACCAGATATCACCATGTATCCCAAACTTTCCGAAATGTTAGGAGTTAGTGTTGATGAATTAATGGGAAAAGAAAAAACTGAAGAAAAGGAAAAACCTAAAAAAATAAATTACAAGAAGATTATTATAACGGTTATACTATATTTACTTCTTGCAATTGAAATTATTTCATTTGTTATGTTTGAAAATGCTAAAAAAAAGAGTTTAAGTCCTGAAGAAAAAAACTTAAAATTAGCCTCAAACACTCTAGACATGAAATTTTCTGACGTTATATTATATGAAGAAGTTGATTTTTCAAGTTGGCAAAAATTTAATGATATTAACTATCCTACTAAAATGTATCACTTTATCTTTAAAGATGAGATAAAAAAGGTGAGTAAAAAACTTAGCAGAAATTTAAGTGATAACATTATTGCTAGTGCTCCTAGTTTTATTAGCCATTATTTTGATAGTTGTGATTACTTTTTTTATGTTTTTGATGAAAAAACTAATCTATGTACTTTATACTGTTTACAAATAAATAATAAAAGGTTGATTGTGTTTAATTATTATGAGGAGGTACCAAGTGAAAAAAATAATTAATCTAGTAATGGTGTTATGTTTACTACTAGGTATAGTTAGTTGTACAAGTAATGCAGATGGTGCTAAGGGACGAGAAGATCAAAATGATAGTGTTATTGAAACTGGTGATTCAAATATTAATAAAAGTTATTATAATACATTCATTGATTTAAGTAGTTTTATTAGTAGACTAGAAAATTTAAATGGATTTACTGAAGAAGATAGTATAAATTATGAAAGCAAAGTTCCTACAGAATTAAAATCATTTTATGAGAATAAATTTTATATTTCTAAGTGCATTGCCCTTCCTTTATATGCTAACTCTAGCACGAAAGTATTTACACAATATGTTTCGGGCTTAATGATTGATAAACTAATTATAAGTGAAAAAGTTAAATTTGTTAAAAATTTATTTTCAAATAATTTAAGTGAATTGAATCATCAATTTACGTATAATATTGATATAAATTTAGATGATATCACATATAAATATGATTTATATATGGATAATATCTATCAACAAATATCCTTTGGTATAGATAAAGATGGTAACATTTACTTATTAAGTTATGAAAAAAGTGATATTGAAACCGATAAATATCTTATAACACAAGGTTATTTAATAAAACCTTATGAAAACAATTTTAATGTAAAAAACATAATTACAGAAGCAGTTAATAATAACAAAATGGTTGATTATAATACAGCTAGTACTTGTGGTAGAGATTTTAATATTTCTAGTAAATATATCACTTCAGTTGATAGCACGAAAACTATAGAGTATTATTGTCTTGGTGAAAACATTATTCTATCAAAAAATATCAAGACTGGTCAAAATCAAGTTGCTTTAGTACACAATAACCTAATTATTAGAGTATGTGATGATGAAAACTTGTTTGAAAGTTTTATTAAAAGTTACTATAAATTAGATGAAAATTTTATTATTAAGTACTATTACTTTACTACTTATTTAACGATATTTGAAAATGCTAATAAACCAATGAAAGGTATTGAAGTATATGCTTGGATGGAAAATGGTGAATTTAAAATGGTACTACTTCCAGGTACTAATCGTAATAAAACGGTAGCTCAAGCTAAAGAGACTCTAACTCTAACGGTAGTTGAAGCGAAAAAGATTTTAAAAGGTTATTCTAAAAATGAAGTATCGATAAATATCATTTCACCACTTGAACAAATGGAAGGAGAATATCTAGAAATAACAAATAGTAGTGCTGATAGTAGTGCTGAGGAAAAAAATCTTATTAAAGAATTATATGAGAAATTAGAGTTGGAGAATTAAAGAATGAAAAGAATAATGAGAATTGTATTTTTTATAATAATTTGTTTAATGATGGTGAGTTTAACTAGTTGTGATAGAAACACTAAAAAAACCAAAACAAAATTAAAATTTACCGATGTATCAGACATTCATTTTTCACTTTCCTTTGAAGATTTCCCATTAACTAGTAGTGATGCTAATGAATTAGTTGAGATTATCAATAATCAAACTTGGAATCTTTATATGGAAGGAAAACCAGGAGCATCAGCTAAGAGTCGTAAAAATAAAAGAACAAATGATGATCGCTTTTATTTTTATGCTAAAGCATTAGTTGCCTCTGATACTAATAATTTATTAGATGCTAAAAATTATGATAGAAAAGTTATTATTTCATTTGAATTTGATAAAACATTTGAAACTGCATTTTTATGGGTTGAAAAAAGAGATGAAAATGATTCTATAATTATGCAGTATGTTCTTACAACTAATATTAAAGAAAAAGATACTAAAAAAATAAGTGAACTTGTAAAGTATTATGGAATTGATGAAACACTTAGTTTTACTGCTCACAAGATTGAAATGTTTGAAAATTATGGCACGGAACTTAAAAAAGAAGAGTATGAAACATTTGAATCAACTTTATTAACTTATATCAGCAATTTTAAGTGGAATATGATGCCATATCAAGCCTATCAGGAACTTAGAAAGCAATCACTTAATCAAGATGTCTATTTTGTTATGAAATATAACCGTGAGTACAACTGCCCAAATCCATTTGATTACGTGGTAATAATTGATCTTGAAAACAAAATTATTGATGCTTATTATGCTTATGCTTCTAGTTTACAATGTGCCTACACTAAAGAATTAACTAGTAAAGAGGTAAGTGAAATTAAAGAGATTATCTCTGGTGAATTTATTGAACCTATAATAGATGATAGAATTACTGGCTCAACTTTTTATGGTACTGAATTTGAAATGAATGAAACTGAAAAAAAAGAAATTTTTAATTTTTTTGATTCCATAAAATATCAAGAAGAAGTTCCAAATGGATTATCTGTTGAAACAATTATTCAACAACTTTCAACTTTTACAATTGATAGGACTAAGATCCAAAAAATAGATGAAGGAAACCTTAAGTTAATCGCAAATTATACTTACATAATTAATTTTTCTGAAAAAATAATAATTAAACAACTAAAGGCATCAAAAAATTCAAGTTATGCCCTTAATTATTATGCTGAACTTGCAGATACAATGATTCAAGAAATAAAAGGTATTTTTAGAACGATTCCGTTTGAACAAAAACTAAGAATAACAGTTAATAATAACACTAGTTTAGAAGCTTCAATTGATGGTGTACCATATGATAGTGAAATAATAAGAAAGGTTGGGACTAAGGTTCAACTAACGCTTAAGCATACTTGGAGTTTTGCTTATGGTGCTAACTTTGATTCTTTAAGTGATATCATGCCGACTAAAAAAGTAGAAGTGCGAGTAAATGGTAAGCTCGTAACTCCACTACCAGAACTTAAATCTAGTGATGTAGTATATGAATTTATCGTACCAAATAGGGATGTAACAGTTGATATAAGTTTAGTTTCACTTTTAGTAGAAGGACATATATCAACGACTGCAACCTTTGATAATAAGATACTTACGGAAAACAAGCAATATGAGATTCTTATGGCTTTAGATGAATTCATCAATAAATATTATAATGAGTCTAGTTTGATAAACATTTCAGATATCTATGCTTATATTTGTGATTACTATGGCACAATTAACGATACCATTATTGTTAGAATAACTCTTGATCGTATGTTGGATAAAGTTATTAAGGATGATATTTCGCTTGACTATACATCACAAATATATTTCGCTTCTATTTTTGCATACAATGATGGTTCAATATTTACACTTAACCAAGCTGAAAAAACTAATCTTTTAAGTAAACTTGAAGTAGATATGATTAGAAGAAGAGCTGGCGAAACGAAAATAACAGAATATAGTTATCTTACAAATGAAATTATGTTTATAAGTTCAAATAATGGAATGTACCGTATGAATGCTAAAGTGATTAAATCAATTGATGAATTTAATAGCTATCTATTAAATAATGATATTCAAAAATATAATATGAGTTGTGAAATTTTTGAACCACTTGATGACATTTTAACTACTGATTTTTTTAACCAATATAGTGTTGTGATGGTACCGGTTTATATTAATAAGAACATGTTAAGTTCATATAATCAATTCATAAATCCTTCTAATCTAAAACGAAATGATAATGTTTTATATGTCGAAATACCTTTTACTTATAGTGCTTTAGAAGAATATCAATATAAAACATATGATATAATTCCCCTACCAACTAAACCATATACAATTTATGTACCACTAAAAGTAAATAAACGTGATGTAAATGGTGTTAATCAAGTTTATACTCGTGATGCTCTTACATATGAAATTGTTAATAGTACAGCTCCTAGTCATACTTTAATGATTGACCATTATAATAATGATTACCTTGCAAAATATCCTGGTAATACAATATATGAAAATCAATTAGTAACAATTTATTTAAAGAAAGAAAATAGTGAAAATGTATTCGTATATCTTAATGATCTATTTTATACTTCAAATTTTGAAGAAATATTGCTTGATGGAAAGACTGTACTAGCATTTAGTTTTATCGCTTCAAATAAAGATATTACAATCTCATTTATCCATAATGATGTTGTTACTAAATATTTACCGAAAACCATCCTAGACTATGAAACGCAGCGCAAACTAGTTTTAGCTTATCTCACCGACTATTATGGTGGTAAGTTTTATCCTACTACTAATTTTAGTGCTTATATGGAACAATATTTTGGCTGTTTTAATGGCCGTCATATTTATCAAGTAAATGGTAACTTTTACCAAATAGATAATTCCAAAAGCCCAATAAATGGCGTAGATGGTGTTTACTTTTATTATAATGGTAAACTTCCAATTGTTGTTTATGATGAAACAGTAGGAGCATCAAACAATATTTATGATTTAAAACAAGCATTAACAAAAGATGTAATTACAAAAGATGAATTAATTGCGATTTCAAAAATAAACAATAAAGGTATTCTTTACCTAAAAGATGAATATTATGTGGTAAGTACTTCAAATGATAACTCATATGAAAGTGTTCGTAATAATGGTTATTATAAGGAAATTTTACCATATGGCCAACAAAGTCCAAAATTAATGCCAAGTTTAGTTAGATTTTTTGATGATTATGAAGACCTCATGAAAGAATGCGAAAGATTTGGATTAGCACAGCTTAAAAATATTATTGATCAATCTACTTTTAGTCAATACGTTGTAATGGTTGTACATAACCACTACAGCTCACAACCTTCATACACAAGATATTATGATATTGAGTTTAAAGAGTATAGTGATAGAAACCCTGAGGTAATAATATCTAAAACTACTTTTTATGGTCAAGATGACGCCATAATGACAGATGTAAATTTGGTTTTTATTCCTAAAGAAAATATTTCTTCATTTATTCCAGCTGAACTTTTAAATAATCTTTATCTTGTTTATGAAAAAGATGTAAATGGAAATGTACATTATGATAACTAGTATATGCTAGTTATCTTTTTTCTTGTTTTATAGTTTTATTTGCTTTCTTTTCTTTCTAAAATGTGATATAATACCTAAGTTAGGAATGGTGATAGTATGTTAGATAAATTATTATCAAGTATTAAAGAAGAATTATTTCAAGTAGTAAATAAATTAGGTTATGTTGATGGAGTAGTTTTAAAGTCAGCTGAAGATATTTTTTTAGAACTTCCTAAAGATAAAGGTCATGGTGATTATGCAACTAATCTTGCAATGAAACTAACTAAGATTGCGAAAAAAAGACCATTAGATATCGCTAGTGAAATTGTTAATAATAGTAATTTAGAAAAAATGCATTTATCAAAAATGGAAATTGCAGGTCCTGGCTTTATCAATTTATTTTTAGATTTAAACTATTTACATGATATTATTTTCAAAATTCAAGATGAAAAAGAAAATTACGGTAATCTCGAAATTGGAAAAGGCGAAAATATTGATTTAGAGTATGTAAGTGCCAACCCTACAGGCTATTTACATGTTGGTCATGGACGTGGTGCCGCATATGGTGATTCACTATCAAGAATCATGAAAAAAGCTGGTTATAAAGTGAACCGTGAACATTATGTTAATGATGCGGGGAACCAAATAACTAATATGGCATTAAGTGTTTATGAACGTTATAAAGAATTATATGGTATTACTCCTGAAATGAAAGATGATTATTACCATGGTAAAGAAATAATTAAAGTTGCAAGTGATATAAAACTAGAATATGGTGATAAATTCTTAAACAATTTTGATCTTGATTTCTTTAAAGAATATGGAACTAATAAACTTCTTAATAATTTAAAGAAAGACTTAAAACGTTTCAATGTAGAGTTTGATACATGGTTTAGTGAAAAAAGTTTGTATCGCGAAGGTGCTGTCCAAAAGGTATTAGAAAAATTAAAAGAAGATGGCAATACTTATGTTCAAGATGGAGCAATCTGGCTTAAGACTACCAAATATAACGATGAAAAAGACCGCGTTATTGTAAAGAGTGATGGTAGTTATACATATCTTTTACCTGATATTGCATATCATGCAAATAAATTATCACGTGGTTATACTCATTTAATTGATGTATTAGGTGCGGACCATCATGGTTATATCGAAAGACTTAAAGCAGCCGTTTCAATGGTTGGTGGGAATGCCAACTTAATTGACATTGAAATCTTACAAATGGTAAGAGTAATGGAAAATGGTGAAGAAGTAAAAATGAGTAAGCGTAGTGGTAAAGCTATTACCCTAAGTGATTTACTAGATGAAGTTGGTAGTGATGCGTTAAGATACTTCTATGTTGCTAAGTCTCTAAGTACCCACATGGATTTAGATCTTGATTTAATGAAACAAAAATCAAACGATAATCCGGTATTTTATGCTCAATATGCTAATGCTAGAATTTGTAGTGTTATTAAAAATTATGAAAGTACTGGTAAAACATTTGTTCCTGTAACAGAATTTAAAACTATAGATTTAAATAAAACTAAGGATATTTGTTTGTTACTACTTCAATATCCTAGTGTTATTCAAGAAGCCGCAACCAAACGTTTAGTTCACAAATTGACTCATTTTATTAATGAACTTGCATACCTTCTTCATAGCTACTATAATGATGAAAAAATTATTACCGAAGATGAAGAACTAACTCGTGAAAAACTTACAATAATAACAGCTATCCAAGTTGTTTTAGTAGATGCATTAAATTTAATCGGTGTTAGTGCCCCTGAAAAAATGTAGTATAACTAATAAAAAATATAAATAAAAAAACAAGTGTCACAAATTTAACAAAATGATTGATTTGTGACACTTATTTTGATATAATATTACTGAAAGAAGGGTTATTATGTTAATACGTGAAAGATATTTAGCTAAGATCAGGCCATATTATAATGTTGATTTAATTAAAGTGTTAACAGGAGTAAGAAGATGTGGTAAATCAGTGCTCTTGAAACAAATTAAAGATGAGATACTTTTACAAGGTATATCTGAAGATAACATTATTGAAATAAATTTTGAGCAAGTTAAATACGAAACATTAAATACCTATGATAAGTTGTTACACTATATCGCAACAAAAATTACCAATAATGAGAAAAAATATATTTTTCTTGATGAAATTCAGCACGTTAAGTCATTTGAAAAGGCGCTTTCATCGCTTAGAGTGGATTATAATTGTTCTATTTTTGTTACTGGTAGTAATTCGAAAATATTATCAGGAAAACTAGCAACATTACTTGTTGGTAGATGTATAGAGTTTAAAATTTTTCCTTTTTCCTTTAAAGAGGCTTATGATTATTTATCACAAAGTAAAAATATTAATTCTGAAACTTTCATATATGACTATATAAAGTGGGGAGGATTTCCACTACGTTTTTCTTTAGATAATTCAGAATCTATTCGCGATTATATTACGCAAACTTATAATGGTATTTTAACAAAGGATATAATTAACTCTAAATCTAGAATTAATGAGTACAATTTTAAACTAATTTCTTCATATATTATTTCTAACTCTGGAAATGATTTTTCAGCTAATAATATTTCAAAGTATTTTTTAAATCAAAACTCGGAAGTAGTAGATAAAAAAATAATTTATCGTTATTTGGATAAAATGGAACAGGCTTGCTTAATATCAAGAGTTAAAAAATATGATATTAAAGAAAAAAAACAAATGCAATTTTTTGAAAAACAATATGCAATAGATAGTAGTCTTATTACTATCAATAGTAATTTTGTTGATATTAGTAAAGGCTTTGTATTAGAAAACATTGTATATAATGAACTAGTTTCAAGAGGATATAATGTTTATGTAGGAAAAACAAAAAATAGTGAAGTAGATTTCATAATTACGACAGATGATGGTAGGAAGTGCTATATTCAAGTTGCTTATCTTTTAGCCAGTCCCGAAGCTATTAAAAGAGAATTTGGAGCATATAATGAAATTAATGACAATTTTCCAAAGTATGTTTTTTCTTTAGATAGGTTTGATTTTTCACAAAACGGTATAATACATTTTAATGTTATAGATTTTTTATTGGATAAAACCAAAATATTTATATAAAACAAGTGTCACAAATTTAACAAAATGATTGATTTGTGACACTTATTTAATAAAAAGAGGTGTTTTGTACACCTCCTTTTAATTTACTATTTTTTTGCAAGTAGTGATAAAACACCATTAACAACACAAATAACACCAACAACGACACAAATAATATCGATTGTGGCCCAGTGGCTTACTATTAATAAAATACCAATGATAATTGTGATTATTGAGATTAAAAGTCCCCATAGGCTATTTTTCTTAAAGCTATTTAATAAATCTAAAATACCTTTAATGATAATTAAAATACCAAAAATAACTAGGATTATTTCCACAAATAACCAACCACCTAAAATAATGATTGCACCAATAGCGATGCTAAATGCACCAGTCACAGTATTTTTATTAACGATGCTAGCAATACCATAAACGATGAATAAAACACCGATAACAGTCATTAAAATGTTTAACATAGATGATCTAAATACACAAAATAAAATACCTACAGCAATGTATAAAAGTGCATTAAGAAGAGTGTTGTTAGAAAATTTAAATTGTTTTTTCTTTGCCATATTTTCACCCCCTATTTGAGTTTAATAATATTATAAATGGCTTATATAATATTATAATTTTTAAACGTAATAATTATACTACAATTTAACTTAAAATTATTAAAATTTGATATTTTTAATGTGATTAATTTAAATTAGTTCAATAGTTTTATTAACAAGATATAAAGGAATGTTAATTATTTTGCCATTTTTAACATAGTTGCGCCTTGAATATCTAATGCCTTGTAGTTCGTTGCTTTCATTTATATATTTTTTAAAGGAAGGAGATGATTTGTCTTCGCCTGCTTTTACTTCAATAATATTAATATTAGCTTTATTTTGCATAATAAAATCTAGTTCACTATTTTTGTTTGAAAAATAATATAAGTCACTATCATATGTACTTTTTAATTGTTGTAAAACGTAGTTTTCGGTAAGTGGTCCTTTAAATTGATAATCTGACTTTAACAAAATAGAACTATTGTCAATGTTTGCCATACACTTTAATAAGCCAGTATCAAAAACAAAAAGTTTAAAACTATCTAATTTAGCATAAACAGATAAGGGATAGTCTATTCTAGATAAATTATATACACGATTTAGCATGCCAGCGGAAACTAACCACTCGATTGCTTCTTCATAATCCCTAGCTCTTGCGCCTTCTCTAATTGAATTATAAATAAATTTTTCGTTCTCTTTAGCTAGTTGAGTAGTAATACTTCTAAAAACCATTAAAATCCTACCACTATTTATTTTTCCATTGTGTTTGGAAAAATCATTTTCATATAAGCTAATCAATTCTTTTTGAATTTGTATTATTTTTTGAGGATCCTTATATGTTATCCATGATGAAACGCATTCTGGCATTCCCCCAATAATTAAATAATTATTGTATGTTTCAAGTAGCCGGTTATGAAAAATTTCATCAATTGCTTGGTTATTAGTGATACTTTCATAGTAATTATATAATGACTCATTTGTCGCCATTAAAAATTCACAAAAGTTAAGAGGATAAATTTCAAGTAAATTGACCATGCCTACAGGGTATGATTTAGGTTTAGCAAGTAATGTTCCAAGTAAACTTCCAGCAGCTATTATGTGATATTCATTAGCTTTTTCATAAAAGTATTTAAGAGTATTTAGTGCTTCAGGACATTCTTGAATTTCATCGAATATAATTAATGTAGATCCAGGAATGATTTTAATATTATTAAGTAGTGATAATATTTCAATAATTCTATGAGGATTTTTATTGTTGGTAAATATTGATTTTAGTTCATTATCTTCATCGAAGTTACAATAAACGAAATTATCGTAGAAATTTTTTCCAAATTCTTTCATTATCCAAGTCTTACCAACTTGGCGAGCTCCTCTTATAACAAGAGGCTTTCGGTCTGGACTATCCTTCCATTTTTGTAGCTTTGTCATTACATATCTTTTCATAATATCTCCTCCTTTAGTTTATTATAACATTTTGTCATTAAAAAATCAAGAATTTTAACACGTTTTTCTAAATATTTTCTAAACGTTTTTGCACGTTTTTCTGAATTTTCAAACGTTTTTTTGCACGTTTTTCTTGAAAACTAAGCTATAAATTTTATGTTAATAATAAAATGATAGGATATAAAAAAGCCTTTGCGTTTTACGCAAAGGCAAATCTTTCGTTGGGACTTCTTTATAAAGGTGTTACCATCAACCTAATCTTCAATTATATTGTATCGTAAACTTTTATTATAGATATATTAGAAGCGTTAGTTTTGCTTTTTGTTTATGAGTGTGTTCATCTTTTTAATTTTTTGTTTCCAAATTAGGTATTGTATAATCCAAACTAAAATAAATATAAATATGAAAATACTTGTATAAAATATAAAACCAAGGAGGGAGTGTTTCACCCAGTTAGCAATATAGGCAATAGGTAACATAATAATGCTAATTATTAAAAAGTATATTCCTGTTTGTTTGGCAAGACTCCAAGAATCAATTTCCCAAATAACTGATGCTGTTGAAAATCCAGCTCCCATGATAGCACATAAAATAGTTTGTAAAATTACGGCACTTAATTCACTACCCATTGTTTTAATTAATTCAGGTGAAACAGGATAAAATGAACCATCATTAATTATAGTAGAAATAATTAAGGAAATTATAAATCCAACAGCAACACCAATAATTAAACCAAGTAAACCACGTTTAATAATTTTCTTTTTCATCTTTATCACCTCATATTCCTAATAATTGTTTTATTTTTGACACATATCTTCTTGATGCGTAAGTAATTGTTTTATTAGAAAGTTTTACACAGATTGTTCCCGTAAAACTTAAATCAAATTCTTGAACTTTGTTAAGGTTTATTATTTCACTATTAGATATTCGTACAAATAAATTTGGATCAAGGCGCACTTCAATTTCATATAAACGGAGTTTAAGAAGAAGTGTATCAAACTCTGTTTCAGCATATACTTTTGCATTTGTGGCATAAAATCTGTATATTTGATTTGGATCTAGTACTAGTGCTTTTTCGTCTTTAAATCCAACTAAAATTTGTGACTTTTCATTTGTAAGATTTTTTTCTATTTGGTTAATTTCTTCGGTAATTTCATTTGTTACAATGGTGATTTTAGGTTCTGTGCAACTTTTATCAATTTTAATTTCTATTTTCATTAGTTTTGCTCCTTTATGCATATATTATAAATTATTGAAAAAATAAATGCAATAGTTATTAAATATATGGTTGCATTTAACACATAAGTGGTAAATAGATAAAGCCTATCATTACTTTTGTAACAATAGACTTAAGTTTTTTAATGGCGTGCTTAGAGGGAATCGAACCCCCATATACAGGATCGGAACCTGCCACCCTATCCATTGAGCGATAAGCACATAGTAATATTTTATCACAATTTATCAAAAAATACAAACTATATGTCTTAGTAAATATAGGAAAAAATCATTGATTAATTGGTAAACAAGGATATTTGAGTTTAAGAGGGGATTTAATGAAGAAAAAAAGTTCAATATTAAAAACCTTGTAAAAATTTAGTAAACGTGGTATAATAATAATACTATAAAAGGAATAGGGGTAAGGAAGAGGTGAACATATGAGCATAAAAAAACAAGTAGAAGTCGTAAAAAATAGTTTAAAAGAATATCCAAATGTTCGTGTGGTAGCTGCTGTGAAGTACTTTGATTTAGATAAAACTAAAGAAATTATAGAAGCAGGTATTAAAGAAATAGGTGAAACTAGAAAAGATAGTTTTATTGCTAAATATGAAGCACTAAAGGATATGGATATAATATGGCATTATTTTGGAGTTATAAAGATACCACCAAAACTAAATTCTAGTTTTGTTGATGCAATTGATTATTTGCATTCTCTTGACTCAATTGATCTTGCTAATGCCCTTAATAAAACTAGGAAAAGAAAAGATCCTTTAAAATGTTTTGTTCAAGTCAATGTATCTGATAATAATAATAAATCAGGATTAGATGAATCTAAAGTAATACCATTCATTAAAAGTCTTGAAAAATATAAGAAAATTGAAGTTGTTGGTTTAATGACAGTCGCAAAGTATACTTATGATGATGAATTATTGATAAGTTATTATGAAACAATGCAAGATCTTCAAAAGGAAATTCAAAGTCTTAATTTAAGTTATGCTCCATGTACAGAACTTTCGATGGGAATGTCAAGTGATTATTTGCTTGCGGTTAAACATGGTGCAACTATGGTGAGACTAGGATCAATATTTAATAAATAGAGGTAGATTATGTTTAGAAAGAAAAAAAGAGAAGAACAATTAGGTACTTCATTTGACCGACTATATAATTATAACTATGACAATACAAAATCAATAGATGAACAGTTTATGCGTCTTGCGGATATAATAATTGATAATCGCCCTGTTATTATTAATTTTGAAGGTATAAGTTCATCAATTGAGATTAATCGTGCTGTTGCTTTTTTATCGGGGGTTGTTTATGGCTTAAATGGTGAAGTTCATCGTTTAGGTAATGAAACTTTCTTATTTGCATCGCATGCAGCATTTAATGATGGTTCACTTAGATGTTATGTTAGTGATGTCGGCAAAGAGTAATGACTAAAGCTTTAGATTTATTAAAAGAAGCCCTTAAAAATGGCTTTGCTTTATCAAAATTTTTAGATAGTGCTGAACTTTCTGAAATAAAAAAACTTAAAAACAATGAAGTTACTACGTATTATTATGGCGGATATGAAGATGCTGAACGGGTAAGAGCTATTATTGTTGATAAAAAAAGTGAAAGTCCTACATTAGATGAATTTTCCATTGTTGCATTAAAGTTAGTGTTAGATGCCCCTAATGCGATAATTAATCATCGCCATGTGCTAGGTACTCTTATGAGTCTTGGTATTAAACGGGAAACAATTGGTGATATTATTATAAATAATGAATCTAAAAATGAAATTATTGTTTTTATTTTGCAAGAAATGGAAAATTTTATTAAAAGTAATTTAACTAAAATAAATAATAATTATGTAACTATTTCTAGCCTCGAATTAAATAAAATAGTAATTAATAATTCTGAAGACATAAAATGCATAAATGTGGCAAGTTTAAGGCTTGATGCAATAATTGCTCGAACCCTAAATTTGAGTAGAAATAAAGCGGTAGAAATGATTGAGAAAAAATTAGTCCAAATTAATCATTTGGAAACTGATAATCCAAGTTATATATTAAAGGAAAATGATTTAATTAGTATTCGCCATTTTGGCCGAATTAAAATGTTAGAAGTTGTCCACACAACGAAAAAAGATCGTTTGATTATAAAAATTAGTGTTAAACATTAGGAGAAAACAATTATGAGCAATGAAACAAAAGATTATAAAGACACCTTATTGATGATGAAAACTGACTTCCCTATGCGTGGTAATTTAGGTGTTAATGAACTTTCCATTGAACAAAAATGGGAAGAAAATAAAATTTATGAAAAAGTATTAGAACAAAACAAAAACAATGAAAAATTCTTTTTGCATGATGGTCCACCATATGCTAATGGTAGCATCCATGTTGGTCATGCTTTAAATAAGATTTTAAAGGATTTTTTAATTAGATATAAAACAATGCGTGGATATTATTCTCCATATATGCCAGGTTGGGATACTCATGGTTTACCAATTGAAACCGCATTAACTAAAAATAGTAAAGTTAATCGTAAAGAAATGCCAGTTAGTGCTTTTAGAACATTATGTGAAAAATATGCTTTAGAACAAGTTGATATGCAAAGAAAAGGCTTTAAACGTTTAGGTGTATTAGGTGATTGGGACCATCCATATTTAACTTTAACACATGACTATGAGGCTGCACAAATTAGAGCATTTGGAGTTATGGCTTCAAAAGGTTTAATTTTTAAAGGTCTAAAACCAGTTTATTGGTCACCATCTAGTGAAACAGCTTTAGCGGAAGCTGAAATTGAGTATAAGGATGTAACTAGTTCATCTATTTATGTTGCTTTTCAAGTAGTAGATGGTAAAAATATTTTGTCACCTGATTGTGAACTTGTTATTTGGACAACTACACCATGGACAATTCCTGCCAATCTTGCTATTTGTGCTGGACCAGATTTTGACTATGTTGTGGTAAAAATGAATGAACGTTACTTTGTGGTTGCAAAAGATTTATTGGAAAATTTCGCTAAACTACTTGAAGTTACAAATTATGAAATTATTAAAACAATTAAAGGTAGAGACCTTGAAGGAATAACCTATAAACATCCATTATTTAGCCGTATTTCCCCTGTTATTTTAGGTGATCATGTTACCCTTGATACTGGTACTGGTTTAGTTCATACTGCTCCAGGTCATGGTGAAGATGACTTTATTGTTGGTAAAAAATATAGTCTAGATATTTTATGCCCAGTTGATAGTCGTGGTTATATGACCCTTGAAGCCGGTGAATTTGCGGGGCTATTTTATGAAGAGGCTAATAAGGCTATTTTAAAACGATTAGATGAAGAAGATAAATTATTAAAAGAAACTAAGATTACGCATAGTTATCCTCATGACTGGCGTACACGTAAACCTATTATTTTTAGAGCAACTCCTCAATGGTTTGCCTCAATCAATGACTTTAAAGAAAGTATTTTAAAAGCTATTGAAAAAGTAACTTGGTATCCTTCTTGGGGGGAAGTACGTTTATCAAATATGATTAAAGACCGTGATGAATGGTGTATTTCTCGTCAAAGAGTATGGGGAGTTCCAATTCCTGTTTTCTATGCTGAAGATGGAACTGCCATTCTTGATGATGTAATCATTAATCATGTTGCAGATTTATTTGAAAAGCATGGTTCTAATATTTGGTTTGATAGTGATGCTAGTGAATTATTACCAAAAGGATATACTCATCCAGGAAGCCCTAATGGTAAATTTACTAAAGAAACTGACATTATGGATGTTTGGTTTGATTCAGGTACTAGCCATGTTGCGGCACTTAAGGCTCGCTATGGCGTTAGTCAAGCTGATGTTTACCTTGAAGGCTCTGACCAATATCGTGGTTGGTTCAACTCAAGTCTTTCAACTAGTGTTGCTTTAAATGGTGAAGCTCCATATAAAACTGTTATTAGTCATGGTTTTACTTTAGATGCGGAAGGCCGTAAAATGAGTAAATCTTTAGGTAATACAATTGATCCGCTTGCGGTATGTAAAGAGTTTGGAGCTGATATTTTAAGACTTTGGGTTGCAAGTGTTGATTATCAAGCTGATATGAAAATTTCTAAAGACATTTTAAAACAAATTAGTGATTCATATCGTAAGATTCGTAATACTTATCGTTTCTTATTAGGAAACTTATTTGATTTTGATCCGGAAAAAGATATGGTTGAATATAATGATTTAGGCGAAATTGACAAGTACATTTTAATTCGTTTAAATGAAGTAATTGAAGATGTTTTCGCCGCATATGATGAATATGCCTTTGCGGATGTGTATCGTACGGTTCTTAATTTTATGAGTAATGAACTTTCATCATTTTATTTAGATTTTACTAAAGATGTTTTATATATTGATGAAAAAGATTCACTTGCAAGACGTAGTATTCAAACTGTCTTTTATGAAGTATTAAAATCATTAGTACTTGTCATGAATCCAATTATTCCTCATACAGCCGAAGAAGTATATAGTTATATGCCTGGAATTAAAAAGGAAAGTGTTTATTTAGAAGCTATGCCAGTAGTTAAACATTATGAAAATGAAAAGGAAATTCTTGCTAAGTATAATCAATTTATGACATTACGTGATGATGTCTTAAAAGCCCTTGAAATTGCCCGTAATGAAAAAATTATTGGTAAGAGTTTAAATGCTAAAGTTTTAATCAATCCCGCTCCACGGGTTGCAAAATTATTAATTGCATTAAAGATTGATTTTGCTCAAGTATTCATTGTATCTTCATTTGAGGTTGTTGCCTCTAAATTACATGGTGATACCTATGATTCTGGAGTAATAGAAATACAACCTGCTAAAGGCGTTACTTGCTCACGTTGTTGGCAAGTAGTACCAGAAGTTGATGAAGATGGATTATGCCCACGTTGCCGAAAAATCGTTGATAAATTAAACAATAAATAAAGTAAGTGCTAAATCACTTGGAAAGAGGTTAAATATGGTTATTCATTTTTTTAGAAGCCGTAGTGAAGAAAGAATAGATTTTGAAGAATTAATTGATAATTACTTTGGAACAATGCCTAATGTTCATATTACGAGTGACGATGAAGCTCTTGAAGTTATGATTGATATTCCTGATTTTGATTTTGCGTATCGTTATTTAATAACTAAGCGTTCACGTGTAAGTAGTATTTATAAATTAAATTCGGATTTTATTAATATAAATATGCTTGTTGAAATACCACTAAATATTCCTCAATTCCTTTTGCGTATGTGCTTGCAACAAATTGATGAAATGTGTAAAAAGTTCAAATTAGTGATTTACTATGAGCAATTAGACAATATTCGTGAATTTAGAATGTTTGAGGTATTACAATCATTACTAAAAGAACGGGAAAAATATTTCGAGGAACATCCTGAAGTCGTAAGATATGCGATTGCGGAAAGTAAATTAAATCAAATTTGTATTTATCAAAAGATTCAAAAAGATTTATCACGAATTGTCAAATGTGATTTAATGCCTAATCCTTATATTGTGTTATTAGATAAAAGAACTGGACGTGTAGAACTTAGTATTAACTTTAAAGCTGGTGAGGCAACGGTCTTTCCTCCTCAACTTTCTTATGTACATGTTGAAGAAGAAGAAAATCTAATCAATGTAATTCCCATTGATGCTTTTATGAAAATTGCGGAAAGACATATGTATGAGATTAAAGATAGTGGTTCAACCTTAAAAATGCTTTTTCTAAATGAAAAAGGCAGTTTAAAAGTTAAAAAGCACCTTAAAAAGGTGCGTAAATACATGATATCAAGTTCTAATTTTGATGTCATTAAGTTAATCAATTTAATTGAAGAATAGGAGTAATTATGCTAGTAAATAAATTTATTGATCATACATTATTAAAGGCTTTTGCAACCAAAGATGATATCACAAAATTATGTGATGAAGCTAAAAAATATGATTTCAAAAGCGTTTGTGTAAATCCGGTTAGAGTAAAAGAAGCCAAAGAAAACTTAAAAGATACAGATGTATTAGTTTGTACAGTTGTTGGTTTTCCGCTAGGAGCAAACCTACCAGAAATTAAAGCCCTTGAAACCATGATGGCAATTAAAGATGGTGCTGATGAAATTGATATGGTTATTAACATTGGTAAAGCTAAAGAACATGATTACGACTATATTGAAAAAGAAATAGCTTTAGTTGTATCATCTAGTGCTGGTCGCTGTGTAAAAGTTATTATTGAAACTTGTTATTTAACAGATGAAGAAAAAGTTGAATGTTGTAAAGCCGCAATGCGTGCTCATGCTACATTTGTTAAAACATCTACAGGCTTTGGTACAGCTGGTGCTACTAAAGAAGATGTAAGATTAATGCGTGAAACTGTTGGTGATGAACTTGGAGTTAAAGCTGCAGGTGGTGTGCACAACTTAAAAGAACTTGAAATCATGGTTGAAGCTGGTGCAACTAGAATTGGAGCTTCATGTGGTGTTGCAATTATGCAAAATGTAACCAATGAAATAAATTATTAGGAGGCTTATAAATGATTGTACAACCTACTCCCCATATTGAAATTACAGATACAAAATGCCTTGCAAAAACAGTGTTAATGCCTGGTGACCCTTTACGTGCTGAATATATTGCGAAAACATTCCTTGAAAATGTTGAACAAATTAATAGTGTAAGAGGAATGTTAGGCTTTACTGGTACTTATAAAGGCCGTAGAATTAGTGTTATGGGTTCAGGAATGGGAATGCCTAGTATTGGTATTTACTCATATGAACTATTTAAATTCTATGGTGTTGAACAAATAGTAAGAATTGGTTCAGCTGGAGCTTACAGTCCTGACCTTAATATTTATGATGTTGTTCTTGTAAAAGATGCTTATAGTGAATCTAGTTTTGCTTATGTTCAAAATGGTGAAACTAGACATATTTTAGAAAGTAACAAGGAATTAAACGAAAAATTAAGACATGCGGCTAAGGAATTAAAAATTCCTCTAACTGAAGTTAGAACTCACTCTTCTGATGTTTTCTATCATGAAAGTGATAATTTGTGGAAAGAACGTTATGAAAAGGATGGCTGTGCATGCGTTGAAATGGAGTCTTTTGCCTTATTTCACAATGCTAATGTTTTAGGTAAAAAAGCATCATGCCTATTAACAATCTCTGATTCATTTGTAACTCATCAAGTAACAACTTCCAAAGAACGTCAATTATCATTTGAAAATATGATGAAGATAGCTTTAGAGCTTGCTGAATAAACTAATAGGCAATTAAATTTGCCTATTTTTATTAGAAAAAAATTATTTTTTCAAAATTTTTACCCATAATAAAGTAGAGGATAAATCTATGAAATTAACAATTAATAATGAAACTATCTATTTTGAACAAACCGATAAATATAAAACTATTATGATTGGAGTAATGATGTTTACTCCTTTCAAAAAAGAATATTTAGCTGAAAAAACTTTACTTTCATCAATGATGATTAAAGTAAATAGTGAATTTAAAAATGAACAAGAATTTAATATTCATTGTCAAGAATTATATGATATGGGAATATCTATGCGTTCTAGTCGATATGGGAGAATGGGGGTTATATCACTTTCTTTAACGGTGGTAAATCCTTTATATTTAAAAGAAAAAATTGATTTATTAGCTGAAGCTGTTAATTTAATGAAAACAATTCTTTTAAAGCCATATTTTACAAATGAACTACTTGAACAAGAAAAAAGGTTATTAATTAATGAACTAGAGGGAGTCTATAATAATAAGAGTCAATATGCTAGTCAACAATTTGTAAAAACAATGTTTAAAAATGAACTTTTAAGCATTAAAACAACAGGAGAAATAGAAGATATTAAAATTGTTACTTTGCAAAGTTTAAATGAAGCTTATCAAGAAATTCTTACCTATCCTAGAGTATTTTATGTAATTGGCGATATTGAACAAACAAAAGTTGAAAAATTATTTAGTGATTTTAGTAATTCCAAAATTACTGAAGAAATAAATAGTGATTACTTCATTGATAAAGAAACTAAAGAAATTACTGAGGTAACTAAAGTAATTGAGGTTCAAAATATTAATCAGTCAATTTTATATATGGGGTATCGTACTAATATTAGAATTGATGATTCCTTATATACAGCTACCCTTCTTTTTACAGGAATGCTTGGACAGTTTTTTCATTCAAGTTTGTTTCAAGTTATTAGGGAAGAATATAGTCTTGCCTATTATGTTGGTAGTGATTATAACCCTCGCAAGGGTAATCTTGTGGTTATTGCGGGGATTGATGCTAAAAGTTATGATGAAGTTATAAAGTTAGTTAATGAAATAATAGATAATTACCAAAAAGGTAATTTTGAAGATGAAATTCTTGAATTAACTAAAAAAGCATACATTAATCAATTAAAAAAACAAGAGGATTTTCCAGGAAATATTATTAATAATATTTATACAGAACTTGCCAAATCTCAAGTATTAAGTTTAGATGAAAAAATACAGACAATAAATAATGTCACAAGAGATGATATTATTAATGTTTCTAAAGCCCTTACGCTTGATACGATATATTTTTTAAAGGGGGAATCAAATGAAAAGAATTAGTAATGAACTATTAAAAGAAGATTATTACTATATGATGTTAAATAATGGTCTTCATGTATATTTAATTCCTCGCCCTAAATTTAATCGTTGTTATGGCTTATTTTCCACAAAATTTGGATCATGTGATCAAGAATTTGTACCATTTAATAAAGATGAATTTGTTAAAGTACCAGCAGGAGTTGCTCATTTTTTAGAACATAAAACCTTTGAACAAGAATGTGGAGTAGACGCAAGTGAACTTTTCGCAAACTTGGGTGGTGAGGCTAATGCATATACTACATATGATAAAACCGTTTATATGTTTAGTGCGACATCCAATATTGCCGAACAAATCACAACCCTTTTAGATTTTGTTCAAACCCCATATTTTACTAAAGAAAATGTTGAAAAAGAAAGAAAAATTATTGAACAAGAAGTAAGAATGTATTTAGATAGACCTCATACTAGTTTATATTTGAATTTATTAAATAATATGTATTATATGAACTATGTAAAAGATGATATTGGGGGAACCCTTGAATCAATTCAAAAAATTGATGTTGATACTCTTTATACATGTTATAATACTTTCTATCACCCCTCAAATATGACCTTCGTCTTAGTAGGTAATTTTGACTTAGCTAAAATTAGTGAATTAATTTCCAAAAATCAAGATGAAAAAGCTTATACAAGTAAACAAAAAGTAAAAAGAAGATATTATTTAGAGGATAACAAAGTAAATAATAAAGATACAACTTCCACTTTTGATGTAACTAAACCAAAAGTTGGATGTGCGTTGAAATTTTCAGTTTTAGGGGAAGATTCTTTAACTATTTATAAAAATATGATGGTATTAGATATTTTAATTGATATGTTTTTTGATGAATCATCAGACTTTTATCATCAGATGTTAGAAAAAGGAATTATAGATAATAGTTTTAGTTATGATACTTATTATGAACCTACCTATGCACATGTTATTTTCACAGTTAATACCTTAAATTATCAAGCTTTTAAAATAGAAATTGAAAAAGAACTATTAAGAATTAAAAATGCTAAATTAGATGAAAAAACTTTTGAAAGATATAAAAAAGTTGAACTAGCTAACTCTATCGCAAGATTTAATTCAATAGAATATATCGCTAATTTAATCTTAGATCTAGATGCGTTAGACCTTGAACTTTTTGATAGTATTGATTTAAAAAATAATATAACAATAGATGATTTAAATAAATTCAAGACAAAATT
>CAVJDT010000019.1:0-32909 GCA_963648435.1 Bacillota bacterium
CTTCACTTCCAAGTACATATCCTTCATTATAAGCAGGATCTGTTACAAGAGTATTATGAATATTTAAATCAGTATTTACTTTTCTTTTTAATACAAATTGTATACTTGCGTTATCAAAATTATCAGAATATCCTATATAATATGTTCCCGGATTTAAAATTATTGTAAATACTGGACCTCTATTCATACTAGTGATATTATCTAAGAGTTTTAAGTCAATATAATAATGAACTTTCTTAGACACATCATCTAATACAGGGATTTTTTCAAAAATGTAGATTGGTATATTCTCGCTAATAGTTCCATAAGCCACTATATCTAATTCTATTTTAGATAAATGACTAATAGTTATTTCTTTAAAATAGTTTGTACTTGTCTTGTTAGTAAATAATTCATCTTGTGTGACTGTTGAAAGAGTATTTTTATAATTAATATTTTCTACTTCTACTTTTTCAACTGTTAAATTGGCAAATGAATAATTAGAATTAGGAAGATAAATAGATAAATAATAGCGACCGTTTTCTGGTAGATATACATATAATTTATTTTCTCCATTATTAGTTACTGCTTGACTATTTACATTTGTTGTTCCAAATCTATCAAGCAAATTAGTTCTATTTTGATCTGAATATATTCTTAACGCTCCTTCAGGATATATATTAGTACTTGTATTTAATACGAACTTGTAAAAGCCTTCACCTTGATTATTTGTATAAGAATATTCGCTAATATTATTATATGTATTTACTAATATATCATTTTCACCAATTCCTAAAAATGTAGTATTTCTTGAAACTATCATTGAATTTATTGTTCCTATGTTTTCTTCATTAGTACATTTTGTTCTTAAATAATACGTTCCTATACTTAAATTTTTAATAAAATGAACAACATTATTTGTTGTATCTAAATCATCACATGAAAGTTTATGGAAATTTTCATCATATAAAGTTACATCAATTCCATTTGTAGATGATGAAATGAACTCATAGTTTTTTGCATATGTCACATTAAATTTATAGAAACCATTTAATTCATCAAAATATGAAGCATCAGATGTAATCGTTTTATTTGTATTTACAATATCACTATAGTTACTTAATGTATATGTGGTTTGATTCATATAATTTTCTAGCACATACTTAACCGCATTATATGCATTTAATTTGCCATCTGTAACACATAAATTTTCTAATGGATTTGAACCATTTACATTAGGTAGTTCTACAGATTCAAGTATTGCTGTTTTTAATTGTTGTGTTGTTAAATTAGAATTTATTGATAATAGCAAAGCTGCTACTCCTGATACCTGTGGTGTTGCCATGGATGTACCATCCATATAATGATATCCATTTACTTCATGATGAGAAGCAGCAAAATACGAAGGTTCATAACCAAACAAACTATCAAAATTATCTATTATTTGATTCCAAGTAAGTAAATTATCGGTAACAATATTTTCCAAATAATCAATAAATTTTAACTTAAATTCACAAAGTCTAGTTCCATCACGAAACACATAATTATAATCATCACAATAGTGTACAGGATATGTACTCAAGATATTTTCTCCAGGAGCGAATAAATCAACACTATTTTCACCATAGTTAGAAAATGATGATTTATTATTATTGGATCTATGAGATCCTACTGAAATAATATTTGGTAAGCTAAAGGATGCTGGTAATGTAGGATAAATTCCATCATTATTTTTATTTTCATTCCCAGCAGCGCAAATTAATAATCCATTATAGTCATCTATAACATTTTCTAAAGCAAAATCGATAGTGCTATTACTTTGCAATCCAGCACTAAAATTTAGAATTGGTATATTATTTTGCATTGCAAAATTAATTGCCATAGCAACATTTGATAAAGATCCATTGCCATATTCATCTAATACTCTTAATGATACTAATCCTATATTCCAATTAACTCCAGCAATGCCTCTATTATTATTGCCGATTGCCCCAATAATTCCTGCTACATGTGTACCATGTCCATTAGGATCAATAGGACTTGTTTGAACTACCTCTAGTCCGCTAGTAAAATCTCGGCATAAGTTATTCACAATAGAATTTGCTAAATCTGGATGTGTTCCATCAATTCCGGAATCCATAATTCCAACAAGAACATCATGTGTACCTTTTGTATACTCCCAAGTATCTGGCAATTCCATAGAATCAACAGCCCACTGATTATTAAACAAAGAATCGTTTGTAGTAACAGAGCCAATCGTAATTTTATAATCTGGTCCTGCATAAATAATATCATCTCTTTGAATCAGACTGTTAATGACATTTAAAACGTTACTTTTTGAATTATTTGCTAATTCTAAACATAAAACTTTATTATAATTATTTGTGTTAATCAAATCATTATTACTATTAGTTTTTATTGCTGATGTAGCCATATAAGTCAATTCTTCCACATTACTACATTCATAATTTGAAAAAGTATTTTCGTCATATGCATTGTCACTATATGAACTAGATTTATTCAAAACCACTAAAACTCTATTATCTGAAAAATCATCTTCTAAGGTTGCATTACAATATACTTTCTCTTCTATTTGTGTTTGAGCAAAAGCGTCATTTGAGGTTCCAAGTGCTATGAATAATACAAGTAGAAAAACTAATACAATTAATATTTTATTAATAATTCTTTTGTACATAAATAAACCTCCTATTTTATAGTATCAGCAGTGTCATAACAATCTAATTGATCTAATATTGCCTTAGTAATTAGTCCCTTTTCACAAGCATCGGGTAATGTATAGTAATTATTTTCATAATAAACACTTATTATTTCAGGTAAATATTTAATTGAATAGATTTTTCCTTCAATTAAACACACATAAAATGGAGGTCTCTCAATTAAATTCCCGCCAACATCACCTTTGATTACGGCTATTTGAATACCATCAAAATCTCCATAATAATATTTAATAGTAACATTATCAATGGTAACAAAATATACTGGATCTTTTGCCATATGATAATTTACATAACATTGTTTTATATATTTTTCAGTTTCCTCATCAAGTACTACTTCTTCTTTTACATAAATAGTAATATCACTTTCGATTTTTTCGTTATTATATTCTTTCTCATATTTTTCATCATAATATAACTTTATTTCTGTTTGTTTATTTTCTTTAGTTAGTGGAACTACATCTTTAGTAATTACACTTCCTTTATCTATTTGTACCAAAGCAGTATTACCATCAATAATGAAATTTACATTTACTTTTTCTTTATTATTACATCCCACTATTGCTATACTTAATATAAGCATCATAAATAATACTATTATTTTTTTCATTTTTATTTTATCCTTTCTTTTATTCTTAGATTAAGTTAATATACTTCTAGCCGTATATTAGGGCCTAACAACTCTTTGATAATTCGCATTAATACTAAATAAATCTTCATATAGTACCTCCCATACTATGCTTTCTCACCATTATAATATATAGTTATATATAATAATCTATTTTTAGGCAAAAAAAGCCCCCTTTTCCTAGGAGTGCTTATTTCTAGTCATTATGTATTTTCTTAAGGGTGTTATAAAGCAAACTTAGGAAATGTTACTTAATCCACCCTAACTATATCATAGTATTAATAATAATGCAAATATTTTGCATAACATCAGTAGCAACTTTTGTTTTTAATTAATGGTTATTCACTAAGACTTTAAGGGATTATTTAGTCGAAATAAATGTACTACTCAATCTTATCTTTTATTCTTTGATAGACTGCTGAAATAGGAAGCCCCATAATATTATAGTAATCACCAGTTATTCCTCTAATATATTTACAACAGCTGCCTTGTATAGCATAGCTACCTGCCTTATCATATATATATTCACTATGAATATAATTATCTATTTCTTGATCTGTCATTTCATTAAATGTAACATAGGAAGTTTCGTAGAACTTCTCCTTTTTTTCTTTACTTATGATGCTTACACCAGTTATCACTTTATGAGTTTTGTTTGATAATTTTTTAAGCATATTAAATGCATCTATGTATTCTTTGGGTTTACCAAGAATTTCATTATCTATTACTACTATTGTATCTGCTCCTATAACAATATCATTAGGATAATTTTTAAATACATCTGTTGCCTTTTGGTATGATAATTCCATTACTACTTCTTTTGGTGTTAAATTGTTATCAATTTGTTCTTCTATTTTTGAAGGTATAACTAAATGTTTAATTCCCGCAAGATTTAGTATTTCGGTTCTTCTTGGTGAATTGGATGCAAGTATTAATTTCATAATATTCCTTTCTAAGAAAAAGGATAATAACGGCTATATATAGTTATTACCCTTTTAATATTTAATTTATTAGCTGCTCTGATACTAGTTCATACATTAAACTTGCATCAGCCTTTTTGGTTGAATCAACAAGTGAAGTAACTTTAACTTCAATTATTTTTCTTCCGTATTGAATTTTAATTAAATCTCCAACCTTAAGTTCTTTAGCTGGTTTGGCTGGCAAGTTATTTACATAAACTCTTTCAGCTTCACTGGCTTCTTTAGCTAAGGTTCTTCGTTTAATTAATCTTGACACTTTTAGATATTTATCTAATCTCATTGTTTAGATTCACTTTCGTTTGATTGGTTGTTTCCTTCAAGTTCATTAACGGCTTTTTGTTCAGCTTGATCAACTTCTTCAAGTCGTTTAGCTTCAGCTTCTGCCATTTTTGCTTTTTTCTTTTCCCACCAATTTAGGCGACCAGTATTAACAAGTTCATCAATATCTTCTTTTGTTAATGTTTCGATTTCAACTAAGTGTTTAGCAAGTAAATCTAGAAGTTGTCGATTATCCTTTAGAATTTGTTCACCTTGTTCGTAACATTCATTAATTATCTTACGTACTTCATTGTCGATTTCAAGAGCAACTTGATCTGAGAAGTTTTTATCTGACATATAGTCACGTCCTAAGAATACTTGTGAACTATTGCGTTCGTATTGAACTGGGCCTAAGCTACTCATACCATATTCAGTTACCATTGCACGTGCGATTGCTGTTGCTTTTCTAAAGTCGTCGTGTGCACCTGTTGTCATTTGATTAAACACCATTTGTTCAGCAATACGACCAGCAAGTAAACTTGTGATTTGAGCTGTTAAAGTTTGTTTTGTTTGTAAGAATGTTTCTTCAGCAGGAGTCATTAAGTTATATCCACCAGCATCACCACGAGGGACAATTGTTATTTTTTGAACAACTGAGGCATATTTCAATCTAATACCAATAACCGCATGGCCTGATTCATGATAAGCAACTAATGCTTTTTCAGTATCTGTATATTTCTTAGATTTCTTTGCGGGGCCCATCATTACTCTATCGACTGCTTCATCGATATGGTAGATTTTAATCTCACGACAATTTTCTCTCGCCGCAAGAAGAGCAGCTTCATTAAGCAAGTTTTCAAGGTCAGCTCCACTAAATCCGGGAGTACGTCTTGCAACGTCCATTAGATTTACTCTTGGAGATAAATGTTTGTTTCGAGCATGAACTTTTAAGATTTCTTCTCTTGCGTTGACATCAGGAAGTGAAATATGAATTTGTCTATCAAATCTTCCAGGTCTAAGTAGGGCAGGGTCTAGGATATCCGCACGGTTTGTTGCGGCCATAACGATAATACCAGTATTAGTTCCAAAACCATCCATTTCAACGAGTAGTTGGTTAAGGGTTTGTTCTCTTTCATCATGTCCACCACCAAGACCTGTACCACGTTGACGTCCAACTGCGTCAATTTCATCGATAAAGATAATGCATGGAGCATTTTGTTTTGCGGTCTTAAACATATCACGAACACGGCTAGCACCAACACCTACAAACATTTCAACGAAATCTGAACCAGAAATTGTAAAGAATGGAACATTTGCTTCGCCTGCTACTGCTCTAGCAAGTAAGGTTTTACCTGTTCCTGGAGGACCTACTAAGAGGATACCTTTAGGGATTCTTGCCCCCATTTCAAAATATTTCTTAGGATTTTTTAGGAAATCAACGATTTCAATCATTTCTTCTTTTTCTTCTTGAAGGCCTGCTACATCTTTAAAGGTTGTACCTGATTTACGGCTAAGTCTCGCACGACTCTTACCAAAATCAAAGGCTTGATTATTTGATTTATTACCACTCTTAATGATAAAAATAACAAGACCAACACATAGGAAAATTGGTAAAATAATACTGATTAAACTTAAAATACTAAATGATGAATTTAATTCTGGAGTATTAAACTCAAAATAATTGGAATCATCTTCCGTTAAATTTAACCTTTTTGCTTCTTTTGCATATTCTAATAATTCTTGATAATCAGAAGCATAAAGGATAGTTGTAAAATTAGTATACTCTCCACCTCTATCTTTTTTGTATTTACCAGTGATTACATAATATCCACTATTATCACCAGTTGCGCTTTTACTATTGATACTTAAGTAAGGTATATCTGTATTTAGTGTTATTTGATTGTTTTCAATCTTACCAATTCTATTTAAGAATGTGGCAGGATCAACTTCTTCAGTCTTACTACCAGTACCTAGTACTGCTCTAATAATTCCAAAAATTACTAAAGCAATAATGAGAAGCATAAATAAACTTCCCCATCCAAATTTACGTTTTGGACTATTATTATTTACTTCCGCCATTATTTTCCTCCTTTATAGCCAAGTACAGCTAAAACTTTATTGTCTTCATCACAAAGTAATAAAATATCCTTTTTGATTAAATAAGGTATCTTATGCTTTGTTAGAAAATCACTCACTAATTTATTAGCTATTTTATCACCAGATTCTCTATTTCTTATGATTACTGGTAATCTTTCTATATTATAACATAATTCTTTGCAAGGTGTAATAAAATTACAATTATTTTTACTAACGATAACTTTTCTATTATTTGGTAAATCATATATACCTTCTCTATCAATTATCCTTTTATATTCAAGTGGTATAATCCTTTCTTCTGTAAATTTAATTGTATCATACTCTTTTATTAAAGCAAGTTCAGGTATAATTGCACTTACTATATTTGTTTTAGGTGATAAAATCTTTTTTTCAATTTCAGTAATACATTGATGTGATAAATTATATTTTTTAAGTAATCTAAAGATAATTTGACGTCTCATAAATTGTGATAAGTTTAAATAATCTAGACGTGATAATTGATAAGTTATTATACCATTTTTATTATTTACCATTATTTTATCTTCTATAAAGGCAATCTCTTCCTTTTCAATCATTTCATTTGCACTTAAAATTGTTTGGCTATAATAATTGATTGCACTATATAAATTATGATTTTCTTCTAAAAGAATGGGAGTTATTAAATGTCTTATTCTATTCCGTGTATAGTCAAGTTCGCTATTACTACTATCTTCATAATATTCAATATTATTTAATGATGCATATTCTTTTATTTTTGTTTTTGGAAGTTCAAGTAGTGGACGATACAAAATGTTATTATGATAAATTGTTTCTTTCTCAATTCCACCATACCCTTTTAATGATGATGATTTTAGTAATCTCATAATGATAGTTTCTAAATTATCATTTGCGTGATGAGCAAGTAGAATATATTTAATGTTTTCTGTTTTTGCAATATCTTCAAAAAATTTATATCTTTTGTTTCTAGCAATTGACTGAAAGTTTCCTTCATCGATATGTTCTAGTCTCATAACATAACATTTTATATTTTGTTCATCACAAAATTTTTTAATATATGCTTCTTCAATTTCTGATTGTAATCTTTTTTGATGATTAACATGGGCCACCACAATTTGAGTATTTGGTAAAGCTTTAATCACTAAATGAAGTAAAACCATTGAATCAACACCAGTTGAACAAGCTACTAAAACTTTTTCTTTATTTAGTTTTCTCTTTAAATCATTAATTATTTTTTCCATAATTTAGCACTCCAATATTTATTATACTATAAGTACTACTAAAAGTAAATAATTTAAACTGAAAGATAACTGAAATTTGTTATTTTTTTGACATTTTCTGAATATGATGATGTGAAGTGAGGTTATTATGGAATACATATATGATAAATTAAAAATTAACTATGATATTAAAGGAATGGGCCCACCCCTTATTTTACTACATGGTTGGGGAACTAACCTTCATACTTTTGATTATGTTTGTAAATATCTTGAAAACAGTTATACAATTTATATGATTGATTTGCCAGGATTTGGCAATAGTGATGAACCAAGATATGCCTATAATTTAAGCAATTATGTTCATTTTTTATGTACTTTTATTGAAGAATTACAGATTGATAACCCGATTATATTAGGCCATTCCTTTGGGGGAAGAATTGCAATTAAATATGCAAGTATTAATAAAAATATTAAAAAACTAATTTTAGTTGATAGCGCTGGAATTAGGAAACGCCGAACTATAAAACAAATTTTTAATATTTTAAAGTATAAATATTTGAAATGCTATTACCGTAAAACCAAAAACATTGCTAAATATAATCAACTAACTTCAACTAGTGGTAGTAGTGATTATGTTGCCTCTAGTTTGGTTATGAAAGGAACTCTTTCTAAGGTTATTAAAGAGGATCTTAAAAAGTGTTTACCTCGCATTAATGTTGAAACATTAATTATTTGGGGCAGAGATGATGAGGAAACCCCTTATTCGGATGCTTTATTAATGCATAAAAAAATACCAAATAGTGGGCTTGTAACTTTTGATGATGTTGGCCATTTTCCTTATCTTGAACGGAAAAATTATTTTAAGTTGGTATTAAAAAAGTATTTAGAGGTTGATAATTAATGTGGTTTTTTGAACTATTTAATTTGGTTGTTTTAATAATTTTATATATATTGTTATTTAATCATTGTCTCAACATGTACCAACAATATCACTATGATGCAAAAAAGTATATCAAGACTATTCCTAAATTATATTCTTGTAATAAGTTAATGTGGGTTATATATTTTGTTACTATTTTTAGTTTAATCTTACATCCTTATTTAACTATTATTAATCTTATATTGTGTTTAATTATGGTAATTAAACCACCAAAATATATTATAAAACTTAATATAACAAAAAGAATTTTACGACTTATTTTAACTTATATTATTTGTTTAATTCTTTTGCTTTTTATTCCGTTAAATTACTATTATACATTTATTCTTGTTAATTTATTTATACCATTACTTATTATTGGATGTAACTATATTAATCATCCCATTGAAAAACTAATTAATAATTACTACATTAAACAAGCTAAGATAAAATTACTTCAAAATAAGAATTTAATTAAAATTGCAATAACTGGAAGTTATGGTAAAACTACTACTAAAAACATAATTACTCATATACTTAAAGATGATTATTTAACTGTTGCGACACCAAAATCATATAATACTCTTTTAGGAATTGCTAAAACTATAAATGATAGTATTAAACAAAATAGCGAAATTTTTGTTTGTGAACTTGGGGCAAATCATTTAGGAGAAATTCGGGAAATGGCTAATTTTTTACATCCTCATATTGCTTGTATTACCGAAGTTGGGCCTCAACATTTAGAAACTTTTAAGACTATTGACAATGTGCTAAAAGCTAAATTTGAAATTATTGAAACAATGGGATTCAATAAGTCTTTAATCTTAAATGGTGATAATGCTTTAATTAAAAATAAAAAAATCATTACTATTCGAGACATCAGCTATGTCGGTATAAATGGAGATAATAATATATATGCAAAAAACATTAACTTGTGTAAAGATAACATTACTTTTGATATTGTCTTTAAAGAAGAAACCCTAAATATTGAAACCAAACTTTTAGGCATTCATAATGTTTATAACATTCTTATGGCTTATGGCACCATTAAAGCTTTGGAAAAGTACAATATATTTATTAGTAATGAGGAGTTTTGTAAGAAAATCAAACAGTTACGGCCTATTTCTCATCGTTTAGAATATAAAGAAATTGATAATATTCACGTTTATGATGATAGTTATAATTCAAACCTTAGTGGCTTCAAAAATGCTATTGACATTATGAAACTGACAACTCATCCTCGGGGTATCATTACCCCAGGCATTGTTGATGAAGGCAAATTAAGTGAAGAAATCAATATAAATATTGCTGGAAAGTTATTGAATAATTTTGATGATATTTATTTAATTAAAAATAAAATGTCAGTTTATTATCAACAAGTTCTAGATAAAAACAATCAACCTTATTATACGTTTGATAGTTTTAGTGAAGCATTTAATCATTTTAAAAATAAATATAAAAATCAAGAAGTTAATCTATTAATTGAAAATGATTTACCAGATAACTTCTTAGAAAGGTAATTATGAATAATAAATTAAAAATTGGAATTATTATTGGTGGAAAATCCGTAGAGCATGATATATCTATTTTATCTGGATTACAAGTATATCATGCCTTAAATAAGGATAAATATGATCCTACCATTTTTTATCTCACCAAAGAAAACATTTGGTTAACCAGTAAAACACTTGAAGATCTTATTACTTATAAAAATAATAATTTTAGTAAATGTAACCAAATATACTTTTATCAAGAAAAAGGAAAAGTACATTACCAAATAGTTAATAAAAAAGGCAAATCTAAAGAAATTGATGTATTCATTCCCGTTTTACATGGTGATGGAACTGAAGATGGAACAATTAGCGCCTTCTTAGATTTACTAAATGTTCCATATACTTCTTCTAGTCTAACTTCTTCTAGTATTGCTCAAGACAAAATTTATACTAAACAAATCTTACAAGCGGAAAACATTCCTACCCTTCCATTTGTTAAAATGACTTGTGATACATATTATCCCGAAATCTTAAAAGAAATTAATGAAAAAATTAATTATCCCGTTATTATTAAACCTGCTAGACTCGGTTCAAGTATTGGAATTACTACCGCAAGTAGTGAAGATGCTTTAAGGAAAGGAATTGAAGAAGGTTTAAAATTTGGGCCTAGACTTTTAATTGAGCCTAAATTAACTGATTTTAAAGAATATAACCTTGCTTTATATAAAGAAGGAAACAATATTAAATATTCTTGTATTGAGGAAGTTAAAAAAATTGATGAAATCCTTTCATTCACTGATAAGTATGAGCGAATTGATAAATTAGATGATTTGTCCAATCGTATTATTCCTGCAATCATTAGTGATGAAATGGAACAGCACATTAAGGATATATGTACTAAAGCATATTATGCTTTGGATATGAGAGGTGTAGTTCGGATCGATTGTATATTAGATGTTACTACTAATAATATATATATTAACGAGATTAACACGATACCTGGTTCTTTTGCCTTTTATCTATTTGATAAAGCAGGTATTAGTTTTCCTAAATTAATTGATGTTGCCATAAAACAAGCAATTCTATCTAAACAAGCAAATGAACAATATCTTAAAGTTTTTACATCTAGTGTTTTAAGTAAAAAAGGCACAAAGCTATCTAAATAACTATATTAAATATTTCAATACTACTAAACTCATAGTTAAGAAAAAAGAAGATAACTAGTTATTACTAATCATCTTCTTTTTTTATATTTTTTTCTTCATATTCTATTTTACTATTTAAATATGTTGTTACTATTACTGGAAACAATAGAAATACCAATTGAATATATCACATTGGTGAATCCTGGGTAAATATGCTTTTTGATTGCAAAAAATAAAAGTATGAATGTAGCAATTAAACATATATCTTCTAGTATATATAACTATTGATACTTTTTTATTTGAGCTTTATGTTTTTTACACCAATTAAATTTAATTACTTGTAGCAATAGAAATAATAAACTGTTTATTATTATAGGAATATTTGATTTTTCCCATGTTATAAAATAGAATATATATTACTGCTAGAAGACCCCATCTAATCTTATCATATGTAGTTTTCATATTATTTACACCATCTCACTATATATATCATTTAAACTAATCAAAATATAATCATTAGGACTACTTATATTAAATCCAGTTTTTGATACAAATCCTAATTTATAATATTCGAGATTTAATGCTTGTAATTGTTTTTTTTCTTCTTTAACAATATTATCATCTACTAAAGCATTAGTATACTTTACTTCATAATATATATAGCCGCTGCTATCTTTAGTTACAACATCAAATTGACCATTTATTTTATTTTGTTTATCATCATACCAGTAGGTACCAATTTCCGTAAAAGAAGGTGTTAGTTTCTTGGCTTTATTAAGCTTTATTAGATATTGCTTAGTTACATCTTCAAATATCTTTGGAATATATATTTCATTTAGTTTTGGTTTTATTATTGTATCATAAAATTCATTTATTTCTACAACATTCCTAATATTATAATTCTTAAATATATAACAATAATAAAACTTTAAGGCATTGCTTTTTATATAGTACATTGTTTTCTTTTTATTTTTTGCATCGTTTATTGGAAATTTTTTTTCTATTAAATCAAGTGATTGAAGTACATCCAAGATATAGGCTATTTTGGGTGTAGATTCTATATGGCTTTTTTTTGCTATATCATCATTTTTTTTATAGCCACTAGCAATAGCCATAATAACATCATTTGCATATTCTATTTTTCCTAATTCTGTTTTTAAAACGTTACTAATCATTAACTCACAATATGAATTTTCTTTCACCATTAATTCTATAATATTTTCTTTTGGTGTTTTTGTTTGATCAATTTTAGAATTATAGATTGGTTCACCCCCAAATACTGAATAAAGCAATAACTTTTCTTCATTATTATAGTTAGGATAGTACAAAGAGGATTCATAGTAGTCATGTTCCTTTAAATGAATTGATTCTGAAAATCTGCCATACAATGGACTATTATGCTTGATAATATTTAGCATTATATCAAGTTGTGAACCAGATAGTATTAATTTTAGTTTACTATCAAATTTATAAGTATCTATTTTATTTTGAATGATACTATTAACTCCATCAATTTTTTTTAATAAATATGGATATTCGTCGAGGACTAGCACTACTTTTTTATTACTTTTAAAAAGAAAATCTAAAATTTCTTCAAAATTTCTAAATGTTATATTATATTCAATATTAAATTTTTCTCTAATAATACTGGTTAAATCACTAAGTGTGTCAACAACATTTTTTTCCATACATTGATAATTAATTACAATTCCCTCATATGATTCTAAAGCTTTTTTAATTAAAAAACTTTTTCCAATTCTTCGTCTTCCATATATTAAAACATTTTCTTGTGAATTTTTATTAATGATATGTTTTAATCTTTTAAGTTCTTCTTGTCTTCCGATAAATTTCATATATAACTCCTCCTACTACATATATTATATAATATTAGAATAGAATTGTCAATAGTTTTAGTCAAAATGATTTTACTAAAGATAATTTGACTAATTTTTAAGGTAGCATTAAGCAAGA
The DNA here is from genome assembly GCA_963648435.1 of Bacillota bacterium. Taxonomy (GTDB): domain Bacteria; phylum Bacillota_I; class Bacilli_A; order ML615J-28; family CAG-313; genus UMGS75. The sequence continues at coordinate 13,423 of CAVJDT010000019.1, forward strand.
AATTAAAAATGCCTCTACATAAACGATTTGCAATGTTTGTTATTACAAGTTGGTACCATCACTTTCATTTGTTGAGCGTGACATGAACATTTTTATACTTCTTCATTCCATTTAAGAGCACTACCTAGATGGGTACATCTCTTATTTGAAATAGTTAGAAGATTCTTCATAGATCTACCAAGATTTGTAAATTGTTGTTTGTTTATTACTACTCTATTTGGATTAAATAATTTTGTATATTCAGTTTCTTTATTTTGCATTAACTTTGTTAGGTTTTTCGCCGCAATCATAGCACTTGTCATTCCCCAAAGGTTAAAACCAGCTACAATAAAAGTGTTTTTTGAAAAATTACTATACGGGCCAATATAAGGTATATCATCTAATGTCATATAGTCCTTGTTTACCCATTTATATTCTATGGTTGCATCGGGATAATTCTTTTTGATAAATTTTTTTATATTTTTAAAACTTACACTTTTATCACCTGTTTTACGGTCATTACCACCTATTAAGATATAATCATGATATTTTCTAAAATATAGTCCACCATTTACATCACTAATATATGCACCGTCAAGTTTAGTTTTTGTTTTCGCCGCAATAACATAGGATTTAGTTTGGTACATTTTCGCATAGTACATACCTAAATGATCAATAAATGGAAAGTGGATAGCTAGTATTATCTTATTGGCTTTAATTTTAAATTTATCAGTATATGCATATTTTGATGTAATTTTTTTGATTTCTGTATGTTCATAAATGGTAAGTTCTTTAGATAGTTCGCTAATTAGTTTTAAAACGTTGATTTGAGCTTGTTTTGGGTACATTATTGCATTTTGAACATTAAATGGTAGTTTTACTTTATCTAGTATTTTTGTATCAAATTCTAGGGATTTTAGAACATTATGTTCATGAATTAATTTTTCAGTATTTGTGCAGGTATACATATATAGGTATTTCTTCATAATCAAAATTATATTTATTACTTAAGTTTTTATATTCAAGAATCGCGTCCATTGAGGCTGTTAAATATAGTCTTGCTTTTTTATATCCTAATTTTTTGACTCTATCTTGATATAGTGTATCTTGAAGCAAGGTTACCACCGCAGTAGTATTCTTGGTTGCACCTGATCCAATCTGATTTTTTTCAACTAGCACTACATTAAATCCTGCTTGTTTAAGATAGTAAGTTGTAAGGATACCAATAATACCGCCACCAACAACTAAAATATCAGTTTCAATATCCTTATTAAGCGAATTAAAGGAAGGAAGAGTTACAGTATCTATCCATATTGATTTATTTTTATTCATTTTATCACCATTTATATTATTAAAGAAAACTAATTATTTATGCAAAAAAAGTGATTCACAGTAGAATCACTCTTTATTATCCTATTGAATTTTTCATTTCTAGTTTTATTAGTTGATTAAGCTCTACCGCATATTCCATTGGAAGTTCTTTAGCGAAAGGTTCAATAAAGCCCATAACAATCATTTCAGTTGCTTCTGCTTCAGTTAGCCCTCTACTCATTAAATAGAATAGTTGTTCTTCATTAACTTTAGAAACAGTTGCTTCATGTTCAATATATGAAGTATCATTTTCAACTATATTGGTTGGAACTGTATCACTGGTTGATGCTTCATCTAAAATAATGGTATCACACTCTACATGAGATTTGGAGTTTTCCGCATTTTTAGCAAGTCTAACTGTACCACGGTAATTTACTTTGCCACCACCACGACAAATAGATTTAGAAATAATTTGACTGGTTGTGTTAGGTGCAAGATGAATCATTTTCGCGCCAGTATCTTGGATTTGACCACTACCCGCAAAAGCTATTGATACGGTTGTACCCTTGGCTTTTTCACCAACTAAAATACAAGCAGGATATTTCATGTTAATATTAGAACCAATATTACCATCAATCCATTCCATATGGCCTTCTTTTTGAACTAAAGCTCTTTTAGTTACAAGGTTAATTATATTATTTGACCAATTTTGAACAGTAGAATATCGACAATATGCTTTTTCTTTTACATATATTTCAACTACAGCCGCATGAAGGGAGTAAGCAGAATATTGAGGAGCTGTACATCCTTCAACATAATGAAGACTAGCTTCATCATCTACAATAATTAACGTTCTTTCAAATTGTCCCATTAGTTCTGTGTTGATTCTAAAATATGATTGTAGGGGTTTTTCTAGTTTTACACCTTTTGGAACATATATAAATGATCCACCACTCCATACTGCTGTGTTTAACGCAGCAAACATATTATCAGTATAAGGCACTACTTTTGCGAAATATTCTTTGACTATTTCAGGATATTTCTTAACAGCAGTATCAGTATCACAAAATAATACACCTAATTTTTCTAATTCACTAATTGTATTGTGATATACAACTTCTGATTCAAATTGTGTAGATACACCCGCTAAGTACTTTTGTTCAGCTTCTCTTATACCTAATTTATCAAAGGTATCTTTAATTGCTTTTGGTACTTCATTCCAATCTTTTTCAACTTTTTTGCTTGATTTAATGTAGTATATATATTCATCAAAATTAATACTATCAAGACTTGGACCAAATTTTGGCCAATTCATTTTCGCAAATTCATGGTAGGCTTTAAGTCTAATGTCTAGCATCCAGTCTGGTTCATTTTTCATTTGTGATATTTTTCTAACAACATCTTCATTAATTCCATGGCCTGTATCATAAACATTTTCAACTTCAGTTTTGAAACCATACTTATAATCGCCCACTATTTGATTTATATCTTTTCTTTCATCATTCATGTTCTTCTTTTTCTCCTTCTTCACCAAGTAGTAAAGCTCCAGCTGCACGCCATGACAAAGTTGCACATTTAGCACGAGGAGGGAAATTATGAATGTTAATATAGACAATTGCTTCTTCTAAACGTTCCTCATTTTCTGGCATATTACCTTTTATTAATTCATAAAAATCATTAATAATACTTTCTGCTTCTTTAACTGTTTTTCCTTTTAACACCTCACTCATTACTGAGGCAGAAGAACAACAAATAGCACATCCAGTACCATCATGTCTAACATCTTTAATAATGCCATCTTTAACATCTACTTGAACAGTTACATCATCACCACATGAAGGATTTTTAAGTCTTAGGGTTTTATAGCCTTCGATTAAACCTTTGTTGCGTGGAAATTTACGATGTTCACTTATAATTTGACCATATAGGTTTGATAAATTATTCATTATTACCACTCCTTAAAATATTCAGCCGCACCTTTAACGGCTTCTACAAACTTTTTAGCATCCTCTAAATCGTTGTATAAATAGAAACAAGCTCTAAGTGTACCAACACATTCTAACCATTTAGTAATTAGTTGAGCACAGTGATGTCCTGCTCTTAAAGCAATATGCTCTTGGTCAAAAAACGTTGCGGCATCATGTGGGTGCACATTATTGATATTAAAAGCAATTGTGCCCGTTTCCACAGTTGGATTATATACTGTAACATTTGGTATTTTTAGTAACTCTTCTACCACATATCTTGTTAATTCATGTTCTGTTTTTTGAATTTTATCAAATCCATAATTTTCAAGATATTTAATTGCTTCTTTAAAGGCAATTCCCTCCGCAATAGGGGGAGTACCTGTTTCAAATTTATATGGAGCATCTTTATAATGAGATTCATACAAATCTACATTGTCATTCATATCTCCGCCAAATTCAATTGGTTCCATTTTTTGAAGTAAATCATATTTACCATACATAATACCAAATCCCGTAGGACCTAGCATTTTATGAGCTGAAAAAGCCAAAAAGTCAACATCTAAGGCTTTAACATCTATTTTCATGTGTGGTACTGCTTGAGCAGCATCAACAACTACTACAGCACCAACACTATGAGCAAGGTCGATAATTTCTTTAATTGGGGTAATATAACCCATAACATTTGATACATATGTAATCGCTACTACCTTGGTTTTATTAGTTAACACTTTTTTAAAACTTTCAACCGTAATTCTACCTGTACTATCAAGTTCAATAAATTTTAAAATTGCTTTTTTACGTTTAGCAACATTTTGCCATGGAATAATATTACTATGATGTTCAAGTTCACTAGTTATTATTTCATCACCTTCTTGAATATTATCAAGACCATAACTTGAAGCAATTAAATTAAGACCATTACTTGCGCCTTTTGTAAAAACTATTTCTTCAGGTTTAGCATTTAAGAATTTAGCCGTAATTTCTCTTGTTTCTTCATATTCACAAGTAGCTTTATAACTTAATTCATAAACACCACGGTTAACATTGACACCATACTTTTCATAGTATTCATCAAGTTTGTCAATTACACATTTTGGCTTTAAAGATGTAGCACATGAATCTAGATAAACTAAAGATGGGTTATTAACTAATACCGGAAAATCTTTCTTTATTTCATTCATATTAACATCTCCTTTCTTTATATTGCTTTTTCTAAAAATTTATTTAAGATCATTTGTTTAGTTTCGTTATCACTTATTTTTTCGATAAGTGGAGTAATGAAACCCATAATAATTATTTTAGAAGCTTCTTCTTTATTTAATCCTCTACTCATTAGGTAGAATAAGTCTTCAGGATTGAGTGACCCTATTGATGCGGCGTGGTTAGCTATTACATCATATTCATCGATAAATAAATTAGGTAGGGCTTTAATTGAAGAAGTCTTATCAAGAGTAAGTCCTTTGGCTTTTTGATGAGCAACAGCTTTACTACATCCTTTTTTAATAAAAGCATTGTTATCAAGTTTAACACTTGCTTTTTCTTTGGCAATAGCATATACTGAAAGTTCACTAATTGTATTGGGAGCTAAGTGGTTGATATTAGTATAACTATTATAGTTAGATGAAACACCACTTAAAGAAACACTTAAGTTTTCAAATAAACTATGTTGTTCTTTTAAATCACATAATACTTTCATATTAACATTGTGATCTGTTGTTGTTATGTTATATAATTTGAATGTAGCGTTTTGCATTAATTCAATTTGCATGACAAAATCAATGTCATGGTCTTTAGTATTGTAAACTACCATACTACCACTTGAATTTGGCATAACTTTTACTATTATATTTTTTACTTCTTCATCTAAGTCATATTTTATTAATGGTGAATTATTACTAATAATATATTCTTTTGTTGAAGGTTTGGTAACTACACTAGTCATTTTTGTCTCCTAAATTTTCTTTAACGGCACAACTACCTAAGATATTAGGACGTACAGTTTCTTCATCTTCAATGCCTAGTTCTTCTTTTAACCAATCATAGCCTTCTTGGTCTATCTTAGTAATAAGTTCTAACCCGCCATCCGCAACGATTTTACCATTTATTAAAATGTGAACTTTATCTATTGATAAGTAATCTAATAATCTTTCATAGTGTGTAATGATTAAAGCACCAAAATCATTAGATTTCATATTATTAACATTTTCACCAACAATTTTTAAAGCATCTACATCAAGTCCTGAGTCAATTTCATCAAGAATAGCAAATTTAGGCTTTAGTAATTTCATTTGAAGAATTTCATTACGTTTCTTTTCACCACCAGAAAAGCCTTCGTTAACATATCTTTGAGGTAAATCCTCACGCATTTTAAGTTCCTTTACCGCTGTATCAAGGGATTTAATGAACTTAAATAATGAAATTCTTTCATCTTTCCCAAGTCTTGCTTGCATAGCACTCTTAATAAAATCAGAATTAGTAACACCTGCTATTTCACTTGGGTACTGCATAGCAAGGAATAAACCTTTTCTACTTCTTTCATCAACTGTCATTTTTAAGACATCTTCACCATCAAGAAGAATTTCACCTTCTGTTACTTCATATTTGTAATGTCCCATAATAGTAGATGCTAGTGTTGATTTACCAGTTCCATTAGGTCCCATAATAACATGGAACTCTCCAGTTTCCATTTCAAGATTTACGCCTTTTAATATTTCTTTTCCTTCAACACTTACATGTAAATTTTTAATTTGTAATTTAGACATCTTTCATATCTCCTTTACTAACTTTATATATTTATATTTTATTAATCCTTTTAGCTAATATATTATACCAAATTTTCATAAATTTTGCAAATAAATAATTAAATATATATTTAGTATAACCCATTCATTACTTTCCATTAGAATTTTTAAAAAGGTATATCCCTATTTGGAAAATATACCTTACTTTACTAATAGATCTGGGTCAAGTGCAAGCCATACTGACATAAGTTCTTGATCTCTTAATACAATTATGACACCTTTTTTAATTTCATAGGCATTATCAATAACTGTAACTTTTCTTTCACCAAATGCTAACCATCCTGTTTTATTATCATAATATATATCAGCTCTTCTTAATGCATGAATAACAATTTTATTATTAATATTAAAGCCATTGAAATTAACTTTAATTTTAGCTTTAGTTGGTGTAGGAGCTTTTAATTTTTTAGGATACCAAACTGAACGTGGTAGCATTCCAGCAACTCCCACTATTTGCTTTGTTTCTTTATTTACTTCGATTCCCGCAAAACTTACCCCTAAGGTTAGTAATACATTAGCATTTTGAGGAACACCTAAACTACAAGTATCAGGATTAAACTGAAGTGGTTCTCCTTCTACTATTTTATCAGTTTTTTCTATTTCAAAATTAATGTTTAAATCTTTACCAAGTTCATAGGCACGGTATGATTCATATCTTTTTACATATTTAATTAGCATTTCAGTTTCTTTTTCATAATTATTAATTTTCTTTAAATTCATTTTCTTTAAAACAAAACTATTTAGCCAACTAGATAATGGGTATAAAATTAATATAATTACACAAAAAATAAATAAACCTGTTCCAAATGAACCTTTACTTGTACAAAATAAGAATATTACTATTCCCATAAGAATGGTTGCGAAAATAGTATTAATGATGGGAAATATTATATTAGGTTTATTTTTTCTTTTATCATTTTCAAGTCTTGTTTGAGCATAACTCATTTTATTCACCTTTAAAGTCTTGTATCCTTCCATATTCTTTATGCGTAACCACACTTGGTGTATCCTCTAAAATTGTAAAGGTTAGAATAATACAATAGACTTCCTTTCCTTCTTTTTCTTTTGCGATTGCATCTTTAAAGCTTGTTGCGTTATCATACCAATAACAAATATCATATGTAAGTTGTGGTATTGTTTCATTTGGTAGTCCAATAATTTGAATAACTTCTGATTTTTTCATTCCTAAATAAATTTTATTATAATTGCTTTTTGTTACTTTATTACAACTACTTAATGTAAAAATCATTATTAGAACAATTATTAGTGTAAAACATCTAGAAATGTTTTTATTCATTAACGACATAATATTTCGCACCTATTGCTTTACCATTTATGAATTCAACATATATGGCTTTTATTTTTTTGCCTTTTTGATTGTCTTTAACAAACTTTTTTTCTTCCCCTTCTTTATAGCCTTGAAACCATTCAGCATATCCAGTCGCAGTAGATGGGCTTCCTTCTATTTCCTTACTAAACGGAGTTCCAAGTTTAATCATTACCTCATTGTAAGTAAGGGGAGTTCCGTTATCATATGCATCGTTAATCTTTTGGGCGTATGATTCTGATATTTTACAACTTGTTAAAGTTAACCAAAAGAATGCAATAAATATTACTATTATTAATCTAATTGTTATTTTTTTTGTATTCATGCTTTTACCTCTATATACTATTACTCTTATTATACATATTTTTAGTTGTTTTGTAAAAGAAAATGAAAAAAAGTTTAATATTTAGTTAGAAAAAACTAGAGACTATTATTAAAATAGCCTCTAGATTAGTACTATAGTGAATAATCCATTGATAAGTATCTTTGATACATCTTATAACGACGCATAGCTTCAGCTTTATTTTTAGCAAGTAGAGCATCTGCTTCAGTAGGATTAACATTCTTTAATTGTGCATAACGAGTTTCACTCATTAGATATTGATCATATAAATCCCAGTTAGGTTCTTTAGAATCTAATACTAGTGGGTTCTTGCCTTCTGTGGCAAGTCTTGGATCAAATCTTAGAAGTGTCCAATAACCACATTCAACAGCAAGTTTAGCTTGTTCTTGTGATTTACCCATGCCAGCTTTTACACCATGGTTGATACATGGAGAATAAGCAATAATGATAGATGGTCCATGATATGCTTCGGCTTCACGCATTGCTTTTAATAATTGAGCTTGGTCAGCACCATGAGAAACGTAAGCAACATATACATGTCCATAACTCATTGCGATTGCGGCTAAATCTTTCTTCTTACCATGTTTACCTGCAGCTGTGAATTTTGCGATTGAAGCAGTAGGGCTTGATTTAGAAGATTGACCACCAGTATTAGAGTAAACTTCAGTATCTAATACTAAAATATTAACATCTTCACCATTAGCAATAACGTGGTCTAAACCTCCGTAACCAATGTCGTATGCCCATCCGTCACCACCAAAGATCCATTGTGAACGTTTAACTAAGTGGTCTTTTAAGCCTAAAATCTTCTTAGCTCTTTCACCATTACATTGTTCTAATAATGGAACAAGTTCATTCTTAACTTCTTTAGTTACTTTATAGTCTTCACGATTTTCTAACCATTTCTTGAATAATTCTTGAACTTTACCTTGGCAACATCCTTCTTCAAGAGCTTCTTCCATAATTGTGGCAATTTGGTCACGTAATGCATTAGAAGCATTAATCATGCCAAAACCAAATTCAGCATTATCTTCAAATAGAGAGTTAGCCCAAGCAGGACCATTGCCTTCTTTATTTTTTGTATAAGGAGAAGCAGGGAAACTACCACCATAAATTGAAGAACAACCTGTTGCATTAGCAACAACCATATGGTCACCAAATAATTGAGTTGTAAGTTTAACATAAGGAGTTTCACCACAACCACCACAAGCACCAGAGAATTCAAATAATGGTTGAGCAAATTGTGAATTCTTAGCATTAGCCATCTTATCAACTAAGTAATCTTTATAAGTTACTTCATTGAAGAAATATTTAGCATGTTCAGCTTGTTTATCTTCAATTGCTTGATCAATTGGAACCATCTTAAGAGCTTTTTCACCTTTCTTACCAGGACAAGTATTTACACATACTTCACATCCAGTACAGTCAAGGGTAGAAATTTGAATAGAATATTGTAATCCTGCAAAGTCTTTGCCAATAGCATTAAGAGTCTTAACGCCTTCTGGAGCATTTTTCATTTCTTCTTCAGTTGCAAGGAATGGACGAATTACAGCATGAGGACATACAAAGGCACAACGATTACATTGAATACAATTTTCTGGGTTCCATTCAGGAACGAAGTTAGCTGTACCACGTTTTTCGTATGCGGCTGTACCACATGGAATTGTGCCATCTTCAAAACCATTAAATGCAGAAACAGGAAGATCATAACCTTTAATAGCATTAACAGGATCAGCGATATCTTTAACAAAATGAGGGCGATCACTTGCAACTTCATGTTTTTCAACAAGAAGATTTGCCCATTCAGGTTTAACAGTTATTTCAACTAATCCTTCAGCACCTTTATCGATTGCTTGATAGTTTAATTGAACAACAGCTTCACCTTTCTTAGCATATGTTTTAGCTGCATATTTCTTCATTAATTCTTGAGCATGATCATAAGGCATAATTTGTTCATTTAATTTGAAGAATGCAGATTGTAAGATTGTATTAGTTCTTCCACCTAAACCGATTTGACGAGCTAGATGAACAGCATCGATGATATAGAACTTAGCATGTTTTTCTGCTAATGCTTTTTTGAAACTATTTGGTAAATGAGCTTCAATTTCATCAGCAGATTTAACAGTATTTAGTAAGAAGGTTCCACCATCTTTTAAACAACTTAGCATATCATATTTTTCAACATAAGCTTCAAGACTACAACTAACGAAATCAGCTAAGCTTACAAGATATGGAGCAGTAATAGGTTTAGGACCAAAACGTAAATGCGAACGAGTTACGCCACCACTCTTTTTAGAGTCATATGCGAAATATGCTTGTGCATATAAATCAGTGTTATCACCAATAATCTTAATAGTGTTTTTATTAGCACCTACTGTACCATCACTACCTAAACCATAGAATACTAGTTCAGAAGTACCTTCTAGTAATTTAACTTCTTTACCAACTGGAATACTTAAATGAGTTACATCATCTTCAATACCAACTGTAAATCCATCAAATCCATCTTTTGCAAGATGATCATAAACAGCGATGATTTGAGCAGGAGTAGTGTCTTTACTAGATAATCCATAACGACCACCAATAATTCTAGGAGCATTTTCTTGTCCATAGAAAGCAGCCTTGATATCTAAGTATAGAGGTTCACCAATTGAACCAGGTTCTTTAGTACGGTCTAATACAGCAATTCTCTTAACTGTCTTAGGCATAACTTTAAATAAATATTCTTTTGCGAAAGGACGATATAAGTGTACAGTTACACAACCAAGTTTTCTTCCTTGAGCATTTAAATAATCAACAACTTGTTTAGTAGTTTCAGTAACAGAACCCATAGCAACAATTACGTCAGTTGCATCTTCTGCACCATAATATACAAATGGAGCATAATTACGACCAGTTACTTCACTAATTTTTGCCATATAATCAGCAACAACCGCAGGAACTTCATTATAGAATTTGTTACTTGCTTCACGAGTTTGGAAATAAACGTCATCGTTTTGAGCAGTTCCTCTTGTAACAGGATGTTCAAAATTTAAAGCACGATTACGGAAAGCTTGTACTGCTTCACGGTCTAATAGTTTATCAAAAACTTCATAATCCATTACTTCTACTTTTTGAATTTCATGGCTTGTTCTAAATCCATCAAAGAAGTGCATAAATGGTACACTAGTTTTGATTGCGGCAAGGTGAGCAACACCAGCAAGGTCCATAACTTCTTGAACGCTTGATGTAGCAAGCATAGCAAAACCTGTTTGACGGCATGCCATAACGTCTTGGTGATCACCAAAAATTGATAATGCTTGAGCAGCAAGGCTTCTTGCAGAAACATGAATAACACCAGGTAATAATTCACCAGCTATTTTATACATATTAGGAATCTTTAATAATAAACCTTGGCTAGCAGTAAATGTAGTGGTTAAAGCTCCAGCTTGTAATGAACCGTGAACTGAACCTGCAGCACCAGCTTCTGATTGCATTTCAACAATTTTAACAGGCATACCAAAAAGATTCTTTTTACCTTTTGATGCCCATTCTTCCGCATACTCAGCCATTGGTGATGATGGAGTAATTGGATAAATACCAGCTACTTCAGTAAAGGCATATGCCGCATGAGCAGCTGCTTGGTTTCCATCCATTGATTGGAAAACTTTTTTAGACATAAATAATATCCTCCTAATCTAAACGCTTATTAATTTTATACTTGATTATTATACCACAATGTTTAAAATAATTAAAGAAATTTACGTATTTTTATTATTTAAGTAAAATTAAATGTATTTAGGTTTTATTTTTACTTAATGAATTGTTCCTATTATAACTATATTAGAAAAATATATCAGTTATACTATTCTTACATAGATTAACAAGTGTTTTTATCTTTAAAAAATATGAACTGCTAAAAAATTATAACATACAAAAAAGTATAGAAAGTTACTATTATTGTAACTGATCTATACTATTTTTTAATTTTTCAAAGGTATTTAATATCTTTTTTAATATGTTGCTATTTCTTCATTTCTTTCATCTAGTAGTCCTAAGATATCTTTCTTATATAAATATTTTTCTATTAGTTGATTTTTACGGTAGATAAAACCATAGATGTTACTATTCTCATCATATAAATATTCTATTTCATATTGTAGTATTGTATTTTCTTTTCTTCTTTCATACTTTAGTATATTATTAAAATATATATATTCATATCTATATCGTTCGATATTATTTTGGGTTACTTGTTTACTGATTCTTCTTCCTTCTTGGTCATATTCAAATTCTATTTTGGTTATGTTATTATCTTTTGTTTGCGTGAGTTGTAGTAGTCTATTTGTTACCCATGTATAGTCTATTACTGACTCTATTATACCATTTTCTTTTTTAATGGTACAACGTTTTGGTAATAAACTTTCTTTATCATAGGTGTAGTTTATTTCTTCTTCGTTTATTTTTTCTTTTATTATTTTATCTTGAGTATCATAACTATAGATGTGTGTGTTTTCTCCTACTAGTTCTTCTAGTAGTAATCCTTCTTTATTATACTTTTTGATATTTATTAAATCGGTAACACTATTAAAATGTGCATCTATTTCTGATTTTATCAGTACTCTTGATGCTATTTTCACATCTACTATTAATCCATCAAATGGACAAATACTTTTATTATTATAATCATCGCTAATTTTTGGTGGGGAGTTTCCAATCCAAATAGTTGGAAGTAAAATGAATGTTGAGGTTTTATTTCATTATTTTATTTACTTCATATAAAGACTATTAAAAGGAATGTTTTGTAAGTTATATATTCTTATTTTTTATAAAATTACAAACTAATTTATAGAAATGAAATTTCCCTATAAAGAAAAAGAGTGTTTCCACTCTCTTTATTACTTATTATTTTGTAGGTGTGTAGATTTCATGAGCTGTACCATTCATGTTGTTGTATCCAAGAACGATAGCCATACCCATATAATAAATACAAATATAGTCACCTTTAAATACCGCATGATTAGGATCTAAAATTTGTTTTTGATCTTTATCGGTTATACCAACTTGAGATATAAATGCATAATCATTTATTGAATTTTTAGGGTCTGCGGCTGATGTTTGTAGAGCCGGAGCATTGTAACTATAAATTGTATCTAGGAAAGTTTTTGCATATGGATCATCTGCACCATAATTGAAGGCAGCGTAATCATCAATTTTTATTGTACCACCACATTTTACTGCGGTTGGTCCTTCTGCTGTACTTGCTTTATTAATAACAATACAGTTAAAGTAAGTTGTACCATCGGCAGATTCTTTTAGAATTGCACGACCAAATGGGGTGAAACATTGATCTAAAGATTTAATAGCTGAAGCTGCTGATGTTGCACCAACACTTGTGAACCAACCTTCTGTACCTGCTACATAAGATTCAAGTAGACTGTTTTCAATATAAGTTTTACTTAATCTTTCATCTTCAGAACCTGGTTGATAGTGGTCTTGAATTACCACCGGACCGCCTGCACCAATCATTTCTGAATCAACAAAATGAACATCACCAGATCCCCAATTATATAAGAAGCAGTTGAATGAATCATATGCTTTACATTTATTAATTTCGAATCTTTTTTGCGTACCATTTGCAAAATAAGGTATATACCAGCTTGTACTAATATTATTGTATGCATAGAATTCTTGATCATTGACCTTCATGCAAATTAAACCACCAGCTTTTCTCATGTCTTCAACTCTTGGAGCGTTGCCAATGAAATTAATTTCTTCCATAACAACCTTTGATGACTCATGACCAGTAAAACGGAAGAGTTGAGAATGAGATGTTGCTCTTCCTTCTTCAGTTGGTTTATTACCATTTCTTACAACTAATGGAAGAGTTGATACACTTAATGTAAAGTAGTTACCATAAATGCCTAGTGTTTGGTTTTCTGCCATTTCATATTCAAATAATTCAACATAGTCTTTTAATGAGCCTACTGCGATTTCCGCATCAGATGCATTACCAATTTCTTCTTTTGTATAGAAGAAATAGCCGGGAACTGATTCAACAGTTACATCAATATTATTTTGGAAGAATAAATTTGAAGGTTTATAATTAATATCCATACCATTTGCTTCTTTAAATGTTTTCCATGCATCAGCTTCTTCAGTATTAGAACGTGTATCAATATAGCCTAATTCTTTTGCATCGTATACATTGAATCCATCTTCTACTTGACATTCAAATGAAACTGTATATTTATCTTTATTAGCTTGTTGCTTTTCAGTTAAGCCTTTTGGTGTTACTTCTACTTTGAATGTTTTGCCAATTGCTTTTTCACTAAAATCAACTGTACAATTGATTGTATCAACATTTTCAACTAATTCTGCTGTTGTGGGCGTTGTTTTACCATCAGAAGTTATTTCAGTAATGACTATTTCATACTCCCAGTTTGTAACTTGAATATTATATTCAATAGCACCAGTTACTTTATCACGTTTTACGAATGAAACAGAAGGTTTAACTTGCCATGGATTGTCATCGCCAACATAATACGGTTTTGTTAAATCAAAAAATTCAGTTCTCTTGTTTGTTTTTTCTCCTCTATTATCTTCAAAAAGTTCAAAAGAAGCACGTTGTTCAACCACATTTACAAGAATTTCAGTTGTTTCTAAAGCTTGCCAATTGGCATAGAAAGTAACGTTTTTTGTTACAATATATGGAGTTTGAACTTTTTCTACGTAGTTTTCATCTAAGTACCAACCTACAAATTCAAATCCTTCTTTAGTAGGATTAGTAGGGAATGTTAATTCTTTGTTTTCTTCTACACTTATAGATTTTACAATTGAACCACCTTTTGTTTCAAATACTACTTTGTATGTTTTAGAAGTATTATTATTTTCACATGAAACAACAAGTGCACCTAATCCTATAATACAAAGAGTTAAAAATAATTTTGTTAACTTTTTCATTTTAAATTTTCCTTTCATTTTTACTACTAATAATTTAGGCCTATAAAGTAGTAGTTATCTTTATATGTCTTTTTACCAATCAGAATTTTTAATAGCTATCATAATAGTTATTTGGTATTTTTTATTATCTTGAGAAATAACATCTATAAATAATGTGGTTTGTTCCTTTATAATTAAAGTTGCGGTTCCATCATCTTGTGCTATTATTTCACAATAATCTTGACTTTTTCCCTTAGCCTTATAACGCAAAATTTTCTCATCAGCGTTCCCAGGGATAGGTCTAAAATCTAAAGTAATTTTCATATTTGGTTTAAATTCATCATCATTAATTTCAATAATGCCATTACAGCCCTTAGCAGCAGCTTCTTCTTCTGTATATTCTACATATCCAAGTGTATGGGAACCATCAATTCCTGTTACATATTTTTTTTCATAATCAAGTGAAGAATTAATACCAAGGGTTGCAACTAAAACAATTGATATGATATATATAGCGATAATAGTAATTATTACAGTTTTTTTCATTGACGGTC
Source organism: Bacillota bacterium (assembly GCA_963648435.1). Lineage (GTDB taxonomy): Bacteria > Bacillota_I > Bacilli_A > ML615J-28 > CAG-313 > UMGS75. Next base: position 28,626 of record CAVJDT010000019.1, read on the forward strand.
ACCTTGAATTTCATAATAGTAGGCTCTTACCCTTTGAACAAACATATATACCATTATACCTAAGAAAACAAGGCCTATCAAGAATAACTTAATTGATGCCATGTAAGTTGAATTATACACATTATTTTCCTTAAAGAAAATAAATGAGGCAATAGCCATCACAATCGCAATTACAAAAGCTACGATTGTTGATTTAGTTTCATTAGGATTATCTATAGTTCCCCCACTAGTTGCATACTGTTCATTTTGTGGATTCATAATATCAAGTGTAGCACTATATATCATATGTCCAACATGAATAAACAAGATGGCAAAACCAATAATCATAATATTTAATATACCTATATGATTTAGTCCTCCAAATATACCAACCGTCACAAATACAGTAGGAATTGAAAATAAAACATTAAATAATAGTTTTATTAGTAATGGATATACAATAAATACAGGTTTAGTTTTTTTCATATATCCTGCTCTACCTTCACTACTATAGTATGTTGCGACTAAAGCATTAGAGGAAAGAAGCGGAAGTAAAATGATTAAAATATTAAATGTGTTTACAAGTGTATGACCTAAAAGACTTAGATTCATTGCGGTATATATTTTGTTAATAAAAAGCACTAAGATTGGAATAATTATGTATGTCATTAAATAATTAACTGATATATTTATTGTTCTTAAATTTATCATAAATTCTTTATTAATAAATGTACCATATTTTGTGTGAGTTTTGTTTTGTTTTGATTCACCATTACTTTTATTGATTTCAAAATTTTTAGCCATCATACCAAAGAATATTGGACGTGATATAAAGTATACTAAAACAAATGCTACCCCACATATAGCCACCAAAATTGCAAATTTAACAAATGTAAGTGGTTTGATTGTATATTCTAAAATATTAGCTTTTTCACCAATCAAGATATATGTTAGGTTTCTAAAGATAGATAATTTTGATTCAGCTTGAAGTAAGAATTTTTCTATTGCTTCTGCGACTTTATTAAATTTACCTATTAAATCAATACTTTCAGGTAATAAATTAATTAAGTAAACAACACCTGTTATAACCGCACCAAGAGTTATTACAAAAAGAATAACCTTTAATACTGGAACTCTTTTCAATAAACGATATATATACATCATTGGAATTGATAATAATGCACCAAATAATACTGGAAGTGCAATTATAAATAATAATGGTAACCACATCCACAAATAGATAAGTGGTGAACATGTATGTTGCAATACAAGTAAAATCGTGCAACCAAAGGCAATAGGTACCAAGAAACTTAAGCTCTTTTTTAATTCATAAATATAGTAAACAATTATTTTAGAAATAAACAAACTATTGGTGTTTACTGGTAATGTTATCAGCACTTTGTTGTCTTCTGCAAAATATAATGTTTGCATAAGTTCAAATGTACACGTAATAAGAGATAAAAATAAAGAAATTGTAAGTACTAATACTACAATAGTTGTAGTTTGATAATATTTAAATAAATTAATTTTATTACTGAAAAATAAAAGTAAATATGTTGTAGCAGCAATAATTATGAATTTAATAAGGATTAAGATTATTCTTCTTAAAGCTTTTTTCTTATTTTTAATCCAACTTAAATCAACTTTGTCTCTAAGTTGCATTGCAACAAGAGTTTTTAAGTGATTGAATTTTTGCTTTTTTACATCACTATTTTCAATTGCTGTGTTTTTCATGAGTATTATCCTCTTTACCAGTAATTGTATCTAAATAGAATTGTTCAAGAGTTATTCCTGACGCTTCTATTTCTGCTACTGTTTTAACACATTGGATTTGACCCTTTTTAATAATCGCAATTCTAACACAAAGTTTTTCAACAATATCAATTAAATGGGAACTAAAAAATACAATATTTCCTTCAGCCGCATGTTGTTTCATACACTCTTTTACTTGATAAATGCTATTGGGATCAAGTCCTGTTAATGGTTCATCAAGGATCCAGACTTTAGGGTTATGAACAAGAGCTGACATAATTGTTATTTTTTGTTTCATACCATGTGAGTATGTTCTAATTTTACTATCAATTGATCCTTCTAATTCAAACAAATGAACATATTTTTCAATTCTTTCGTCGCGTTCTTTTTGGGGAACTTCATATATATCCGCAATATAATTAATATATTCACGACCTGTAAGTTTTTCATATAATGCATAATGGTCAGGGACATAACCAATATTTGCTTTTGCATAAACTGATTCTGTTGCTACATCATAACCACAAATTTCAATATTTCCTTCAGTTATCGGTTGAATACCAACTACGCTTTTAATGATTGTTGATTTGCCTGCTCCATTAGGACCTAAGAATCCAAAAATTTCTCCCGCATTAACAACTAAGTTAGCATCTTTAACTGCGTATACTTTACTTGTTGCATACTTTTTAGAAAAATGTTTTAATTCAAATTTTGCAGTTCTATTTTCTGTCATAAGTTTTTCCTTTCTTTCTGGACTTGCGGCATTTTGTAAGGCTAATTTATCCAATCTAATTTTCTTTAGTTTAACACTAAGTTCATAATGTTCATCCGCAATAATAAAGAATTCATTATAAACAAACCAAACTCCAAGGCCAAGCGCTATATACACTAAGAAGAATAAAGTTTGATATAATGGATGGAAGGTTAAATCTAATCCACCTACACTGATTGTTGTTTTAATGCTAAACAACCTTCGCCCCCACTCTCCTAGTTTATCACCTATAAAATCGCTATTAATGAAGAAATAATCTACACTATGTCCTTTCGCGGTAAATACAACATTTAATATTAGCATTGATACAAAATAAATAAAGAACCAAAACATTGACCAATAAAACTCTTTTATTTTTGGTCTATTAAATACTTTTAACGCAACAATTAACAAAGGCATAAATGAAGCAATCCAGTGATTATACCAAAATTCAAATGTATGAGCACTAAGTAATGGTGTCATTTCGTTATAGTTTGGCATTAACATTGCGAAAACCGCACCTAATACATTTATAAAATAAGTGAAATAAAATAATTTTTTCAACTTAAATATTAAACAAAGCGGAATTATAAACATTGCAGTATTACATAAATGAAATGGCCAAGCCCATGGTTCTTTAAAACTAGTATAATCATATCTACTAACAAATCCAATCATTGTAGCAATCGATACATATATAAGCGTAAACATAATTACTTCTTGTGATTTGTTTCTTAATAGAAAATACATAACAACAGGTATGATAATTCCAATATATAATAAAATACGATGGGCTAGTGATAAATCGTATGGATATGCGGTGATAATTTTACCAGTTCCAAGCCCATATGTAGCTTGTACAAAGAATTTTGGAAGTGAAGGAATCATTAATAACAATAGCATTCCAAACATAAATAAGATAGTTTTATAATTATTTTTTTCTTTAAAGTTTTTGATGAAATAATATGTACTGATTATTAAGCCAATTGAAGCCTCTAAAATAAGCATCATTGTAAGAAGTGTAAAATTATTTGTTCCTTCTAACACTTTTACAATTGGTTTTACTAATATAAGATTTAAAATAAATATAGGTCCACAAACAAACCTTGCTAAATTTCTTATCGTTTTAAAACTAAAAAATGGGCGAAGGATTATCAATAGCACTGCTACATATTCTAACCAAATAGCTATATATACAAGTAGGGCTAATGCGTTATTTCCGAGTATATTACTAGCAAGACCAACATACATATATTTTGTAGGTCCATCTGATGAAGTATTAATTGTTTTTAATATTTCACTTTGGTAACAAAATATCCTTACTGTAAATACTGCTATTAATATAAATGGTATTATTCTTTCAAATATAATTTTTAATGGTTTATTATTAAATGTTTCTACTGTACTTTTATTTGACATAATGTTTCCTCATAGAGTCTTCTCATTTTATACTTTTATATTTTACAATATTTCTTTTATTTTTGCAATAGCAAATTAACTAGATAGCACTAAACACTTATTAGGAAGCATATTTACACCATTAAGTACTTTTAAAATTATAATTGAATAATTTAGTTTTTCTTTTTACTTTAAAATTTTTTCTATCAATATTTAAGTTTTAGACCGTTGATTTATAAATTAAAAAGCATGCTTGTGTTTTTTCGTTTAAGCATGCTTTTAATGATATTTTCTTATTTATTATTATTGATGTTTTTTATTGCAATGTCATATGCTTTATCAATGTCAATGTTTTGATATAGAACACTTTGTACTAATGTTTCTACTTCATCACGCGCTTTACT
>CAVJDT010000020.1:0-31648 GCA_963648435.1 Bacillota bacterium
CGTAACATTAAGTGGATTAGTAATCGTACTTAGAAAGAGAAAATAATATGAAAAAATACGACATCAAGAATATGACATTAAAAGAGAAGGTAGGTCAAATGATTGGTCTTGCCTTCTCGGGAACTGAATACAGTAAAGAACTTGCAATGCAAGTTGAAGAAATCGGAGCGGGCTTAATAATTTATTTTAAGGATAATTGTAGTAACCCTAAACAAATCTATGATTTAAATAAAAAAATCAATGAAAAAGCTCACATTCCTCCCTTTATTGCGATTGACCAAGAAGGAGGAATGGTAGCACGTGTTACTGAAGGTATTACCCAATCTCCAGGGGCTATGGTTATTGGTGCAACATCCCATTATGATTATGCTTATAAACTTGCTTATAATATGGGACTTGAACTTCGTGATTTAGGTTTTAACTTTAATTTTGCCCCAGTTGGTGATGTTAACAACAATGCGAAAAACCCAGTAATTAATGTACGTTCATACTCAGAAAAGCCTGAAGAAGTTGCAAAATATGTATATGAAGCTGTTAAGGGTTATAGTGATGCTAAATTAATGACTTCAATCAAACATTTCCCAGGTCATGGTGATACCGCCGTTGATTCTCATGTGGGACTTCCAAAGGTTGATTTTGATGAAGAAAGATTAAATAAAATAGAACTTGTACCATTTAAAGTAGCAGTTGAAAAAGATTTACCGGGAATCATGGCTAGTCATGTTTTATATACAAAATATGATGACAAATACCCTACAACTTTATCGAAAAAAGTTATAACTGGTTTATTAAGAGAAAAATTAGGATTTAAAGGATTAGTGGTTACTGATTCATTAACAATGTCTGCGGTATTTGATAACTTCTCACTAGAAGATATTGTCTTACATGGTTTTAATTCTGGCTGTGATATCTTATTGTTGTGTGGAGCTCGTAATGTGGAAATGCAAAAGAAATTTGCGGATACAGCCCTTCATCTTGCCGAAAAAGGTCAAATACCTATGGAAATGATTGATGCCTCAGTAGAAAGAATTTTAAAATATAAAGAAATGTATGAAGTAGGAAATATGCCTGAGTCATTTGAATCTATTGAAAAAGAATTAGAAGAACCTTCAAGAATGGCTTTTGCAAGAAAAGTAATGGATGAAGGTATAACCCTAATAAAAGATGAAAATCATTTACTACCAGTAAAAGAAAATGAAAAAGTATTAGTGGTTTTCCCTAAAATTAAAGTAGTTACCCTTGCGGAAAATGAAGATAATTCACTAAAATCACTTGGTGATTTTATGCCATTTAAAGTTGATAAATTCTATTCTACTCTTGACCCAAATAATGAAGAAAAAGAACAATTGCTAACTCTTTCTAAAAACTATGATAAGATTATTTATTGTAGTTATAATGCTTGTTTTAATCCTACACAAGCTGATCAAATTAATAGTTTAGATCAAGATAAATTAATTGTTATTGGTGTGCGTACCCCTTATGATTTAGGTGTATTAAAAGCTAAAACATACCTTATAAGTTATGAAGCAAGCGTACTTAGTTTTGAGTCACTTGCCAAAGTATTGACAGGAAAAATTAAAGCACAAGGCACATGCCCTGTTACATTAAAATAGGAAAGAAGGAATTTAAAATGAAAGTAATTATTGTAAAAGATTATGATGCTATGAGTGATATGGCTGCGGAAATAATCGCTAATAAAATAAAAGAAAAGAACAATGCTATATTAGGTCTTGCTACTGGAAGTAGTCCCATTGGCACATATCAAAGATTAGTAAAAAAGTATGAAAATGGTGAAATTAGCTTTAAAAATATTACAACTTATAACTTAGATGAATACTGTGGAATTGACCGTACTCATCCTCAAAGTTATTATTATTTTATGCATGATAATCTATTTAACCATGTTGACATCAAAGAAGAAAATGTTCATCTTCCTGTTGCAAACGGTAAGGATTTAAATGCATGTGCTAAAGAATATAATGATGCTTTAAATAAAATACACATTGATTTACAATTATTAGGTATCGGTGGAAATGGTCATATTGGCTTTAATGAACCTGGTACATCATTTGAACAAGAAACATTTGTTGTTGAATTAACTGACAAAACTAGACAAGATAATAAACGTTTCTTTAATAGTATTGAGGAAGTTCCAACTCATGCTATGACAATGGGTATTAAAAACATTATGAAGAGTGAAGAAATTTTAATGCTTATTAGTGGTTTAAATAAAGCTGATACTGTTGTTAAACTATTAAGTGGTGAAATTACTGAAGATTTCCCTGCTTCAATTCTACATAAACACCCAAATACAACAGTAATTATTGATCAAGCTGCTTACTCAAAAGTTAAATAATTTACAAAAAGAGTTGTTAATAACAGCTCTTTTTTCCATATTTTAGTGAAAAAAACATGAAAATAATGAAAATATAAAAAAATGTTGCTTTTCTTCTTGCAAAGCGTTTTCATTTGTGCTATAATATAATCGCAAACGCTTTCAATATAATATAAAAGGAGGAAAATTATGAAAAAGTTATTTGCTTTATTAAGTACTTGTGTACTTACTTTAGTAATCGTTGGACTTGCTGCTAAAGCTCCTGTTGCTGATGCTGCTGCTTCTGACAAATGGACAGTTGACCCAACTCTTGCTGAAGATGAAATCCCTATGTATGAAATGGGTAGTATTTATACTACTTTCCCTAACTTCTATGATAATACCGCAAAACCAGATGACAAATGGGGCGGTTCTTCAAGAATGTATCCATGGAATGAAACTAGACTACGTGTAGCACAATATGATGCAACAGGTGCTGCTACTGGTAAATATTATGCAATTTATTTCTCAGGCTTAACATCTGCTGTTGATTCTAATGGTAATCCTGCATCAGGTGCTGGTAATAATATTAATGGTTATGCTTATGATAGTGAAGGCAAACTTACAACTGTAAGAGTTAAGAGTAACACTTATGGAACTGAAAATGTAAAATTCACTTATAAGGCTACTCCAGCAGACCCATCTTTATCTCACTTAAGACTTAACTATACTGGTGAAGATATTGAATTTGATGGTATCGAATTAGCTGTATCAATCGGCGACAATAGTAATGCTCACAACTTCTATAACAGAATGTTCGTTATTGATGGCGAAGGCCGCATTATTCGTGGTTGTGCTATGGACGGCTTCTATCTAAAAGCTGGTGCTGAAGGCGCTCCTGAAGATGTATGGGCTCCTCAATTCTGCTATGTTAAAGGCGAACTTACTCAATACGTAGAAGGTACTACAGTTTGTGATAAAGTTCAAGAACAAGAAAAAGATGAAGAAGGAAATCCTGTTTTCGAAGAAGATGGTACTACTCCTGTAATGAAAGAAACAGATGCAGACAATTTCTTATACAAGAGATTTGTATGGGAATGGTTCCAAGAAAAACCTACAAACGTTAATACAGTTAGCTGGAAAGCTGAAGGCTGGGATTGCGATTTATGGGACTATGTAATTGATGCTCCAGAAGGCAGTGGTTATATTGCTATCGCTTTCGTTAATGCAGAAGGTACTAACCATAAGATTAATGAAGATGAAAGAACAGTAACTAACGCTACAAGAAAAGCTAAAGGCGAAACTGAAATTGCTGCAGATGCAGAACACTATCGTGCATGCGTTGCTACAATCCGTGTTCCTGCTGGCGGTGCTACATTTGATTTTGGTTACCTTGACAAAGGTGTTGCTGAAGAAGCAGTTAAATTTAATAACATCGTTCGTGGTGCTTTCTACAGTGGACGTACTGTTGATAGTGCTGTATATAAAACTTACAATTTCTCTACAACTGGCTTAAAAGTTCAAGAAAAAGTTGTTGATGGCAAATCTTATCAATTAATGGATAAAGTTGATAACTATGTTGAAGTTATGAAAGGCGTATCATTCAAACCTGCTTCAATTATCAACTATCAAGGTTTAGCATCTGGCTTCCAAGAACAAGACAATTTCTTATCATATGCAAAAGACTTAGATAAATTATCTTACTCTATGTATGTATCTAAGAATAATAAATCATCTGAAGGCGATATGGTTGTTTATAAATATCCTTATGCTGATAAAGCTGAAATGATCGCTGATTTTGAAAATGATGTTAAAGCATTCTTTGCTCCTGGCACTGCTGCTGGTGGTGAAGATGGTAAATGGCAAGACTTTACAGTTGCTAATACATCTGCTGTAGGATGGGATTTCATCTCTACATCTTACAATGCAAACTGCTTCTGGGCAAGTGCTGAAAATAGAACTAAATGGGTATGGATGATTAACTATGTTTCAAGTGTTCGTAAAGCTAATAGTTTAGGTACTGCTGCTTGGGATACAATTGATAGTGGATTCACTTCATCTCCTGGTACATTTAATGCTGAAGTTCAAGCATTCTTAACTAACACTCAATTAAATCCAGGTCAATGGAATAGAACATCTGATTATAGTATTAAAGCAAATGCTGATGGATTCTTACCAAAAGAAACTAACCAAGCTTCATTCTTAAATTACACTATTGATACATCTGAAGATGCAGTTGGTACTGTTTACACAGTTAAATTTGTTGTAAGTAACCCTACTGTTAAAGATACAATGGTTATTCATTATGTAGTTGAAGATGGATATACTCCAATTATCGATGTACATACTGCTAACTTATTCATTAACCCTACAATCGTTGATGGTAAAGTTACAATCGCTGCAATCGACCCAATGACATTTGTAACTGCTTATGATGGTGCTTATAATGGCAAAACTATTTTAGGTAATGATATTACTCACCGTGTAGTATTTGAAAGCGAAACATTAGATTTCAGTAAACCTGTTGAAGGTGTTCACCGTGTTGTTGCTACAGTTGCTAACGATGTTAAACATTCTACTAAAGTATCATTTGATGTAACTATTCAAGACGTTACTGCTCCATATGTTGACTTTGTTGATTCATTAATTCTTCAATATGGTACTTCATGGAGTCCTGAACTAGTTGTTAAGAAAGCTATCGATAATGTTGATGGTGACTTAATGGCAAGTACACTTGATTGGTGTGTTGATGAAACTAGTGGAACTAAAGTTAACACTACTAAAGCTGGTGACTATACAGTTACAGTATCTGTATGGGATGGTGCAGGTAACAATGTTAAATCTAAGAAGATCAAAGTTACAGTTCTTCCTCAAGGATTAACTAAAGATGATCTTAAGAAAGAATTAGAAGATGTTAATTCTAAATTAGTTGATATCTCTACATATGTTATGTCAGTTGATGGTGCAATTAGTGAACTTCCTAACGTTGAAGCAATTAAGACTGCAGTAAGTGAAGCAATCGCTAGTACTAATCCTGTAACTCCTGGTGATAATGAAACAAAATCTTGTGGTTCATCTGCAACAGTTCAAGTTGTTCAATTCTTAGCTGCTGGTTGCTTATTAGCATTCTTGCTAAGAAAAAAACACTAATTAAAAAATAAGTGAGGGTGGAGGGAAGACTTCCACCTTCTATTTGGGAAAATGAAAAAAATAATTAAATTATCAAATTATCAAAATAAAGAAGAATTGTATAAATTGTGGAATAGTGAATATGGAAATATATATCCTATTTCCTCAGAACTTTTTGAAAGAAATTTGCTAAATGCTTATGATGATGCAACTTTAGTCGCAATATTAGATGACAAACTTGTTGGATTTATTATAGGAAAAATTTGGCAAGAGGAATATAAAATTGAGGCGTACGATAATGTTGGTTGGGTTAGTTTAATCTATGTAGACCATCATTATCGAAAACGTGGAATTGGTTCAAATTTATTAAAAAAAGTAGAAAGCGAATTTGGATTACTAAATAAAAGTACAATTAATATTGGCCGTGATTATTCAGATTTTTTTCCTGGCCTTCCGATTGAACTAAAAGATTCACTTGATTGGTTCATAAAAAGAGGGTATGAAAATCCCGGTTCTACTTATGATTTAGTTTGTAAAAACAAAGGGAAAATGGCCTTAGTTAATTCTAATTATATCTTCCGTATTGCAACAGTTGATGATAAGGATAACATAATGGAATTCTTACATAACAACTGGCCAGGAAGATGGACTAAAGAAATTTTAGATTATTGGAATAATGGAGGTACGGGTAGAGAGTGCGTCATTTGTTTAGATGACAAAAAAGTATGTGCTTTCGCAAAACTTGGTTATCCAAGCACAAATGAACAACAAATTAGTAACAGCCTAACATGGCGCAATTGTTTTAGTGCTCTTGGCGGCATTGGTCCACTTGGTGTTGATAAAGAATATCGAGGTCGTCATTTAGGGTACGATATCGTAGCTTTTGCTAAAAATGTTTTAATTGATGCGGGGGTTACTGATATAATTATTGATTGGACCGGTTTAATAGATTTCTATAAAAAATTTGGTTTTGAAATATGGAAATCATATTATTATTTAACAAAAAAATTAAAAAAGGAGATTAAAAAATGAAATTAAAAAGATTTGTTTTAAGTTTAGTTGCTCTTCTTCTTTTAGTTGGTGTTGTAGGTTGTGGTAAAGATACTAAAACCTATAAGATTAAGTATGAACTTGATGGTGGCGTATTACCAGCTAGTTCTGTTGTAACTGAATATGACGGAACTAAAGATATTACATTACCTACTCCAACTAAAGAAGGTTCAACATTCCAAGCTTGGGCTCTTAATTCTAAGAATGGTAGTAGATTAACTAACAATACTCTTCCTGGAAGTACAAAAGCTGATGTAACTCTATATGCTTTATGGCAAACAAAGAAAACTTATAGTATTACTTATAACCTAGATGGTGGAACCCTTCCTGCCGATGCTCCTACAGTATTCGATGAAAAAGGTGTTGCAAGTCTTCCTACGCCAACCAAAGAAGATAAGAACTTTGGTGGTTGGTATGACAATGCTGAATTCACAGGTACTAAAGTTACTTCTATCGCCGCAAAAACAGAAGCTAATGTTGAATTATATGCACGTTGGGAAAACTTACCTTCAGGTGTAAAACACTCAATTACTTATGTTCTAAATGATGGTGTACTTCCTGCTGATGCTCCTACTGAATTTGATGAAGCTGTTGGTCTTTGGGAACTTCCTGTTCCTACAAAAGAAGGATATTCTTTCAAACAATGGGATAAAGAACACATTACAGCTGGCACAAAAGAAGATGTCGTTTTAACTGCTACTTGGGAACAAATTTCAATTTGTAAAATTGAATATGTTGTTGAAGGCGGTACTCTTCCTGCTAATGCTCCTACATCATTCGTTGCAGGTGTTGGTGTTGAACTAGAAGATGCTATTTCTAGTACTCCTGGACTTGACTTCTTAAGATGGGAAGATGAAAAAGGAAATGTTTATGAAAGAATTAATCCAAACGTTTACTCTGATGTTAAATTAATCGCTGTATTTGGCACAAAAGGCGTTTACAAACCTAAATGGGAATTAAATCAAATTGGTTTCCAAGGTAAAGGTATGGTTTATGAAATAAAAGTTCTTCCTGTTACTGAATATGACCCATTTGATCCAGGTTATACTGGTTCTCAAAAAGATATCAAACAACAACATCAAGCAAAAATTCAAGCTGCGTATGATATAGTTGTTAAATATACTGCTTGGGAAGATTCAGCTCCTTGGGGACCTGAACGTGTTAAACACATTAACAAGAAGTATATGGAAGGTTATGGAGATGTTTATGTTATAACAATTGCTTCAACATGGATTCCTACTCTTGTTAAAGGTGGATCAATTGCTGAACTTTATAATATGAATACTGACACTGGTATCTTTGCTGAACTTTCATATGATGAAAAAGAACAAACTGAAGAAGGTTATATCCAAAATAGTACAATTAACCAAGCTACATCTGTAAAAGGTAGAGTTTATGGTTATGCACTAGGAAATGCAAGACCTGACTACTTCATGTATTACAATGTAGATAAAGTTCAATCTCTAAATCTTGAAGATCCTGCTGAACTTTGGATGAAGGGTGAATGGACAATGTCTAAGTTTGATTCATGGGTTAAGAATGCTCAAACTAAATTAAGTAAGGGCGAATATGTTCTTGACATGGGCTTTGCAGAAAGTATCATTGGTTTAACTGCTTCAACTGGTAACCAAATGTCAAATGTTAACCCTCCAAGAATTTTCTTAACTAATAACCAAGTTACAGATAGAATTACATTCTTACAAGAAGCTTATGCAAGTGGTTTATACTATGCTCGTGGCGTTCAAGACGTTTCTCCAGGCTTCCAAGCTGGTTCAACTCTTCTTCACCATGGAGACTTATGGTTCTTAAAAGAATCAACAAGATTTAACCCACTAGTTATGACATTCAAGATTGGTGTTGTTCCTTATCCTACAGCTGATGGACAAGGCGGAACTCCTGTTACTACAACTGATGTATCTAAAGCTATTAAGCTTGATGGTGATAAATATTTAACAGATGCAAATGGTAACTACATTGAAACTGTTGATATGAGTGAATCTACATTCCAAATTCCATATACAGGTACTTCTTGCTATGCAGTATTAAATATCGAAAATGGTAAAAATGGTATTAACGCTAAAGTTATTATGAACATTCTTCATGACCTAATTGCAGGTCTTGGCGATGACCCTAATAATACAGTTAACTTAACAGCTGATGAATCTTATCGTAACTCACTAGAACTTAAACTTGACCGTGAAATCGATATCGAAGTTATCATGTCTTGTCAAGATAATACTTACTTTGAATTAATGGAATTATTATCTATGACAGTTGGTGGTGGCTCACACTTCGGTGATGGTGGTTTCTGGCCTCTAGCTGCATCAATCGTTAAGAAGAGTGATTCTCCTGTTACAGCACTTAGTGAAGTACTTCCTAAGTACAAACAAGCAATGAAAGATTTAGGTTATAACATTCAATAATCTAAAAACAAGGAACTCAAGCCTTAGGGTTTGAGTTTTTTTTTACTTTGTGCTATAATGTATAATGAAAGGAAAATAATATATATTATTTGTTTATGCTAAATTATGAGTACAACTGATTATGACAAAAAGATAAATTCAAAACCTTATAGATTTTTTGATTGGGTATATAAATTATTAATTATTAACATTTTTACATTGATTTTTATTCTTTTAGTATTTACAGCACTCCCCGCAATAGTGGCGATGAATGCGACAATTAAATATGATATGAATGAAACTAATATCTTTAAAAGCTATTTTAGCAATTTTAAATATTATTTTTGGAAAGCATTTGGAATAAATGTTATCCTTATGGTTGTAATCGGCGTAGTTGGCTTTGCATTTTATTTTTATGCATACGCACAAGCTCAAGATGATGCTCACAATCTAATCTTTCAATTAGGTGTTGCGGTAATGATAATTTTAGGAGTAGTTGTTGCCATGCTTTGCATCCACATTCCTTTAATTATGGTTACATTTGAAAGTTTAACGATTGGTGAAATCATTAAAACATCATTTTATATTTCATTTAGATATTTCATAACAACATTAATCCTTTTTGGAATGCTTGTTTTAAAAATTATTGGGACAATTGCAACCCCAATATGGTTACTTTTTGGTATCAGTTTACCAACTCTTTTAGGTATTAAATTAACAGCGGGAGTATATTACAAATTTGAACAAATAGATTTAGAAAAAATAATGCATATGGCGGAGGAAGATGAAAATGAGTAAAGTAATATTAGGTATTGAAAACATTGATAAATATGAAAAATTATTTAAAGGAAAAAGAGTAGGACTAATAACTAATCCTACCGGAATTGATAGCAACTTTAAATCAAGTATTGATATTTTAAAAGAAAAGACAAACTTAGTTGCCCTATTTTCTCCAGAACATGGAATTAGAGCAAGTATTCAAGCCGGTCAAAGATTAGACACTTATGTTGATGAAGAAACTGGAATTACCGTTTATAGTTTGTATGGAGCATCCAAAAAACCATCAAAAGAAATTATGGATAAGATTGATATCATTGCAATTGACATCCAAGATAATGGTTCAAGATATTACACCTTTATATATACAATGGCATATTGCATGCAAGCTTGTGCCGAATATGGTAAAACCTTTGTGGTATTTGACCGACCAAATCCAATTAATGGTGAACAAGTGGAAGGAAACAAACTAGATGTTAGTAAATATCGTTCATTTGTTGGTTATTATGAAATGCCTCAACGTCACGGTCTTACAATGGGGGAACTTGCCTTACTTTTCAATAATGAATATGGAATTGGCTGTGATTTAAGAATTGTACCAATGACTAATTGGGAAAGATGGATGGATTTTGAAGATACTAACCTTCCATGGGTTATTCCAACTCCTAATCTTCCCACTATTGCCTCAGCCTACGCATATAATGCAACCTGTATATTTGAAGGTACTAATGTTTCTGAAGGAAGAGGTACAACTACTCCATTTGAAATAATCGGGGCTCCATGGTTAAAATCTGAACAATTATCAAGAGAATTAAATTCCCTAAATATTGAAGGAGTATTTTTCAGACCACAATACTATACCCCAACTTTTTCAAAATATCAAGGTGAACTATGTGGTGGCGTATTTGTTCATATTACAGATCGTCATAAATTTAATGGTGTTAATTGTAGCTTTATTGTTTTAGATTACATTAGAAAACATTATCAAGAACACTTTAAAATTAATCCACCATATAAAGCTGGTTGCCCATCACTTTTTGAATTTGAAGCAGGAACTGATTTATTTATTAAACAAGAATGTTCAATTGAAGAACAACTTGAAGTTCTAAATAGGGATGCGGAAGAATTCAAAGAAATTAGAAAAAAATATTTAATATATTAGAAGGTAATGTATGTTTAAAAAAGGTTTATCAATATATACTGGTCTTAAAGATTATCCAATTGAAAAAAACTTAGAATACTTAAAACTTGCAAAAGAACTTGGTTATGAATTTTTATTTTCATCAGCTCATATAAATGAAGCAACACAAGCTTTTGAGGATTTACAATTAATAATTGATACCGCATATAATTACGGGTTAAAGTTATCACTTGATATATCAAAGCCCGCAATGTCTAAGTTTAAAGATCTTAATCATTTATATGCTTTAAGATTAGACTATGGATTTACATTAGAAGAAATTGTGGAAATGTCTAATACCAAGAGTTATAAAGTAGAACTTAATGCTTCAACCTTAAAAAAAGAAGATTTAGAAAAATTAATTATGCTTGGATTAAACCCTCAAAATACAAGAGCAAGTTTTAATTTTTATCCTAAACTTTATACGGGCCATGATATGGAATTTGTTAAAGATAAAATTAGATTATTTAAAAAATATGGTATTTCCATTTTAATTTTTATTCCTTCACATCAAGGCATGCGCCCACCAATGTATGAAGGGCTTCCAACAATTGAGGCTCATCGCACGATGGACTTAGAACTTGTAATTGAAGATTTAAAAGCTCTAGGTGTTGATGAAATTGCTTTTGGTGATGCTTATGCAAGTAAAGAAGAACTAGAATTATTAAAGGCTCATCAAACTGATTATTTAATTTTACCATTTAATAAAGTTCCTAATTTACCTAGCCCTATGCTAGAACATTTAAAAGGTACTTTTCAAATTCGTAGAGATTATAATGACTTAATGCTTAGAAGCACGACCTCAAGAATAGGAGTTTCAGTTCCTAGTTTTAATACTGTAGAAAGAGCACTATATAGTGTAACAATTGATAATGATTTATTTTTAAGATATCGTGGTGAAATTAATATTATAATATCCCCTCTTCCAAAAGATGAAAGAACAAATATAGTGGGAACGGTAAACCTTACAGAAAACGTCATTACAGCCCTAAAAAGGGGTCAAAAATTCATTTTTGGAGTAGAAGTTAATGATTAACTATCTCATAGGAATTGATGGTGGAGGAACCAAAACAGAAATTGTTGCAATAACTCATAATGGTACCATTTTTGAAAGAATAGTAACAGGCCCTGCATCAGCAGCCGTTATTCCTGAAAATGAGGTTTGGAATAATATTCTAAACGGAATCCAAGAAATAATTCAAAAAATTGATAAAACAAAATATCATTTAACAACTATCCAAATGGGTCTTAGTGCATATAGCATTTTAGAGTCAAAAGAAACAATAATAAAAAAACTTAACAAACATTATGGTGTAGATGTTTACATTGATAGTGATACAGTAATTGCCTTACACAGTATTTTGAAAAATAGCTACCAACAAGGAGTAGTAGTTGTTGCGGGGACGGGGGTTGCGGTATATGGTGAAAACCAAACAAATAGTGCTTTAATAGGTGGTTATGGTCACATAATTAGAGAACTTGGAAGTAGCTATGCGGCAGTACACCACTTTGCCCTTAAAATAATTGATAATATAGAAGATGGAATTAAACTTTCAACATTAGAAAAAAAGTTTTTAAATTTGCTGAAAGAAAAAGGAATTAAAGATTTAAAACATTTATTCTACTGCCATGATAAAACAACGATAGCTTCGTTTGTTACATTCTTAAAAGATGAAGCCTTAAAGGGAAATACTGAAGCTAGAGAAATTTTAAAACAAGAAGGCATTTATTTAGGTATTCAAACCATAAAAGCAATTAAAAAATTAAACTTAACAACTGATTTTGTAATAGGCCTTCGTGGTGGTTTTGTCCAAAAAAACAGCGAAGACATTAAACTTGGATTTAATGAAGTAATGAAAGAAAATAATATTACAGCTTTAGTTATTGATGATGATACCGACCCTATTATGGGGTGCTATTATCTTCTAAAAAATAAAAAAAGAATTTAGGTGATAAAATGCTAGCGATCGGATTAATGAGCGGAACCTCCTTAGATGGTGTAGATGCAAGTTTAGTAGAAATAATTAATGATGGTAAAAAAACTAAATATCAAGAGAAATACTTTATATTTGTTCCTTATCAAGAAACACTAAAAAACAAAATTTTAGAAGCCTCAAGCTTAGTAACATCAAATGTTCAAAAAATTTGTAGCCTTAACTTTGAATTAGGATATATATATAAGGATGTAGTTGAAAAACTATTAAAAGCCTCAAACACTAAACTTAAGGACATTACTTTTATTGCGATGCATGGTCAAACCATATGGCATAATCCTGATAATAAAGATGGATATTTTTCATCAACTCTTCAAATTGGAGAACCTAGTGTTTTAGCATATGCCTTTAATAAACTTGTTATTAGCAACTTTCGAACCATGGATATGGCATCTGGTGGGAGTGGTGCTCCCCTTGTTCCTTTTGTTAATTATATTTTAAATAAAAGTAGTAAATATAATATTGCCCTTCAAAATATTGGGGGAATTGGTAATGTTACCTATATTAAAAAGAATGCAAGCATAGATGATGTTATTGCGTTTGATACAGGCCCTGGGAATATGCTTATTGATCAAGCTATGCACATGCTTTATCATAAAGAATATGATGAAAATGGAAGTGTTGCTTTAAGTGGTAAAGTTAATGAAAAAGTTTTACTTACTTTAATGCAAGATGAATATCTTGAAAGATTACTTCCAAAATCAACAGGAAGAGAAAAATATAATGAACAATTTCTTCAAACAATTCTTGATAAAATGAAGAATGCACCTTACGAAGATATTATAACAACAATCAGTGCATATACTGTTGATACCATAGTTTATGCCTATCATAAATTTTGCCCAGATGTTGATAAAATTATTTTATCAGGTGGAGGAGCTAAAAACAAATATATAATAAAAAGACTAAAAGAAAAAATGAATGTAAAAATTGAAATTAGTGAAAAAAGTGATTCATATGAAGCTTTTTGCTTTGCAATATTAGGATATTACACATACATTCTCGAACCTTCAAATATGAAGTGTGTTACCGGTTCAAAAGAAAATGTTATATTGGGTAATTTCACATACCCACCAAGAAAGGAATAATAAAATGCAAACAAATGTTGATGTAAAAAAAATCTCGACAGAATCGAGAAATCAAAACACTAAAAATATTGATTTATTATCAACCAAAGAAATACTACAAAAAATAAATGATGAAGATAAAACCGTAGCATACGCCGTCGAAAAAGCCATTGATAATATTTCAAAAGTTGTTGATAAAGTAGTAGAACAAATCGAAAAAGGTGGTCGCTTAATTTATATAGGAGCTGGAACAAGTGGTAGATTAGGAGTATTAGATGCGGCCGAATGCCCCCCAACTTATGGAGTAAGTACCGATACTGTTATTGGCTTAATGGCAGGAGGAATGAAAGCCACAACCTTCGCGGTTGAAGGTGCCGAAGACAGAAAGGACTTGGCAGTTCAAGACTTAGAAAATGTTAAACTAGCTAAAAATGATGTAGTAATTGGGATTGCGGCGAGTGGCAGAACTCCATATGTTATTGGCGGTATTGAATATGCAAAAAAGGTTGGAGCCTTTACTTCATGCATTACAACTAGTGCTGGAAGCGTCCTTGCAAGTATGGTAGATGTACCAATTGAAGCAGTAACTGGAGCCGAAGTAATAAATGGTTCAACAAGAATGAAATCAGGAACCGCCCAAAAACTTATTTGTAATATGATTAGTACAACTACCTTTATTAAACTTGGTAAAGTATATGAAAATATGATGATAGACCTTCAAGCTACTAATGAAAAACTAGTAGCTAGAGCTCTTAATATTATCATGGAATTAACAGGCTATACAAAAGAAGAAGCGAATGCTAAATTAAAAGAATATGAAACAGTAAAAAAAGTATTAATTAATTATTTTACGGGTTGTACAGATAATATGGTAATTGATAGTACACTTGAAAAAGTTCATGGCAATATTCGAAAAGCCATCAAAGAATTAGGTGAAAAATAATGAAGATAGAATATCAAGAATTAGAGACTAAAAGAGGTAAACTTCGTGGGCTTCTAACTACCCCTGATAATGAATCAAAAAATATAATAGTTATGTTTCATGGCTATACAGGTCATAAAAATGAAAATGGTTTTTTGTTTAAACAAATAACAAAAAGATGTGTTGAAATAGGATATGCAACGATTAGATTTGATTTCTATGGCAGCGGTGATAGTGATGGTGATTATAGTGAAATGACCTTTTTAACTGAAGTAGAAGATGGAAGACAAATTATTGAATATGCTTATCATTTAAATAATGATAAACCAATTATATTGTTAGGATTCTCAATGGGAGGAGCTATTGCAGGATTCTTATCTTATGAATATATTGACAAAATTGATAAATTAATTCTACTTTCTCCTGCTGGATGTATGGCAGAACATGCTGCAGAAACATTCAAAACGCATCAAGTTTTAGCGGATAATGTTGATTTAGGGGGATACTATGTTAATAAAGCATTCCTTGAAAGTTTTAAAGGACTTGATTTGTATCAAAACATTGAAAAATTTACAAAACCTGTTTTAATTATTCATGGTGAAAAAGATATGTCAGTACCAATTGAGTATGGCAAAAAGTATGCGAATAAATATCCACATAGCATCTTTCATATGATTAATGGATCATCACATTGCTATACAAAAGTAGAATATCGTAAAGAAGTCCAAGATTATATCGTTGATTTTTTAAAATAATATTTCCAGTTGGTTAGAAAAAAATATCTCTTTGATGAGATATTTTTTCTTATATTATTTTCTTCCTAAACCCATTTTTCTTTTTACTTTACTTACCATTTTACGAGCAAGAATGGATGCTTTTTCTCTTCCTTCATCAAGTACACGGTCAATTTCATCACTATTTAATAATTCATTATAACGCTTTTGAATTGGTTCAAGCATATTGACAACAGCTTCCGCAACATCTTTTTTAAATTCCCCATAGCCACGTCCTTGATATTCTTCTTCTAAGACTTTAATGTCTTTATTTGAAACAACACTTAAAATAGTTAAAAGATTAGAAACACCAGGTTTATTAATAGGATCATATTTAATAATACCATCACTATCAGTTACAGCACTAGCAATTTTCTTTCTAATTACATTAGGTTCATCAAGTAAGAAAATACAAGCCTTATCAATAGGATCTGATTTTGACATTTTCTTAGTTGGTTCTTGTAAAGACATAATTTTAGCTGCCCCATTCTTAGGAATTAATGGTTCTGGTAATTTAAATGTTTCAGAATATCTACTATTAAAACGTTGAGCCAAATCTCTTGTAAGTTCTAGATGCTGTTTTTGGTCTTCACCAACTGGAACCGCATCCGCATTATATAATAAAATATCAGCTGCCATTAATACTGGATAAGTAAGAAGAGCAGAAGAAACTCCCGATACTTGCTTTACCATCTTATCTTTATATTGTGTCATCCTTTCAAGTTCTCCAATATAGGTTATTGTTTGTAACAAATAGCCTAGTTCAGCATGTTCATGAACTTCTGACTGAATAAAAAGAGATACTTTTTTAGGGTCTAGACCACAAGCAAGGTATACCGCAACAAGTGAACGAATGTTAGTGCGAAGGGCCTTTGGATCTTGAAAAACGGTAATAGCGTGTAAGTCCGCAACAAAAATTAAAAAGTTTTGTTCTTCATTACTATCTTGTAAAGCTACAAAGTTTTTGATTGCACCTAAATAATTACCTAAAGTCATTTTACCTGAAGGTTGAATTCCTGATACAATTGTTTTCATATATTAATCACTCCTTATAAATAAAATAAAAACGTCCTTTTATACTGAAAGGACGACTAAAAGACATAACCGTGGTACCACCTTAATTTAAAAGTAAAAACTTTCCTCATTCATTTAACGCATAGATTACGAAAAAGCATTTCCTCTTTTCACATCAAAGTTCCATTCAAATATCTATATTAATGATGTTTCCACTATCCATCACTCACTATGTAATTATCAATATTTTACTATTTCTTCTCAATTGTTTTCACCCTAATTATAGTCTAAAAAAATAAAAAGTCAAAGAAAATACTAAAAAAATTAAAAAAAGTATTGAAAAAGTTAATAAAAAGTAGTATAATGCTAAGTGTGAAAACTTGAGGTGACTAAAATGATACAAATATATACTACACCAAGCTGTGCTTCTTGTCGTAAAGCTAAAAAGTGGTTTGACCAATACAAAATACCCTATTCTGAAAAAAACATTTTTAGTATTAAACTTAGTAAAGATGATATTTTTAGAATGCTTGCTAATAGTGAAAATGGATTTGAAGATATTATTTCCACTAGATCTAAAATTTTTAAAGAAAAGAAACTAGATCCCGAAAGTATGTCTGTTCAAGCATTAGTTGATTTTATTATTGAATATCCAAGTGTTTTAAAAAGACCAATTATTATTAATGAAAGTGAACTTCAAGTAGGCTATAATAATGAAGATATAACTATCTTCTTACCTAAAGAATTAAGAAATAGTGATGTATTTTAAGCCTTTGGTAAAACTAACAATCAGGACTATTTGGTCCTTTTTTTCTTATATAGAGGTAAAAAATAATATTATTAAAAAATTCAAATTAGCAAATTTATAGTGCTTTAGTTATAAAAAATGCTAAAAACACAAGAATTAAAAAAAATAAAAAAATGCAAAGTAAACGTTTTCAGCAACTTTTTCATAAAAAAAGGTTGCACTAATTTTTTATGTGTGATATAATGGTAGCATAAAAAAATGAAAGGATGTTAAATTTATGAAAATCAAAAGATTATTTGTTTTTTTCCTTGCTTCATTGTCACTAGTTGCATTTGCAAGTTGTGAAAACTGCAATGTTGAACAAGGCTCTGAAGATAAGGTATATACTTATAATACGTATACAACTCTTTCTCCAACTAACTGGAATGAGCTTACGTATCAAGACAACAACGACACACAAGTTATGAGCTATATTAGTAGTTCATTCTTCAGTTATGATTTCAAGTTTGATTCAAAAGGCGAAATCATTCCTGGTGACTTTGTGATTAGATATGACGCTGCGACAAAATTAGAAGATGTTTCTTCACAATATGTTGGCAGTGAATGGGGTATCCCAGAAGGTGCTACAGCACGTGCTTACAAGATCACTTTAAGAAATGACCTTAAGTGGGAAGATGGCACAGCTATTAAAGCGGAAGATTTCGTTTATTCAATGGAAGAACAATTAAATCCTCTATTTATGAATTACCGTGCTGATAGTTACTATGTTGGTTCTACTATTATTCACAATGCGGAAAACTATATTAAACAAGGCTCTTACAACTATGCATTAATGGTTCCAAATTATGATGATTCAGAATATGTTGAATTTGGTCCTGAAGCATCTGGTTTCCAAGTTTCTGAAGAAGGCACTTTACAAGTAGTTGTAGGCGATGTTGTTAAAGATGTTGTTATCAACGTTTCTGATGGTGGTAACTGGGGTTCAAATGGTATTAAAGCTTATTACAATGCTGGTTACCTTGCAAAGTACGAAACTGTTAATGCCGCAATCGGTAGTTTAATTGAAGCTGCTGATAGTAATGGTTATGTTAAATTAACTGCTGAATATGCAAATGCATTAGCTGAAGCTGTAGCTATTTTACATGGTCATAAAACTGCTGCTGAATATGCTGAAGAAGCTGGTAGTTATGCTTACCAAGAATGGCAAGAATTCTGCTACTATGGTTATGTTTTTGAAAAAATGGATTTCTCAAAAGTTGGACTATTTGTTGGTGATACTGAATATGAACTAGTAATAGTATTAGATAAAGCTTTAGATTTATTAAAAGAAGATGGTTCATTATCATATAAAGCTGCATACAATATGTCAAGTCTTCCACTTGTAAATAAAGAAAAATATGAAGCTAATAAACATGCTCCTCAAGAAGGTTCAACATTATGGACTTCTACTTATAACTCTTCAATAGACACAACAATGTCATGGGGACCTTATAAATTAACTTATTTCCAAACTGGTAAACAATATATTCTTTCAAGAAATACACAATGGTATGGATATAATATGCCTGAAAACGAAGGCAAATACCAAACTGATAGAATCGTTTGCGAAACTATTAAAGAATGGGGTACTGCTTGGTTATCATTCTTAAAAGGTGAAATTGATAGTATCGGTATTGATGTATCAATCGCTACTGACTATAAAGAAAGCGAACGTGCAATTAATACACCTAGTGATTTCGTTGCTTCATTACAATTACAATCAAATGTTGAAGAATTAAAGAAACGTGAATCAGAAGGTGTTAATAAATCAATCCTTGGCTATACTGAATTTAGAAAAGCATTATCATTAAGTATTGACCGTGCTGAATTTACAAGAAAGACTACTACAAGTTCACGTGCTGGATTTGGTCTATATAACCAAATGCATTACTATGATGTTGCTAATGGTGGTGTTTATCGTAATACTGACGAAGCAAGACAAGTATTATGTGACATTTACGCCGTTGATTCTTCTAAATACCCTTCATTAGAAGAAGCAGAAGCAGCAATTACAGGTTACAACCTAGAAGAAGCTCGTAGACTTGTTGAAGAAGCTTATCAAAAAGCTTTAGCTGCTGGTGATATTAAAGCTACTGATAAAGTTGTTTTAACACTTGGTACAGGTGCAATCAATGAAACAGTAACTAGAAGATTTGACTTCTTAAAATCATCTTGGTTAGAACTTGTTAAAGGTACTTCACTAGAAGGTAGACTTGAATTTGAAGTTAAAGATTTCGCTGATAAATGGTCAGATGATTTCCGTGAAGGTTTATACGATGTATGTATGGGTGGATGGACAGGCGCTGCTTGGGATCCAGGATACTTCCTACTTGCTTATCTATCACCAAGTTACATGTATTCAAAAGCTTGGGATACTTCATCAGTTGAAATGACTTTCACAATGAAAGGTGTTGCTGAAGATGGTGGTGACATTACCGCAACAATGCCATTAATTACATGGTACAATTGCTTAAATGGCGCTTCTGGTGCTCCTTATAACTGGAGTTCAAGTGCACTTCCTGAGTCTAAACGTTTACAATTAATCGCAGCTCTAGAAGAACAAGTATTAAGCGTTTACTACACAGTTCCACTATATAATAACTATTCATCAGAATTATTATCATGGAAACTTGAATATGTTACAACTGAATATAACACATTCATGGGTTATGGTGGCGTTAGATATTTAACTTATAATTACTCAGATGCTGAATGGAAAGCTGAAGTTGAAAAACGTGGCGGAGAAGTTAGCTATAAGTAAAAATTGATTGACAATATAGAATGGGGCAGTTAGAAATAATTGTCCCATACTTTAATGTAAAGACAGAAAAAATAAACGAAAAAAGGAGAAAGATATTATGTATATGTTTAAATATATCTTAAAAAGAATTGGCTTAATGCTTATGACTTTTGCGATTATTGTTTCGATATGCTTTATATTAATAAAATTACTACCTGTATCATTTCAAGCTGGATTTGGCGAAGATAAAAATAAACTTCAAGCATTATATGCGGCAAGAGGTTATGATAAACCAATTTTATATCAACTGTTTATTTATGTAAAAAGAATCTTCACACAAGGAGACTTTGGTATTGGTACTAATATTTATTTTAATAAATCAGTAACAGCAGTATTCGGAGAATTCTTACCTCCAACTATTCTAATTAATATTTATTCATCCATCATTGCTATTCCAATTGGTATTGCCCTTGGAATTTTCGCAGCATTAAAGAAAAACAAATGGCAAGATCATGTAATTAGTACAGGCGTTATGTTATTAATTTCCGTACCATCATTTGTTTATGGTGTATTAATACTATATTTCTTATGTTTTAAAGCAGGATTATTCCCACTTAAGATGAATAGTGGTTATGATTATTTTAGTTGGTCGATGTTTAAGTCGATGTTTCCAGCAACACTTAGTTTATCACTTGGCTCAATTGCTGGATATACACGTTATACACGTGCGGAACTTACCGAAGTATTAACAAGTGAATTTATGTTGCTAGCAAGAACTAAAGGTTTGACAAAATCACAAGCAACAGTAAGGCATGCATTGAGAAATGCGATGGTGCCAATTTTCCCATCTATAATTGGTGAATTTATAGGTGTGTTACAAGGATCACTAGTAATTGAAAATATTTTCGCAATACCTGGGGTTGGTCACTTATATTTATCAGCAATAAACGCTAAAGACTACGATTTCTTTATGTTTATATCTGCTTTCTACACATTAGTAGGACTTGCGGCGGGACTTGTAATTGACTTATCATACGGTATTATTGATCCGAGAATTAGAATGGGGGCGAAGTAAATGAGACCGGAAGAATATAATATTCCAAAAGAAAAACTAGTCTTTAGAAAACAAAACAAAGACATACATGATCAAAAACTTCAAACCAAACCTGTTGGATATTTTAAAGATGCCTGGTATCGTTTTAGAAAAAATAAAGCATCGATTGTTGCAACTGTAATAATTGGTATATTAATTCTTTTTGCAATCATTGTACCATTTACATCTAATTATAAAGTTTCATATAGTGATGAACCAGGTTATCCTACTTTTTCTAATGTTTTACCAAAAAGTAAAATCTTTAGTGCATTAGGTGCTAATTTTTGGGATGGTTGTAAAAACAATGAAGTAAATACAAGTACTTTTTGGAAATATAAAGCAATTGAAGCTGAGCTCGGACATGAAATAATTAAAAATGGTAAATATGAAGAGGTATCAAATACTAAAAATTCATTTAGTAAAAATTCAAATTATAAACTAAGAGAAGATTCATATTATAAACAAGGTGCAATCTATAAACAATTTACTTTAGTAGAATATCAAAAACTTCAAGCTTATCAAGATGAATATAATGTTCAAGTTATCTATCCATATTATACTAATACCTCATCTACAGATTCAAATGAAGCTAATTTCTGGTATGAACGTGAAAAGAAAAACGGCATTCAAGTTCCTAAATTTGATGAAAATGGAAATTTTATTCCTATTTATGAAAAACTAGCAAGAAAAACTACTAATAGTGCTGGTGAAACAGTTGAATATACATATAATGACTACTACACTAGTAAAATGCGTATTGAAGAAAATGGTGAAAAAATTTACGCTTATGCAAGTGCAAAACAAAATGATGAAATGTTTGAAGTTCGAGTTGACTATTATGAATACTACATTTACTATCATAAAGTAGTTAGACAAGATAAAGTAAAAGAACCTTATTTCCTATTTGGTACGACATCTGCTGGTCAAGATATTCTTACATGTCTTGCAAGTGGTGCTCGTTTCAGCTTAATTCTTGCGGTTGTAGTGGCTTCAGTTAACCTTGTTATTGGTGCTATCATTGGAGCAATCGAAGGTTACTATGGTGGTAAAGTTGATATGATTCTAGAACGGATAATTGATGTTTTAGGTTCTATTCCATTTATGATTGTTATTACTTTATTAAAGTATCATATGAATGCTTCACAAGTATTAATTCTATTTATTGCCTTCTTCTTAACAGGATGGACCGGAATGGCAGGTCGTACTAGAATGCAATTTTATCGATTCAAGAATCAAGAGTATGTTCTTGTTGCAAGAACATTAGGCGCAAGAGATAGACGTATTATGTTTAAGCATATTTTCCCTAATGCAATTGGTACATTAATTACTTCATGTGTTTTAGTAATTCCTGGTGTAATTTTCTCAGAAACAAGTTTAAGTTATCTTGGAATTATTAACCTTGAATCAGGTAGTATGATTAGTGTTGGTACCTTACTTGGTAAAGGTAATTCTACAACCTTATTAAATACTCCACATGTTGTATTGTTCCCAGCTTTATTCATTAGTTTACTTGAATTAAGTTTTAACTTATTTGGTAACGGTTTACGTGATGCATTTAACCCATCACTACGTGGAACGGAGGAATAGAATATGTTAATAACATTATCAGTTATAATTATTACAGTTCTATTAATGCTTGCTTTCATTGTAGTATATTACACAATTAATGTCGAAGCAATTAAACAAGCAAATATTAAAATTAAAGAAGAATCAGTTAATGTAAGTGCTCAAGCACAAAAAGAAGAATCAGTTAATGTAAGTGTTCAAAAACAAAAAGAAGAATCAGTTAATGTAAGTGCTCAAGCACAAAAAGAAGAATCAGTTAATGTAAGTGTTCAAAAACAAAAAGAAGAATCAGTTAATGTAAGTGCTCAAGCACAAAAAGAAGAAACTATAGAGTCAACTTTTAATGAAACAACTGAACCTGCTAAAAAACAAACAGTAGTAAAAAATGAATCTCATAAATATATTAGTAATGAAGAAATTCAAACGAGATATGAAGATTATGCTAAAAAGCTTCAAGAAGAATCTTCAAAATATGATCAAGAATTACAAAAACTTGCTAAAGAGAAAATTCCTAATGACCCATATAGCAACCGTAAAAACAATGTTAAATTAGAAGTTAAAAATCTTCAAGTTTCTTTCCGTACTCAAGGTGGCACGGTAAAAGCTGTTCGTGATATTTCTTTTGATTTAAATAAAGGTGAAACTTTTGCTATTGTTGGTGAATCTGGTAGTGGTAAATCAGTAACAAGTAAAGCTATTATTGGTATCCTTGCTGGAAACTCCATTGTTGAAGGCGGAGAAATACTTTATGATGGCCAAGATTTATTAAAGATTTCTGAAGAAGATTATCACAAAATCCGTGGTGATAAAATTGCGATGATTTTCCAAGACCCAATGTCTAGTTTAAATCCAATTATGAAAGTTGGTAAACAATTAACTGAAGCTATGCTTTTAAAAGCCAAGGCAAGTAAAAGAAATGCAAGACGTGACTTTAACTCACTACTTGCGAGATTAAATGATAATATTGATGAGGCAAATGCTAATAATCCAAATTATTCAGCTAAAGAAATCAAAAAAATGGTTAAAACCTTTGATTCATTCTGTATCGAAAATATTGTTATTGAAGGTATATATAATGATGCAATTGCTGATGCAATGGAAGCAGAATTCCAAATCGACAATTTATTTTTCTTAATGGAAAATAAGCAAAAAGTAGATTTGATTAAAACTACTAAAACTATTATAAAATTAACAAATGAATGCATCCATCCTTTCGTTTTAGTAAAAACTGATGCATTAAATCAATTGTTAACAAAACTCCAAGAAGAACTAACAAGTTCAGAACATAATACAGAAGTAATTATCACATTATTAAAAGAATTAAAAGAAATAATTCATGCTTCAACAAATCGTGAAAAACCTAATTTCTTCACCCTTGCATACTACAAAATGGTAAATCCTGATATTGATGTTACAAGTATGAAGATTGATGAATTAAACAAGATGACTAGAAAATATATCGATGAAAACTTTATGTTAAATTTCATTGAATTTGGATCTCAAGGCGTTTATAATTCACATTATCTTTCCATTTTACGTAAGAAAAATTTACTACCACTTGCCTATGAAACCCTTGGATACTTCTATAAAGGTGAAGTAGACAAAAAAACAGCTTATAAAAAAGTTAAAGCACTTGCTGATAAAGTGGAAGAAGCAATTGACCGACTTGTTGTTAAAAAGAATAGTACGGAATATGTATTTAGATCAGCTATTACTTCAGGACTAGATAGATACTATGAAGGAGTTAAAACTAACCCTAAAGAACTTAAAAAATACAACTGTCAAAAAGCAAAATATGACAAATTAATTAGTGAGGGTAAAATCCTTGATTGGACCCTTAAACCTCTTGTTCAAGTAGATCTTGAACTTGCAAAAGTAAATATTTGCAAAACAATTGAGAATTTAATCTACAGTATTGAACATGACATTGAAATTGATCCTGAATTTAATTCTCATGATTCCACAATTGAAATAATTGATTATTTAAAAGAACAAGCCTCACGTGTTGTTGTAAAAATGAACAAATCAATTGCAAAAGCTAAAGCAATAAAACTATTAGAAGAAGTTGGTATTCCTGAACCTAATATTCGTTTTGGTCAATATCCATTTGAATTTTCTGGTGGTATGAGACAACGTGTTGTTATCGCTATTGCTTTATCTGCTAACCCTGATATTTTGATTTGTGATGAACCAACCACCGCACTAGATGTTACAATTCAATCACAAATTCTTGAATTAATAAATGTAATTAAAAAAGAACGTAACTTATCTGTTATCTTTATCACTCACAACCTTGGTGTTGTCGCTAATATGGCTGACCGTATTGGTGTAATGTATGCTGGTAAGATTGTTGAGTATGGTACGGCTGATGAAATCTTCTATGATCCACATCATCCATATACTTGGGCTCTATTAAGTAGTATGCCTGACTTACATACAAAGGATCGTCTTGAATCAATTCCAGGTACCCCACCTAATATGATTTATCCACCAGTTGGTGATGCTTTCGCTCCAAGAAATAAATATGCTCTTGAAATTGATTTTGAAATGCAACCACCACTATTTGAGATAACTCCAACCCACTACGCGGCTACATGGTTATTACACCCTGATGCTCCAAAAGTTGAGATGCCAAAGATAATTAGAGACCGTGTTGCAAGACTAAAGGAGGAAATGGCAAAAGATGAAAACAATAAATAATGAAAATCGTGAAGTTTTATTGAAAGTTGAACATCTTGAACAATTCTTCAAATTAGGAAATAAAACATTAAAAGCTGTAAACGATGTTAGTTTTGAAATTTACAAAGGTGAAGTATTTGGCCTTGTTGGTGAATCTGGTTGTGGTAAAACAACTACAGGACGTTCCATCATTCGTTTATATGATATTACTGGTGGTTCTGTTTATTTTAGAGGTTCTAGAATTGCAGCAGGGATTAGACCTTATAAAGCCGCAATAAAAGATGCCAAAGAATTAAACAAAAAAGAAATTAAATATGCAAAACTTGAAAGAAGCAGAAAAATCCAAGAAGGTATGGATCCAAAACTTGCGGAAGAAGAATACTTAAAAGTTGTTTCAAAATCTACTGATCAATACCTAAAAATAGTTGAAGAAAATACCAAAAATATTGAATCTGCTAAGTATGATCACAAACATTGCAACCGTGAATATGCAAATGCTCAAGTTCAAAGAGTACGTGAAGAATATGAACCAAAGATTCTTAAAGAAAAAAATCCTGAAAAATTACAAAAGTTAAATGAGGAATATAAAGAAAAAATAAGACTTGCTAGTAAAGATAGAATCATGAATAAAATCCAAATGATTTTCCAAGATCCTATTGCATCTTTAGACCCTCGTATGACTGTACGTGATATTATTGCTGAAGGATTAATTATTAGAGGTATTAAAGATAAAAAATACATTGATGAACAAGTATTTAAAATCTTAGATACTGTTGGTTTAGTACCTGAACATGCTTCGCGTTATCCTCATGAATTTTCAGGAGGACAACGCCAAAGAATTGGTATTGCTCGTGCTATTATTTTAAATCCAGAACTAATTATTGCGGATGAACCAATTTCGGCTCTTGATGTTTCCATTCAAGCTCAAATTATTAACTTATTAAGTGAATTAAGCGAAAAAATGGGTTTAACAACTTTATTTATTGCCCATGACCTAGCTGTAGTAAAATACTTTTCCAACCGAATTGCGGTAATGTACTATGGTAAAATAGTAGAACTTGCAACTAGTGATGAACTATTTGCTCACCCACTTCACCCATATACAAGATCATTATTATCAGCGATTCCTCTTCCTGATCCTTATTTTGAAAAGAAACGTCAAAGAATAGTTTACAACCCTATTTCTGATCATGATTATTCAGTCGAAGGACCAACAATGAAAGAAGTATGCCCAGGCCACTTTGTATATTGTAATTCTGCAGAATTTGAAAAATATCAACAAATTTTAAAAGAAGAAAGTAACAAGTAGCGGCTAGAAGAATGAAAAAAAAATATCGTTACTTAGTAACAGTGCTGATTGGAATTTTAATGTTTTTCGCAATCATATGTATGAAAAACATTTTCAGTAAAAAAACCACAACTGAAGTTTTGCACGTTCTAACTGATGCAACATTTATTCCGGGTTTTATCTTATTTGGTTTCGGTCTTTTGACTGTTGCCTATAATGCTGGAACATTTGATGCTATTGTATATGGCTTTAAAATGTTTATTGGTAAGTTCTTACGTAATTTACCACAACGTAAATATAAAACCTTGTATGAGTATAGAGTGGCAACACACGAAGAAAAATCAAGTTTTATTCATCTTATTATTGTAGGTATAGCTTTTATAGTAATTTCACTAATATTTTTAATAATATATTTTAAAACACTTAATTAGATAGGAGAATTATAATGATACAAATATATACAACCCCAAGCTGTGCTTCTTGTCGTAAAGCCAAGAAATGGTTTGACCAGTACAAAATACAATATTCTGAAAAAAACATTTTTAGTATTAAACTTAGTAAAGATGATATTTTTAGAATGCTTGCTAATAGTGAAAATGGATTTGAAGATATTATTTCCACTAGATCTAAAATTTTTAAAGAAAAGAAACTAGATCCCGAAAGTATGTCTGTTCAAGCATTAGTTGATTTTATTATTGAATATCCAAGTGTTTTAAAAAGACCAATTATTATTAATGAAAGTGAACTTCAAGTAGGCTATAATAATGAAGATATAACTATCTTCTTACCTAAAGAATTAAGAAATAGTGATATATTTCAAGCCTTCAGTAAAGATGGAAAATAATCAATAAATTAAAAGAGCGGTATAGAGTTTCTATATCGCTTTTATCACTTGATAAATCCAATTTCTTAATTAAAAAGCAAAAAAAGCGGAAAGTAGCTCGGATAAATTCGAGTTATTCTCCACTTTTAAATTATTCTTTTTAAAGCATCATATGCACGTTTAATTTTAGGTTGACTCTTTTTATAGGTAAGAGCATTTTCCTTAACAAATTCAATAAAAGCCCGTTTGCTTTCATCATAATTATTACCTTCAAAAATCAATTCATAATCAGTAGTATCTACATAGTCACATTTATCAATAGATATTTTACCACATTTATAAGGAAAAGTAATTCTAAATGTAGATAGTGACATATAGTTAGTAATGTTTTGACCTTTAATAATTTCTGAAAGTTCATTTTCAATATTTTCAGATGGGATTATACCGTCTTTAACAAATTTATTAAAGGTAGCTTCATCGATTTCTTCATCAATTTCTTGAAGTTGATAACCTTTTTTGCGTTTTAAGTTAATTTCGTATTTATCTCTTTTTCTGACACGTAGTCCAATATCAGAGGCTTTAAGGGTAAACCTTGGAGTATCAAAATAATAGTTAATTTGAAGGTTACTTGGTTTATCACTAAATTTTTTGCTTAAACGCATGTATTCGGTTTTAGTTAATAATGTTTTGAATTCAACGCTACAATCTTTCATAAATTATCACCTTTTTAGACTAATTTTTAACCATATTAGTATTATATCTAAAAATATTAAAAAAGCAACATTAATGCTTGTATAATTATATAAAAAATAAAATTAATTTTAAAACGCCTAGTAGAATAATGTGGTTGACAAAAATTTAAACTTTTAGTATAATTAGAATATAAGAATGGGGGGAAAATACAAAATGATAGAAAATACAAAAAACTTTGATTGGAAGAAATTTTTACAACCTTATGAACTTGCGGTCGAAGGATTTATCTTAAAGTTTGAAGGAATAAAAAAACAATATCAATTAGAAGGAGAATATAGCCCCATTGAAATTGTATCTGGGCGTGTAAAATCTGTCGACAGTATTTTAGATAAAGCCAAAAGAATGGGAGTTCCATTTGAATATATTGATGAAAAATTATATGATATAGGGGGAGTTAGAATCACTTGTAAATACATTGATGATGTATATGCTATTTGTGATTTAATTAAATCTCGAAAAGACATAAGAGTAATTGAAATAAGAGATTATATAAAAAACCCTAAACCAAGTGGATATCGTTCTTTACATATATTATCCGAATATTCAGTAGAAACCATTAAAGGTCAAATTAAAGTAAAACTTGAATTCCAAATTAGAACACATGCTATGCACTTTTGGGCAAGCATAGAACATTCCTTAAAATATAAATATAGTAAACAAATTCCTGATGAATTAAAGGAAAGACTTTATCTTGCTTCTTTAGCTGGTGCAGCCCTTGATGGGGAAATGTCCATGATTCATACTTTAATTACTGAGTATGATAAAAAGGATAAACAAGAAAATAAATCTAGTGATCCACTTGAACAAGAAGTATCAGTGAATACAATGAAAAGATGGTAACATATGATTTTTCGATATCAAATTAATGAAAATATAACAGTGAAAGATTTTTTAATTAATAATGGCATTCCTAGTAATGTTATAACTAGCCTAAAAACAAAAAATGGTCAAATTCTAGTAAATGATCAAACGGTTAATAGTATTTATAAAATGGTTCCTGGGGATAAACTAGAAATAGTTTTTCCATCCTCCACTCAAGGAGAAAACATAAAATCAGTAAAAGGTCCATTAAATATTATATATGAAGATTCCTACCTTCTAATTTTAGATAAACCAAACAATCTTGCTTGTATTCCAACTAGAAAACATTATAATCATTCCCTTGCTAATTATGTGATGTCCTACTATAAACAAAAAGGAATTGAGGCTAATATTCATTTTGTGGGTAGACTTGATGCCCCAACCTCAGGGATTATAATTCTTGCCAAAAACAGTTTCATGTTAACGCTTATGCAAAGGACAAACATTGAAAAGTATTATATTTTAGAAGTAGAAGGAATGTTAAATGAAAAAGAAGGCGTAATTGAGTTAGGTATTGAACGTGATGAAAATAGTATTATTAAAAGGAAAACCACAAAAAACTTTATAAATAGCAAAACTATTTATAAAGTAATAGAAAGTAAGCATGGAAAAACTTATGTAAATGCCCAACTTTGTACGGGGAAGACTCATCAATTAAGACTACATTTTCTATCATTAGGTCACCCGATTGTTGGTGATGCCTTATATGAAAAAGAAGTTAAGGACAGTAATTCAATTCTTCATTTACATAGTTATAGAGTGAAGTTTATTCACCCCATCACTAAAGAAGT
Organism: Bacillota bacterium; assembly: GCA_963648435.1. GTDB lineage: Bacteria > Bacillota_I > Bacilli_A > ML615J-28 > CAG-313 > UMGS75. Next base: position 30,004 of record CAVJDT010000020.1, read on the forward strand.
AAAAGAATTCATTTCATATCCTAGTTGGTTTTTATCTTTTTAAAAAGTAAATGTGTCTTATATAATGATAATTGTAAACATAATAGAAGATACATTACCAATAATGCCCAATTCACAATAATATTAACAAACAAAATTTTAATCTTTCAATCTATCTTTTGTATTATTTTTGCAATTATTAGTGAAGGTTATTATTATATATTTATCCAAATATAATCCGATGAATTAGGAATGAAAGTCGGTTATATTTGGATATTTATTAGTTTATGAAAATATGAGAAAAAACATTTAACTAATCAACATTTAATGAAGTTATAACTTCATCAATCAAGCCATAGGTTTTAGCTTCTACCGAATTCATATAATAATCTCTTTCTGCATCCTTGATAATCCTACTTAATGGTTGATTTGTGTTTTTAGACAAAATCTCATTAAGTATTTTCTTTGTTTTTAAAATTTCCTCAGCCACAATCATAATGTCAGTTGCTTGGCCTTTAGCACCACCAGCAGGTTGGTGAATCATTATCTTAGTGTTTGGTAAGGCAAACCTTTTACCTTTTGCACCTGATGAAAGCAGAAAAGCCCCCATACTAGCACACATCCCCATACCAATTGTCATAACGGGGCTTTGGATATAGTTGATAGTGTCATAAATTGCAAGACCTGCACTGACTGAACCGCCTGGTGAATTAATGTATAGATATATATCTTTATCCTTGTCTTTACTAGTCAAATATAAAATTTGAGCAATTACACTTGCACTTAAGGTGTCAGTGATTTCACCAAAAACAAGAATAATTCGATCCTCTAATAATCTAGAATATATATCATAGCTTCTTTCTCCTCTTGATGTTTGTTCAATTACAACTGGTGTTAAATACATAAAATTCCTCCTTGCATATATATTATATCAAATCAAAAAAGAAAAATTTGTCGTTTTATGTGTACAAACACACAAACAAAAATAATTTTACATAATATAATGTCACTAGAGGAGGTGAAAAAAATGCCTAGATTTTTTAACCCTAATGTTTTTCCTAAAGAACCTGATATGAATAACCAATTTAAATGTTGTGACAAAGGTGAAGAAACAAAACAAGATTGTGGCTGTAACCGTCCAAAATGCCCGACAATCTATAAAGAATGTCCACCGATTGTTACATGTTCTAAACAAGTAATTGACCAATATCATATTACTAAACAACCTTATATTCATAATTATCATACTGAAGTAGTACATCATCACATTATTCAAAATGAGTTCATTCCAAATTACACATGTAGTGAAGTACATGTAAATGAACCTAATAATACGGTACCACCAACTCTATAATCTAAAATTGTAGGCACTACAAATAGTGTCTACTTTTTATAATTTTTTTATTAATAAGGAAATTCCATTTTTGTGGTTGATACCAAAAAAAGTCTTGAGTTAAAACTCAAAACTTAAAATGCACGACGAAAACCAGAACCACTTTTTCAATTTTTTTTGGGTTCTGTTATTAAAATGTGTGAATTAATTGTTATAAAAAATTACTTCTTTAAGTGACTTGTAGGAATCACTCTTCCCTTATTACAATAGATACATTTTATTTTTAGATATTTTTCATTATCATATAAATCTTGAATATCAAGCATTTCCATA
>CAVJDT010000021.1:0-31453 GCA_963648435.1 Bacillota bacterium
TCATTATAAGCATAAATAAAATAATTAATTTCTTTTTCATTTTAATTCTCCTTTCATATACCCTCATTATATCATTTATTAATATTTAGGTCCATTGTTTTGCAAAAAAAGCAAGAAAATCACTTTCCTTGTGCTAATTAACCTCAATTATTAACTTCTTTTTAATTTTGAATAATGTTTACTTTAATATGCGTCATCCACAAACTCTATATCATTCAAATCCCAAATATTTTCATCCTAGTTTACTTTGTTAAGATAAAATTTGTTCTTGTTTAACTTTTATACTTCAATATTAGTGGAAAGTGGAGTAATATTATCACTACTTAGATTATAATGACTTATATAGTAATGATATTTTGATATAATACAGTTATTAATATTTACTAAATTAGTAGGTAATAAATAAATGTTTCTACGGCCATAAATTTACATAGTTAACCATTACAATTATAATATGATTAATTACCAAGTCATGTCAATATCTTGTTACATCTAATTTTTCAATGGTACCATAATTAGTTTGAAATAGACCGATTAAACAAGTGTAGTACTTATATTTTGGATTTTTATTTTTAATAACAAAATCGCTTATTACATAACCGTTGCCATTAAAATGTCCTTTAATTTTTTACTAGATTTTGCTTTTACGCTTTCTAAATCTATATCTGCTTGTAGTTTGTAATATGCTTTGTGTCCCTTATTTTCATTTAATTGGTTAAATAAATTAGTTTTCCTTTTGTATCTATTATATGTAGGTTTTCATCACTCTAGTTTTAATGGTGTTATTGTAGTTTATTATCCTAAATCAATTTGCTTATGTACACCTTGTAAATGTAATGAGTAATATTAATATTATAAATACTTTGTTCTTTTTGATTATTAATCATTATATCAAACACTAGAAATTTAACAATCTTTAATTATGTGGTATATTACAATTTTATTTACCATTAAAAGTCTCTAAAGTATTAGCGAGCGGTTCCACGCCATTACCATTAGAGACTTATTTAATTTATTTTAATGTTGTTTTTTTAGTAATATAACGGTTGTTGCTATTAATGTCATCATTGATAAAACCTTTAATACAGCGGTTCCACAATTACAATTTGAAGTTTGTTCTTTTTCGTTTAGAATATTCTGATATTCAGAATTAGCTGTAGATTTAATTTGTTCAATTTCTTCAAGTGAAGTTGCTTTAGCTAGTTCTTCTTTTTTAGTATTAACAAGATTAGTTATTTTTGCTTTTTTATTATTAGATAAATCATTATCTAGAAGTGATTCTAAAAATTCTTTGACTTCTTGTTTTTTTGTTAAAAGTTCATCACTAGCCTTTGTTATTTCAGAAATTTGTTCTTTCGCAATTTGTACTTTTGTATCTATATCATTTTTAGTTGTTTGATATGTTATATTTTCAACAATTGTATTAAGGCATGCTTTTATCTCATCTTGAATATCTTTTGTATATGCTGTGTAATCAATGGTTTTATTTAACGCAGTTTTTTCTTTTTTCGCATAATCCATTACCATAAGAAGTTGTGCTTCTTGTTTATACTTATCAACTGCGGTTGTAATTTCTTTCTTCTTAGTAGCGTTTTGAATTGTGGTTTTAGCTTCATCCATATATTTAGTAACTAATGTTTGAATTGCTACATCTAGCTCTTCTAGTTTTACAAATTCTTCAATTTCTTTTAATGCATCTTCTTTTGCTTGTTCTAGTTCTTCATCAGTAGTAGGTAATGCATCAATAAGACGTTTAGCTTCATTTACGATTTCATTTATGTTATCAATTGAAGTTGCCGCGTTTATTTTAGTGATGGCATCGTATATAATTTCATTTTGCTTATTTTTAATATTTGAACTAAAATCTGCATCATATCTATAATTTTCAATTTCTGTGCATGCTTTATTTCTTGCGTTTTGAATTTGTTCTTCGATGGTTTGAAGACTATTAATTTTTGATTTTGCATCTGCAACTATTTGATCTATCATAATAATTGAAGTAGCATTTTCAATTTCCCATTTTGCTTCTTCTAGATATGATTCAATTTTAGCCTTATTAGTAGCATCATATTTGGATAAATCTACATAATTATTAAGTTCATTAATTTTACTTGCACGATAACTAGTAAGTTCTTGTTCAAGGGTTTTGATATTATCAATTTTGACTTTAGTTGCTATAACAATTTCATTAATTTCATTTTCTATTGTTGCATTTGCGATATCTTTTTCAGCTTTACTTAAATAATTTTTAATTGTATTTTGATTAGTTACTGAATATTTTAATAAATCTACATAGTTATCTAACTCTAGGACTGCTGAATCCTTTAATGTTTGTAATTTTTCTTTTAACTCTTTGATTTTGTTAATAGCATTAGTTAGCGTTGCTAGATTAGTTACATATGCTTTAGCATCAGTTGATAAGGCATCATATGCATTTTTTACTTTATTAATTGCTTCTTCATCTACTAAAGTAATTGTTGTAGGTAATGTATTAATTAAAGCAACTACTGCTTCACCTTCATCTTGAGGGTTTACTACAATATCGTTATAATAAGTAATAAATGCATCAGTTCCTACCACAATATTTGTGATATTATTAAATGGAGTATCGTTAATGATGCGGTCTAAATAACGTACTACCATTAAGGTTTCATTTGGTTGTAGTGTTATTTTGACACTTGATGCAGAATTACTATCTACTTTTTTAACTTTGTTGTTAGAACCAACAACTAAATATCCATAAGTTGGGGTTTCCGTGGCAAAAGCATCGCCAATTGAAAGGGTGATATTAACATTTGATTTGTTGGTGTAAACTCCAGCACATGAGGTCCAGTTACATGATGGTATATCATTTGATGTAAGTTCATGGTAGTTGTTTAATGCAACAAATAAAACTTTATTACCAATTGTTAATGTTACATTTGACCAACCAATGTAACTTGAAGTATCTGTGTATTGACCAATATGGTCTTTAGACATCGCGGAAGGGTCATTACGATAGACTAAGCCTATTTGTCCATCTTTAACTAAGCCTAAATCAAATGATACTTCGTGCTTATATATAGTGCTATCTTGTGATACTTCTAAATTTAATTTAATTATGTAGTTGCATAAGTAATTCTTAAGTCTTTTACCGGTGGTTATATTATAACTACTAGCATCATTTACATCAACATAACTCCATTTCATATTTTCACCAACGGGCAAAATACGATCTTCACTAATATGTGTATTAAGTGTTTTTGCAAATTCTTCAGCTTTTGCTTTTAAATTACTTAATGTTTTTATTGTTGTTTCAGCACTAACTAAGATATCATAGTTTTCTACTTTTGCTTTATTTTCATCTGACAAATTATTGTAAAGAGCTCTAATTTGTTGAACTTTTGTTAAATCATCATATGTAATGTTTACAGGTAATTCACTAATTAATGTGTTAACTTTTTCATAATCAGTAAGTTGTGTAGCACCAAATTTGGTAGGTGTACTAATTACATTGGCACGGTTTACACTTGATACATAGTAATCATATTTAGTTGTATTTACATCTTGTATACTTGTATTTTGCGTATATTCTTTTATATGGTCAATATCATTTTGATCTAGGGTTTTTCCTTTAGGTACTTCATAAACCACATAACCAAAGACATTATTTATCTTTTCCCATGATAAAGTTGTATTAGTTAAATTAAGGTTTGAAACTTCTGTTGATGTTACTGTATCTGCGTATCTTTTAATGACAACTCCAGGAATGCGTTTTTTCCAATAATCATTACTAATTAAGTTTACACCATTTTGAATAATTGTATTACTAGTATTTAATAATGTACTATATTTATAAAAACAAAATCCATTGACTTCATCATACATACTACCATTAAGAATTTGATTTTTAACTTCATTTTCATTACGTTTCCAGTAAGTTGCGCTAGAACCAGTAGATTCTGCCATATATATACCAATACCTAAATAAAGGTTAGTCTTTTTATATTTAACACACCAACTCCACCATTTACTAAGTTCATAGAAATTAGCACCATGATGTTCCATTCCCCAGTAAGTTTGAGGAGTAATATAATCTATCCATTCATTATCAATCCAATATTTGGTATCAGAATAAAGGTAATTATCATAATGTGCAAATGCACTTGTATTAGAACTAACTGGACTAGTTAATGTTCCATTTGCATCATATGTAGGACTTGCAACATAACCTCCATTTCTATAGACTCCCGATGGTGAAATTCCAAGTTGTACAGCACGCCCTTCTTCAATATTCATTTGATACATTTTATCTGAAAGTTTTTTAATAAAGGCATCAACATTAGCACGTTTTTGGTCACCTGATAGGGATGTTGCGACTCCACTAATATAGAAATAATCATCAAAATGAATGGCATCTGCATCATAGCGATCTAAAAATTCCATACAAGTGTCAACAATAAAATCTTGAACTACTTCTGAGGCAGGATCTAAAATTGTCGCACTACCATTTGTTAGTAGTAAACTTGAATCATTACAAGGATGATTTTCAGGGTATGCCTCACCCACAAAACTATCATTTACACGATAAGGGTTCATCCACGCATGAAATTCAATACCACGATTATGACATTCATCAATAAGCCAAGTTAAAGGGTCAAATTCATCAAAATCAACATTTTTCCACCACGTAGCAATGGGATTTAAATCTGAACGATATAGGGCATTATTATGTGTTCTAACATGAAATACAATGGCATTCATGCCCATTTTAACCATATTATCTAAAATTGTTGTAGCGTTTTTCTTAAAATTATCAGCGGTTGTATAGGCTGGAATATCACCCACAAAGGTACTAACCCATACAGCACGATATTCCGCGGTTGGATAATCATAGTTAGATAATCCATAAACTTTTTCACTACTATTTCGATATTTTAACTCCGTACCTGAAGATGTGGTCATGACTTGAAGGTTATCAGAAGCTAATATTTTATTATTTGGTCTTACCATATATAATGAAACTGCCACTATAAATAACATAATAGTAATAAATACTTTGACTTTTTTATTCATTTTTCATACCCTCCATTTGTTATTTTATTATACCACATTTAGGGGTAAAGTCAAACTATTTTGCAAAAGCATTAACTAGCAGATTTTACTAATTTAATGTATAGTTTTATTTTTTTATATCATAATAAATTTGAAGGAAGGTATTTATATGACAAACAAAGAATTACTTTATGTTGAAGATGCTTTAAATCATGCAAAGCATTTTAATTGTGTTTGTGATGAAAACATTTCATCACTTCAAGATCCTGCACTACGTGCATTCGTAGAAGAAGTTCAATCAGAACTTCAATTAATTTACAATAACTTGTATAGTACATTATCAAAATAGGAGGATTTTATGAACGATCGTTATTATATGCAAAACTTATTAACTTGTGCTAAAAGTATGTGTGGACTACTACTACACGGAACTGTTGAATCATCAACCCCTAATGTTAATACAACGATGAACCAAACTTTATTTGAATGTTTAAGTTTACAAAATGCTATTTATAAACAAATGGAAAATAAGGGTTGGTACAAGGTTGAAGCAGTACCTCAAACCAAGATTACCCAAGCCGCAACCACAATCGCTAATTCTTAATTTTTTAGCATATTTATAGATAAGGGATAATATAATATGTTGAAAGGATAATTTTAAAATGAAGAAACATTGGCCTAAATTTGTTTTTTTTGTAATTGTTTTATTGCTTTATTTCTTACCATCATTTATATTTCCAGTAGATGTCGAATACTATAAATCACTTAATGGTCCTCATTTACCTAATTCGATGTTTATGGTTATGTGGACAATTATATACATAACTATGTCTATATTTGTTACTTATTATGTCTTTTATCCTAAGAAAAAAAGAAACGCAGAAACAAAAAGAATCATTATATTTTTAATTGTTAATTATGTATTGCAAGCACTTTACACTCCTGTTTTCTTTAAGTGGCATAATTTGTTCTTATCTTATGTAATTGTCTTATTTACATTTATAACTATCTTAATTATTGCTTTAGAATCTTTATTAATCAATAAAAAAGTTACTCTTTTGACTCTCCCTTATATTATTTGGAGTGCACTAGCTAGTGTAATTTCTATCCTAATCTATCTCCAAAATTAAATAACAAGTATTTTGTACTTGTTATTTTTTTATTTTATATAGGAAATTTTTATTTAACTACTTAATAGTTAAAGCCTGGGTATTTTGATAATTTAGATGATGAGAATAGAATGATTTTAATACTTTTTTCATCATTTCTAAATCCTTTGTTCCTGCTGTTTCATAGGCTGAATGCATAGCAAGTTGAGCTAAGCCAATGTCCACTGAAGTTACACTAAAAGAGTGGAGAAGAATGCTTCCAAGAGTACCACCGCCACGTAAATCAGAACGATTTGTATATACTTGATAAGGTACATTTTCTTTATTACAAATGCTCTTAAAAATACCTGCACTAAGGGCATCACTAGTATAACTTAAGTTAGAATTATATTTAATGACAATTCCTTTATTAAGTTTTACATAATTAGTTGGATCTGATTTTTCAGGATGATTAGGATGAATAGCATGAGCGTTATCCGCAGATATTGTCATTGACCTATTAAATATTTCCAAGCGGTTATCATCTAATTTTAATTCTGCTAAAATTTTATTAATTGTATCCATCAAGAAGGTAGAAAAAGCTCCATTATTAGAACCACTGCCAACTTCTTCATTGTTAAAGCCTGCCCAAATATTAATGTTTTCAGAATTGTTTCCTTCAATTAAAGCTTCTAATGATGTGTAATAGCATTCTAAATTATCAAGACGAGGTCCTAATATGAACTCATTATTATAGCCAATGATTCGTGCTTCTTCCTTATTATATAAGAACAAGTCATAATCAAGGACTTCTACCTTACCTAATTTTTTTTCAATTAATTCATTAATTGTAGTTTCACCTAATGATAATATTGCTAACATATCAGTTTGAGCATTAATTGTGTGATTAGTGTTGATTTCTCGATTTAGGTGAATGGCAAGATTAGGGATAATAACAGTTGTATCTAATGTTATATTTTTACTTACTATTTTTTCGTCTTCTTTTATTATAACTCTTCCTGCGATTCCAAGAGGGCGATCCATAAAAGTAGAGTAAATGGCACCTCCATAAATCTCAGTGTTAAGTTTGGTATATCCATTTTGATAAATTACGCCATTGGGTTTAATTTTTAACATTGGACTATCATTATGGGAAGCAACAATTTGAATGCTTGGACTATTTAAAGTGCTACCAAGTTTAAAGGCAATAATACTTGCATCATTTTTTATGACAAAGTAGTTTTGTCCTTTTTTTAAATTCCATGGATTAATCAAATCTAATTCAATGAAATTATTATCTAGTAGTATTTTTTTAGCTTCCGCTACAGCTTGATATGTTGTATGTGATTTGTTTAAAAATTCGATAAATCTTTTTTCCATATTATATAACAAAATTACCCTTTCTAAATATTGTTACTTTTTCACCAGTATGGGTAGTACCTATAATTTCCATATCGCTACTACCAAACATAAAATCAACATGAATATTAGAAACATTATATCCAAATTTCTTTAATTCTTCTTCGGTCATATTTGTTCCGCCCTTAATATTCATTGAGTATGCATTTCCTAGTGCTAAATGACAAGATGCATTTTCATCAAATAAAGTATTATAAAATAAGATGTTTAAATTAGAAATCGGTGAATCATAACTAACTAAAGCAACTTCCCCTAAGCTTTTACTACCTTCATCAGTTTCAAGTAATGTCTTTAGGGTTTCGTATTCTTCTTTTGCTTCAAAGTCGATGACTTTACCATCTTTAAAGGTTAATTTAAATTCAGGAATCACTTTACCACGAACGTTAAGGGGTTTCGTACTGACAACTGTACCATTAATTTTTTGATTGTGAGGCATTGTGAAATTTTCTTCAGTTGGAATATTAGGAACAAAAAAGATTCCATCACCAGATAACTCACCACCACCTGCCCAAATATGATTTTCTACAAGCCCTATATCAAGGTTTGTTCCTAAACTATTTTTAAAGTGTAGTGATTTAAAGTTATAGTTATTTAATAGTTGATTATGAATATCTAAATTATGCATGTGTTTTTTCCAATTTTCCACCGCATCACTATTTGCATCTACTCTTGACGTATAAAGTATTGCTTCTAATAATTTTTCTACTGCTTCATCTTTATTTAATTCAGGAAATACTTTATGAGCCCATGCTTCATTGGGGTAAGCAATTATAGACCATTGTGATTTACTTGCCATCATATGTTCACTATAAAATTTATATTTAGGAGCACTAGCATTAGAAGCAAGAGCAATTTTTTTAGGGTCCACATCTTTAAACATTTCAGGATTAGGTGAAGTAATAGATATTACTGCTCCTTTTTCATCAACTATATATTTTAATTTTTCTATCATAAACTCTGGAACTTCCGTTAAGCGTTCTTCCGTTGCATATTCATAGAATAATTTTGTTGAAAAATCATCTTGCCAATTAATCATAACCCGGCCTGCTCCAACTTCATATGCACGTTTAGTAATCATTTCTACTAAGTCTTTTGCCACAATTGGTGCATTTACAACTAAAAGTTGTCCAGGTTGTATATTAACTCCAACTTCAACTGCGAGGTGAGCAAATTCTTTTAAAAGGGATTCTTTATTGTTCATAATTTTTATTCTCCTTATATAATATTATTTTTTGGTTAATTTCTTCTAAATATTCCCATCTATTTATTTTTTCTTCTAGTTTTTTTTCTAGGTCTTGTTTTTGATTATTTAACTTAATTATTAATTCATAATCTGTATCTATTGTTTGAAGTTGATTTTCTATTTCTGATATATCATTTTCAAGATTAGAAATTACTTCTTCAATGTGGTCATATTCTTTTTTTTCTTGAGATGTGAAATGGGGAATATCTTTTTTTACTACTTGTTTAACCTTTTCTTCTTGTTTTGTAAGTTCAAAATTGTTTGATTCTAGGTATTCTGTAATACTAAACATATATTCTTTAATTTTTTGATTATCAAAAATGAGTAAGTGGTCACAAACTTTATCTAAAAAATAACGATCATGTGATACCACAAGTACGGCACCACTAAACTCTTCTAGATAATCTTCTAATATTTCAATTGTATAAATATCTAAATCATTAGTTGGTTCATCAAGAAACAAAACATTAGGGTTAGTTATTAAAACTTTCAATAAACTTAGTCTTCTTTTTTCTCCACCTGACAATCTAGATACTGGCATTTGTTGCATGGTTGGGGTAAAAAAGTAATTTTCTAAAAGTTGTGATGCACTTATTTTACCAGCTTTAGTATCAATGTATTCACCATATTCTTTTAAATAATCGATAACTTTGATATTAGAATCCATAATTTTATCAGTTTGCTTGAAGTATCCTATATTTATAGTCTCTCCGATGATAATCTTGTCTATTTGAGCCTCTTTTGGGCTTATAATTGAATTAAATAAGGTAGTTTTACCACATCCATTATTTCCAACAATTCCCACTCGATCATATTTATTAACAATATAACTAAAGTTTTTAATGAGGGTTTTGTCATCAATTATTAAATCAATGTTATCAAGAATAATTGTTTTTTTACCTATTCTAGATTTTTTTGATGAAAATTCCATTTCTTTAGTTGAGGCTTTAACTAAGGTTTTAATATCTTTTAAAGTATCTTCATTATTATAGAAACGTTCAATTCGTTCTTTGCTTTTTGTTGAACGAGCTTGAGGATTCATTGCCATCCATTTTGCTTCCTTCTTTAAAATTGATGATAGTTTTCTTTCATTTGCCTTTAAATATTCCATTCTTTCTGCTTTTAAGGCTAAAAACCCCGCATAACTAGCATCATACAAATATACTTTACCATTTTCAATTTCCATAATTTGAGTTGTAATTCTTTCAAGAAAATAACGATCATGAGTTACTAGAATAATTGCTTTATTATATTTTATTAAATATCTTTCAAGCCATGCAATCATAGCAATGTCTAAATGATTAGTAGGTTCATCTAATATAAGCATATCAGTTTTACTAATTAGAACACTTGCAAGTTGTAATCTCTTGCGTTCACCACCCGATAATTGTCCTACTTGTTTATCATGATTTATTAGTCCTAGTTTATTTAAAATACTAGCTATTTCATAATCATTTTCATTCTTACTTAATCTTTTAGTTTCTTCAAAAATTGTCTTATCATCATACAATGTAATTTCTTGTGATAAGTAGCCCATTTTTAAATCATTTTTACGGTATATAACCCCACTTGATGGTTCAAGTTCCCCCACAATTAATTTTAAAACACTACTCTTACCGGCACCATTCATCCCTATTATGCCTAGTTTGGTATTATCATTAATTGTGAAGCTAACATTATCAAGGATTCTTTTATCAGTATATTGTAATGAAACGTTATTAAATGTTATTAGCATATGTACTCCTAAAAATAGTCTTATAAAGTAAATAAACGACACCAAGTAATTGGTGCCGCCCATGGTTTACAGTCAATTTATTTATCTTTTTTAACTGCTTGACTAGCTCTCTTGTTGAAACGGTCAATTCTACCAGCAGCTTGAACAAACTTTTGTTCACCTGTATAGAATGGATGACATTTTGAACATGTATCAACACGAACTTCTTTTAGTGTAGAGCCAGATTCGAATTCATTTCCACATGATACACAAACCACTTTAACTTTGTGGTATTCTGGATGTATTCCTTTACGCATTTTTTTCTCCTTCCGCCATGGATCTATTTCGTCCATAGTAAGTAATTATTTTCATATATATTATACTATAAAGTAACTAAATTTGCAATTAAAATGCATAACTGTAAAAATTGATAATTAGAACAAAGTGAGTGTTCTTCTTTTGATAAATTATCACTAGCAATATCTCTATATCTTTTAATATAGTTTTATATAATCAATATTTATGATTGGTTAGTTTCTATTAAGTTTTCTTATTTTTATCAAGTTTATAATATCTTTTATTTCTAAAGGATTTAAGCTTTTTCTTAGGTTATAATTTGTTAGTTTAAGTTTATCAATTTTTTATTGTTTTGCATGTTTTTTTATACGAAAAGAAGACCAAGTTTCCTTGATCTTCATTTTCTTTTTTATGCATTATCTTAATAACGCTTCTGGGTTTTTAACAAACTTAACCATATTTTCAACTTGTTTTATGTATTCAGCTTCAGTTGCAACAGTCACTGTGTTACCAGCTTGTTCATCTAACCAAGGATAATTATTTTTGATAGCTTCGGTTGCAATTTGTTTTGCATCGCCTTCAGCCGTACCTTTACTTACAAGGACTTCTGTAAATGAAGTAATAATTGCATCGTAGATGTAACCTGCAACAGTAGGTCTAATAATATCAGACGCAATTAGAGCATTCAAGAATTGACGTAAATCGTCTTCTTCCATGCCATTCATCGCTTCAGATATATCAGCACTTTCCGCAAGTAAGTTCTTTTCTCTTAATAAAGCAAGAGCATTTGTCAAGTCTATGATTTCTGCATCCCAATCAGTTACTTCACCAAATGAGCGAGCAGGAGTCTTAATACCTTTTTGAGCAAATACTTCAGAGATAATACCATGTTCACCAGCGAAGCCATCAATGTCAAATACTTTACTAATATGCATTAGTTGTAAGAATTGACGTAATCCAACTTTTTCGCTGCCATTTTCTTGTGATGGGAAGTCAACAGCTTCAGTAGCAGTGCTACCGCCACGAACATTCTTGTAAGACTTAACATCAGGATAAGTTATACCTAAATCCATTACAGCGATATCATTATTTTCCTTAATATTAAATGCATTAGAACTAGCTATTAACATTGCAAGAACCATGTATTCATCATCATCCCAGAATGTTGCATCATACTTCTTGTTATCATATTGAGCTTTAAACTCAGTAGATTGAAGTTTACTTAAGTTAAATAACGCACTAGTATCAGAGTTATTATTAATACTATCACCAATCATACCTAATAATACATTTCTCATAACTAATGAGTTACCTAAAGTAATTAATGTATGACCAAGTTCATTGTAATCTTTTGAACCAATAATCTTACTATATTTAACATCAGTAATAGGAGTTGTTTCAGGAGCATCAATGTAAGTAGCAAGCTCAACTAGGATTGCACGAACATTTGTAATTTCATCGTCAATATTTGTCGAGTTAACATCTGCCGTACTTACTTTAAATGAACCATCGCCGGCACTTGGAACATATTGAACGAAATTATCTAACCAATTAATCTTATCGCTCTTAATTCCTTCAATACCATCTTTACCGTTTAATCCAAATAAGATATCATAAACTGTTAATACATCGCTTGTGGCAATCTTACTTGCATCTAGGGCTTCAGGACCGATAATGTTATATAGTTCGAAGATTTCTTCCATTTCCTTTTCCCACTTAGTAGGTTCAATTGTGCTAAAGTCTACAGCTTTTTGTTGGTCAGTACTTAAGTTATTGTAAATCTTTTGTTTATATAATAACTTGAATAATTCTTGACCAATATAAGCATTAGATGCTACACCTACATACGCAGTAAAGGCTTTTTGAACATCATTATCTTCAAGTGTAGCTTGTGTTACATCTTCGACATTGAATGCATCAACCTTTAGAACTGAAGCAAGAGATTCAATCATTTCATAGAATGATGTAAGCTCATCTGTCCAATTAGTTACCTTAGTTAAATCGATTTCATCAGCACCTTCAATAAATGATAACTTGCCAAGAATTGCTTTCATTGTTGTTTCTTCACGGCCTTTTGCGGCATTCATTTCAAAGATTACTTCTAATAATTCACCAATCTTACCAGATAGTTGTTTATATTCAAGTTTATCTGCAAAGAAGCCAAGTTCTTCGGCAGTGTCAATACAGCCAAGAAGAGTCTTAAAGTCTTCTACAATTAATTTAGTTGTATAATCATCAGAATCAAGGGCATCAATAACGAATCCAAAAATCTTAGCTTTATCATTTACTGAAGTAATAATATCAGCGTAGATTTCTCTAAACATTTGACTAGCTACATATGATTCAGCTGATGTTTCTGCAAATTTAATTAAGTGATCTTTTTCAGTTTTTAATTCAGAAATTTCAATATTGCTTAAATCATCAGGATTTACTTTTTCATTCTTAGCTACTACAGCAAGTGAATCAATAGCAGCAGTGAAGACACTAAATTCAGCATCCCAATCTGTAACACCTTCTAAGTCAATTGAATCTGCATCAACGAATGTTAACTTATTAAGAATAGCTTGCATTGTCATTTCTTCACGACCAGTTACTGCTTCCATACTAAAGATATTTTCTAATAATGGTTTAATATTTCCAGACAATTCAGTGTATTCGAATTTACCTTCATCACTTAAAATTCCAACATTATTAGCATAATCAATACTATCAATTAATGTATTAAAGTCATTAGCTACTTGAGCATTTGTATATGCACTAGAATTAAGAGCATCAGTAACAAATCCAAATACTTTAGCTTTGTCATCTACTGATGTAATAACTTTAGAGAAGATTTCTCTTAAGATTCCACCAGCAGCTACTGAATCTTCAGAAGCGGTTGAGAATGCTTTTAAGTTTTCTTTAACAGTTGCATCATTTAATGTTTCCATTGAAATAGAATCTAACTCATCAGGATCAACTTTACCATCTTTAACAACGGTTGCTAAAGTTTCCATAGCATTTGCAAATCCTGTAAATTCAGCATCCCAATCTGTAACAGTACTTAAATCAATTGAAGTTGTATCAATGAATGTTAATTTACCAAGAATTGCATTCATTACTTTTTCTTCATTACCTTCTGTTGCATTCATGCTGAAGATATTAGTTAATAATTCACCAATATTGCCAGATAATGCTTTGTAATTTAATGAGCTTCCACTAAGAATGCCTATTGCATCAGCTTTATCAATACTCTTTAGAAGAATTCTAAAGTCTTCAAGTACTTCTACATTAGTGTATTTGCTTTCATCTTCTAGAGCAGTAGTAACGAATTCAAAGATATTTGCATCTTTATCTACTGTTGTAATGATATCTTTAAATAAAATTCTAAACATCGCACTTACAACAAATGAATTTTCTGCTGTTTCTGCAAAAGTATCTAACTTAGTGTTAACTGATTCTATCTTCATAGTATCAATGCTAATAGCTTTTAAGTTATCAGGATCAATGTTAGGGTCAGCAAGAACTGCTGAAAGTTTATCAACTGCAAGGGTGAAATCGTTAAATTCTTTTGTCCAGTCCGTTACTTTAGTTAAATCAATTGAAGCAGTATCAACAAATGTTAACTTATCTAAAATTGATCTCATAACTTGTTCTTCACGACCATCTACTACATTCATACTGAATAGGTTATTTAATAATGTAACGATATTACCTTCTAGTTTTTCATACTTAATAGTTGTTGAGAAGAATCCAATTTCATCAGCAACATCAATACAATCAAGAAGAACTCTAAAGTCTTGAAGTACTTGTTTATCAGTATAAGTATCATCATCTAGAGCATCAGTAATATAACCAAATGATTTACTTTCTTTATCTACTGATTCAATGATATCTTTAAAGATACCTCTAAACATAACACCAACGATATATGATGCTTCAGCTTTTTCAGCAAATTCTACTAATTCAGACTTAACAACTGGATCTTTTAATGTATCCATATCGATAGCATTTAAGTTGTTAGGGTCAATCTTATCATTTGCAAGAACAACTGCAAGTTTTTCAACTGCACGTGTAAATGCATCAAATTCTTGAGTCCAATCAGTTACTTTAGTTAAATCAACTTTAGAACTATCGACTATTGTTAACTTATCTAGAATTACTTTTACAACTTTTTCTTCATTGCCTTCAATAGCATTTAATGAGAATAAGTTATCTAGTAATGTTCCAATGTGTCCATCTAATTTCTTATAATCAATTGAATTTAATAGGTTGATTGCGGCAGCTTCATCAATTATGTTAAGAAGTTTTACGTAATCTTCCATTGCTTGATCATTAGTATATGATTCAGAATTTAATGCATCAAGCATAAAGTCAAATGTATTATTAGTTGAACTAATTTGTGTAATACCTTTATTTAATAATGGTTTAATAATTACTTTTAATAATTTAGAATCTACTAATTCACGACCAGCATCAGCAACAGCTGATAAGAAGTCTTGAGACATTATAGAATCTTTATTAGTGAAGTCAACTACTTGTAATTGTGCATTCATCTTTTCTAAGCATTTTTCAATGTAATCTGCTTCTAATTGATAATCAATGTTAGCATCAATTAAGTCTTGTTCTTCAATATCAAATTTAAGACCTGTCTTTAGACCTGCAGCTAATAATTTATCGATACGACCTTCTAAAATCTTACTATCAACTAGAGCATGAACAAGATCGCTAATCGCAGTTGTGTTCTTATAGTTGAATTCTTTAGTCGTTGTATCATATAAATCTAACGCAGCACCAGCAATGTCAAATACTTCAGGAAGTACTTCATCAATAAATTCACTATTTGACATATTTTCGAATAAAGCAATTCTGCCACATCCACTTGTTAAAATCTTAGATGTACCATTCATTAAACTCATAAATACTTGAGCAACAATTTCAGATTGTAATAAATTATTAAATAATCCAATTACATCTTGTTCAAATTCTGCATCTTTAAGCAATGAAGAATTAAAGTTGCTAAATTGTGATTGATATTTACTAATAAATGAGTTAACAGAACTTACAATATTCTTAATTGCATTTATTTCATTTTCATTTGATAAGTCTTTATGATTTAGTGGAATTACACCATATTCATAAATATTATTAACAAATGCATCGAAATATTTTTGATAATCACCTAATGTGAAGTTACGGTATACAACATTAAATACACGGTCAGTTTTGGCTTTTTCGGTAAAGTCAATACCATTATTAGAGAATGCACCCATGTCAATTAATGCATATAGAGCTTCTACTGTATCATCACATAGTGAAAGGATTTGGTTCTTAAATGAATCAGTATATGCAGGAGCATTTGCGATTGATTTATGAGCCACATAAGGAATTGCAATTCTACCAAGTTGAGTGTCACATAACGCCGCAAAAATGTTAATTATTGCTGTCATGGTTTCAGTATCCCCAAGCATAGAGAATTGGATATAACCTCTATTAGTGCCTGAATATGCTTTATAGATATCATCCATAACGTTGATAATAATATCAGCATCATAAACAAGATCCACAGAACTTACATCAAGATCACTTAGGTCTTTATTAATTAATTCACCAACTAAGCCAACTAAATCTTGTTTCTTCATATCAAGAATTCTTAATTGTGCTAAGTATCTTACTGCATCTTGTAAATATGGAACACATTCATTACCTATATGAGCATTATTCAAGACTTCTTTATGAATTCCTGATTCATATAAACTACGTAAGCCAAGAGCTAGTAAGTGAGTGTCACTTTCAACATCACTAGTTTCATAACCAGTAATATCTAAGTATTGTTTAATCTTTTCAGGCATTGCCTTATCAAATACTAAATCATATAGAGGAATAACTATTTGATCAATAATTGTAGATTTATCAATTATTTCAACAATATTAACAAAGTGTTCTACATCAACTTTATTTAATGCATTTTTAATTTTTGTAGTTAATCCATCTTTGTCTTTATTTTCTAGAACTTTCTTGTATGATTCTAATTCAGGTTTTACTTCTTCATAACGATTGATACCATATTCACTAATCATACTAATGATTTCGGTAATTACTGCTTGTACATAACCAATTTCATTATCATAATCAACAGCACTCAAATCAATATTAGTTGTATCAACTTGGCCTTTATTAAGTAGTGTAGTGATCATTTCAGAATAATGTCCTTCAAATAGATACATGTCATAAATATTTTGAATAATTCCATTGATTGAACTTGATGTAGGTATTTCAGCAGCTTTATATCTTAAATATGTAAAGATATTTGTGTCTACCGCGTTATGTAATAATGTAGCAAGAATAATTGTATCATGAGCTAATTCAGAAATTGATAAGCTATAAGGATCTACACAGTTAAGTATACTTGCGAAAACGCCTTGTAATTTGCCTATACCCTTTTCAACTACTGTTGGTAAGAAGTAAGGAGCAATACTCATTTGAGCAACATAGTCAATTGCATTTGCAATAACTGCAGCATTTTCATAAACGAAATTAACTACTGTTTCAAGATACATCGCTTTAAGACCATTAATATTTTGATATGCGAAATTTGTTTCAAGAACTTTTGCTATAGCCGCATAAGCTTGACCTAATAATTCTAAGTCATGAGCTATATCAAGAGTATCATAACTTGCACCATATGCAACGACGCTTTCAACTTTAGTGCCTAATTTTTCAATTAAAGCATTAACATTGTACTTGAAGTAATTTAAAGTACTAACTAGACTTAAAATTGCTTGTACTTCCGTTGCTTGGTCATAATTGATATCGCCACCATCAAGGATTTCACCAACACCAAGTGGAGCAGCAGTTCTAATGATTGAAGCAAGAACTGATAAATCAGCAATCATCTCTTCATTAGTTGCATCGCGATAATCAACATATTCTAATAATTTATGTTCCTCTAATTGAGGTACAGCATAAGTCATATAGACTTGCTTAATATTGAATTGAACAAGAGTCATTGTTGATAATAACTCAATAATATCACTTGTGCCTTTCAATACTTCTTCATTCTTAATTGTTTGACGATAGTCAAAGTCTTTAACATATGATTTTAAGTTTTGTAATGAATTGATATTTTCAGCTTTCATTACTTCAAATACTTTGATAACTATTGCTTTTAATACTGAAGCATCAGCTTTAAATTCAACATCAGCAACATTGAATGTATTAGATTCAATAGTTACATTACCTAATTTTTTACCATAAACGAAATCACGTAATAGTAATTCTACTAGGTCGTTCATATGACCTTCTAATAATTCAAGATTCATTAAGTCATCAATAATAGCATTAACATCTGTATCTAAATCAGCAAAGTCTAATGTTCCATTAGCAATGGCTCTAGGATCTCTATTCATAATTGTTTCGAAAATAGATTTGTATAGAGAAACATCATTATTAATCTTATTAATACCATAATTATCTAAGTCTAGAGCATTCCAATAATCAGGTGCCACACTCTTAAGTAATGGAACAAGAACAAGAAGAATAAGTGGTCCAGTTTCTTTATAGATAGTTGTCTTCATGTATAGATCTACTATATCCATTTCTTTATCAAAAATTGATTTAGTCAAGAAATACTTAATATTTGATTTAATACCATCTTTAACATCAGCTTTATTCTTGATAGGGAAATCTGCACGAGTTGCAACTTCTCTAAATGTTTCATAAATCTTTGCTAAATACAATCCATCACTATCTAGATCTATATTCTTACCATCAATTTGGTCTAAACCAATTGTAGGGAACATAGCATCTAATCTATCTAAAATTTGTAACATTCTACCATCTAAATTGAAGTAGTGTAAATTTGTTAAAAGTACTATTATATTTGATATTTCATCACTATCAAATGGATAATCAATTTCACCATCCATTGCTTTAACAACATGTAGTACTGAAGCATATTTTAGTGCTTCGGAAATGGATAATAAATCTTCAGATAAATATTTAAATTCTGGATAAATATTATAAATATCTGTTAATCCTTCATATTTATCAAATGCAAGATATTTTTCAGCCACTGTGAATCCTGCAAGGCTAACAAGTTCATCTTTTGATATTATCGCAAGAATGTTTGCTGCCGCAACTAAGATTTCATCAAAATTAACTTTTATGTTAGTCCATGGATCATTTTTAACATTCTCAATAATGTCTTTGAAATCATTAATAGTGTTCAAATCATAAACTTGAGCTACAGTTACTAATTCTTTAATAATATTAACAATTTGTTCTCCTTCTTTACTAATTGTTACAGTACCATCAGAAAGGAATGCTGTATCAATTTCTAGAAGATTACATACAAATTCAATAACTTTATTACCTTGTTCATCAAATACATTTAGGCTTGTTAATTTAGCGATTGCACTATATACTAGTGACATTTCTTCATAATCAATTGCTTCATTCTTTAACCAAATCTTAGCAGCGTTAAATTCTGCTAAATCTTTTGCGGCTGAAAGAATTGAACGTACATCTTCTACTAATTCTTCATCTGAAGTATTATCTAGAAGGAATTGAAGGTCATGACCCTTATCTACAACTTTGTCAATACCATATTGTGCAAAGATAGGAATTAATGCTTCAACTATTTGTGATTTTACAGCTGAATTAGCTGTATTAATAATTTGTACTAGAGTAGAAACTTCTAGTAAAATATCATTAATTTGACCTTTAGTTAAATTCTTAATTAATTGTGTTAGCTTATCGCTTTCTACTGTATTAGTTAGGTCTAATACACGATGAACATTTGCGACAACTTCTCTTAATGTTTCGTTTTCAAGTTCCCAGTTTACTTTAGCAAAATCAGTATCACTAACACGTTCTTCGATATTGGCATATGTTAAACCACAATTAATTACAGCTGCAGTCCATTTAGCTTCATCAATCTTGAATGTTGCTAACTTGCCAAGGATAGTTAATACTGTATCAACATAATTTAAGTTAAGTGTTTCAGGTAATTCTTTCGATTTGATAGAATCAATTACGCCAAAATTATATGCAGCTTTTGCCATTTCTAATAAGCCTTTAGCATCATCTTTTACATGGCTTAATGTCATTTTGCCATTTAAGAATTCAATGTCTAAATTAATTTCTGCGGCTTTATCAATCGCAAATAATAGGATTCTAGGGAAGATAACTTCCAATACATTTAATGAAGCTGCTTGTTCAAGGGTTTCACCTAATTCATCAAACATACCATCTGTGAAATTATATTCATCTTGATATAAAATATATGCTATATACCACATAACTTCATCGAATGAAGAAAATTGCATTTCATATAGAAGTTGATCTAGTGACATTACAATGTTTTGTAGTGTTACATTGTCAGCTTTCCACTGTGCTTCTGTTAAATCTTCAAAATCAGCAGCACTTACATTGAAATTCATCATTGGTGTTACATAATTTAAGCCAAAGCTTACCCAATTAGCTCTTTCAATAGTAAATAAGTTAAGATTTTCAAGTTCACTTACGATATCTCTTACATAACTTAATTCAATAGGGGAAATATCTCCTCTCTTTAGGTACTCAAGTGCGCCAAAGTCACGTGCACTCTTAGCCATTCTTATAAGTGTAGAAATATCTTTTACTAGTAAGTCACTTGTATATACATCGTTTATAAATGTAATGTCATAATTCATTTCATCTAGTTTGCTTGTTCCAAATTCTAAGAAGTATGGATATACGGCTTTAACGATGTAAGTACTTAATACTTTAGTCATAATGCTTTCTACTAAATTTAAGTTTTCATCACTTACTACTTCTAATTCTAGGTATCTTTGTTTGCTTATAAAGTTCTTAGCATCTTTTATGCGTTTTATATTAAGTTTTTCAACTAATTCGCAGATTGTTTTAACTGCTTCTCTTAATGTTTGATTATCTTCTAACCAATTAGCTTCTGATAATCCTTCAAAGTCAGATGCAGTGATTTCAGTTCCTATCATTTCTGATAGCATACCAAAGCCAAAGCCCATCCAGTCTGCTCTTAATTTATTGAAGACATTTAGATCTTCAACAGCCATAATGATATCTTCTAAGTAGCTTGATTTAATAGTTTGAAGTGAAACATCTGTAATAATATTAGCAGCGCCAAAAGCTACAGCATCTCTTAAAATTCGTACCACTGTTCTTAAATCTTCTACTAATTCATCACCGGTAAACATATTATTTGTAAACGCATCATTTAGGAATTCAAGTTTTTCCATTTTTACTTGGTCAAGACCCCATTCTCCAACGATTGGTAATACAGTTTTTAATAATGATAAATTAATTAAATCATCAACCATATTAACTACATCAGTTAATACTTTATCGTTAATTAATTCTTTGCTTGTATATCTTTTATCATTGATAAAGTCTTTAATGTCACCATAAGTTTCAAGATTCAAATCATTTAATACTTTGTCTGCATCTTTAACTACTTGGATTAATACTTGAATGTCATTATCAATTGCAGGGGTATTTAATTCTTCTACGGTTACAACACCATCCATTGAAAGCACTTCAAATGCTTTGTTAATGCCAAGTGCAAACCATTCAGCTCTTGCAATATTTAAAGTTTCTAATGTATCTAATTGTTCAAGAATTGTTACTACATAACTTAAATCAATCTCATTGATTGTCTTAGTATCGTAGATTTCTAATGCGCCAAAGTCAAGAGCGGCTTTTGCGATTGTAACTAAATTATCAACATCATTCTTTAATATTTCACAAGTTAATATACCATCTACAAATGATACATCATATCCTAATTCATCAGCTTTAGTTATACCAAAACTTAGAATATTAGGGAATAATGTTTCAAATACTTTGATTGATAAGGCGTTTGTTAATAATTTGCCTACTGAATCAATATTTGTATTATTAATAATTTTTTCAGTTAATAATTCATCTCTTAAATCATTTTTTACATAATCTAAGATTTGTTTATATGATGTGAGGTTATTATTTTCTAGGATTTCTCCAATTACATCAACTATAACTTGAAGTGACTTGTTATCATGTAACCAATCTTCTTTTGCAAATAAAGCAAATTCACTAGTTGTTACTTCAAAGTCCATCATTGGTGCTACATAATTTAGGCCAAGTGCTAACCATTCAGCTCTAAATAATGTGAATAATTTAAGGTTTTCAAGTTCAGCTATAATTGACTTAATGTATTCAACATTAATATCAGTTATATCTTGTTCTTTTGCAAATTGTAAAGCTCCAAAATCAAGAGCATATTTAGCCATATTGATTAAAGTTGGGATATCATTTTCTGCAAGTTCAGCATTTGTATATGAATCCTTAAGGAATGAAATATCCTTGTCCATTTTATCTGCTGCCATATCAATTGCATAATCAATTAGTTGTGGGAAAATAGCTTTTACAATATTTGTGCCTACTAATTTCGTTAATATAGTTTGAACATATTGAAGGTTTGTATCATTATAAGTTTCTTTATCATAGTAAGCTTCATCATTTACAAATGTAGTAGCATCACTTATACATCTTATATCTAAGCTTTCAGCCAAACTACATGCGGTTCTGATAACTTCTTTAAATGCTTCTTGGTCACTTAAAATTCCTTCAAAATCTTCTGCACTAACTTCTACATCAATTGCTTTTAGTGCAAGGCCTAAGCCGTAGCTTAACCAATCAGCTTTAAGCTTCATGTATACATTTAAGTTATAGATATCATCTACAATATTTTCTAAATAAATAGAATTAATTGTTTGAAGTTTAATATTGAAAATAACATCAGATACACCAAAATCAATTAAGTTTTCAATAATGCTTACAACAGTTCTAATATCAGATACTAGTTCTGCACCACTAAATAGCTTATTGTCAAATGCATTGCCAAGGAATTCTAATCCTTCAACATCTATTTGTTGCATTCCCCATTCAGCTAATGTAGGTAAAACTACTTCTAATAAAGAAATGTTTGTTAAATCTGTTAATGTCTTAGCGATACTATTTAATGTAAGTTCATCATAGTAGTCACCATCCATATATTCTTTATCATTTATGAAGTCTACGATATCATCTGTAGAAACAAAGTGTGCATTATATAATACTGCATCAAGATCTCTAATTACTATCGCAAGATTAGTGAATAGACCTTCTGCTTGTGAACTTGTAATTAAATCAACTTCTTCATCTATATCTAACATCTTATATACTTCGTTTATGATAACTGTTAGACATTGTTCTTTAGATATAGCATAAACTTTTAAGTTTTCTAGACTTTCTACTGCTTCCGCAATAAGTTCTAGATTAATTTCTTCAATACTATTGTAACAGTAATAATCAAGAGCACCAAAGGCAACTACATTTCTTAATACGCCTAATAGTAATTGAATGTCTTCTTTCATGTCTTTACCGACATATTTTTCACGTTGAATTGCATCTTCTATGAATTCAACATCAGGTAAATCAGTCTTTCCAATAACATATGTATTTAAAGCATATGAAGCAACCTTTGTTAAGATTGGATCAAGAACATTGAAACCAAACACTTTTTCAATGATGTCAATAATTGCATATGCATTATCAGAATGAATATATTGAGCAGGGTTTTCTAAATATTCTTTATCAGTAATAAAATCAAGAATATTTTGAACAGTATCAAAATTATTGTCTTTAATTAAGCTATCAATATTTCTAATGATTTCTCTTAGAGCTTCAAAATCAGCACTCCACATATCATCAGTCATATATGCAAAATCATCCACACTAATTTCATCATCAGCTTTCAAGATGTTAGCTACAACATTAAATGCGATTGTAGCCCAATCTTTATAGCTAATTGTTAAAACATTTAATGTTTCAATTTTACTAATAATATTTACAACTTTTTCTAATTTAAGTTCAAAGTCGTAATCTTTATCCATTACTTTGTTATAGATGACATTTGCATCCATATCAATTACTTCATCGATAATATCAAAAATTGTAATAATATCTGATGTTATCTTTTCACCTGTAAGTGTTCCACTATTAAGTGCTTTCACAATGAATACAGGATAATATTCTAGTGGAACATAATCTATACCAAATTTTACTATTTTTGGTAATACTACTTGTAAATATTCAATTTCGAATATTGGTCTAACCATCGCAGTAACGGCTTTAGCAAGTTCATTAAAGTTGTCTAAAGTTGTTAAATCTAATGGTGTAGAAGCATATTGTTTAGCAACTTCAATAATATTAACAAGACTATTTAATGGAGTACCATCAATTTCTTGAGCTATAAGATTATTGCCTTTTGTTAATACTTCTGTTAATTTTTCAACTGATTGTGCTACATTTACATCACCAAAGTCTGCTGCTTCAAATGTCAAATCAACATCAAACATATCTGTTACCACATTGGCAATTAGTGCTAGCCATTCACCAGCTTGTCGTTCAAATACTGAGATTTCTGATAATGCTTGAATTGCATCTGCTAATATTGTTAAATCAATATTTTCAATATCTTCTGTATCTAAGTATTCTAATGCTCCAAAGTTGTATAATGCAACTGCGATATCTGCTAGTTTTTCAACTATGTTGCCTAAATCTTTTGAACTAATATTTAAATCTACTGTATCAATTGTTAGGCTTTCTTTATCAATCTTAACATTCTTAATGATTTCAATATCTAATTCTTCTATCTTTTCAAAGCCAAACTTAATTGCATCAGGAAGTACTACTCCTATACCATTCATTTCAACGACATGTTGTACAAATGCTAAGGCATTTCTTATTAGACTTTCTGTTACAAATGAGTAATCTTTGTCTTTAATACTGTCTATTATATCTAAAGCATTTTCCACGGAAATACCATTTCTTAATACTTCGTTAATGGTTGTTGCTAGACTTGATGCGGCTTGTTTTGCACTTGCTTTATCTTCTTCCCAATTGATTCCTGCGAAGTCTTTTGCTTCATATATTCTTCCTAAATCAATTGATGCATAGTCTAATGCGGTATTAACTGCGTATGCCATGATATCTGCTTTAAATTGTTTAACAATATTTAATTTTACAAATTTATCAATGATTGCTTCTAGACTACTACTATCAATACTTGCGATTGGTGTGTAATCATATTCTAACATTTCTCTTGCAATTTCTATTGCATTTAAGTCTACAATATTCTTTACTATGTCAAGGATACCATTGATATCGTTTGCCATCATTTCTCCAGTGTATTCTTCTGTATTTATTGCTTTAACAACGAATACTAAATAGAATTCTAGTGGAACATACTCATAACTATATTTTGCTATTTTTGGTAATACTGCTTGTAGATATTCAATTTCAAATATTGGTTTAATTGCATCTATAGCGTTATTGATTACATCATTAATGTTAGCTCTTGTGATTAATT
Organism: Bacillota bacterium; assembly: GCA_963648435.1. Taxonomy (GTDB): domain Bacteria; phylum Bacillota_I; class Bacilli_A; order ML615J-28; family CAG-313; genus UMGS75. The sequence continues at coordinate 25,185 of CAVJDT010000021.1, forward strand.
CTTCTTGATCAAAGTTTTGAACTAAATCAAGAGTTTCTACTAAACTGCTTAATTCTAAGCCTTTTAATACTTCATTTAAACCACTTAATACTTCTGTTAATTTTTCAACTGATTGTGCTACATTTACATCACCAAAGTCTGCTGCTTCAAATGTCAAATCAACATCAAACATATCTGTTACCACATTGGCAATTAGTGCTAGCCATTCACCAGCTTGTCGTTCAAATACTGAGATTTCTGATAATGCTTGAATTGCATCTGCTAATATTGTTAAATCAATATTTTCAATATCTTCTGTATCTAAGTATTCTAATGCTCCAAAGTTGTATAATGCAACTGCGATATCTGCTAGTTTTTCAACTATGTTGCCTAAATCTTTTGAACTAATATTTAAATCTACTGTATCAATTGTTAGGCTTTCTTTATCAATCTTAACATTCTTAATGATTTCAATATCTAATTCTTCTATCTTTTCAAAGCCAAACTTAATTGCATCAGGAAGTACTACATTGATTATATCCATACTTAGAATGTTAGCTAATGCTAATGAAGCATAATCTATAGCTGCTTCAGTAATTACACCTTTTTCTAAGTATTTTTGTTCTTTAATAAAATCAGTTATTGTATCAATTGAAATTCCATCTGTGAATAATACTTCTTCTACTGCTTTTACTAAATTTACAAGGCCTACTTTTGCATTTTCTTTGATTGCACCCCATTTAACGTTGTCAAAGTCAGCTGCAACATATCTTTCTTCAAAGCCGATATTTACTTTATCAAGTACAAAGTTAATAGCAAAGGCTGCCCAATCAGATTTAACTTGACTTAAAATATTAATTTGTGATAGTTGGTCAACTATATCAGTTATATATTTTTCATCAAATCCTTCATTTATTGGTTGATCATTGTTGTAAATTTCAACTGCATGAAGGTTAACTGCGTCAATAATAATGTTTGCAACGCGAATGATATCATTAGCTAGTTGTTCGCTTGTTAATTCAACATCCTTAACGAATGAAATATCATAGCCCATTTCAACTACTTTATCAATACCATAATCTAAGGCGATTGGTAATACAGCACTAACAATGCCAATTTCTGCTACTTCCTTTAAGATGTTTGCAACATTAGTAATGTTACTATCACTGATTAAAATTGTTAAATCTTCTAAAGCTTCATCTTTAAAGTTAAATGCAGTTTTAATTGTTGTAGCTTCATTATCGCTAAGAATTGCATACGCTAAATCTAAAGCAGCATTCATATGAGCCATATCACTACTTAAATCAACATTTTTGAAGTCTTCAACAGTTACTGATAAATCACTTAATGCTTCTACTTTACCAAGTGCATAATTAACACCAGTTGATAATAATTCTTCTACGTGTTTATTTAAGATGTTTAATTCTCCAATAACTGTTAAAGCATCTTTTGCAACTTCAACAATTTCGGATACATTTGTTTCATCATATTCTGTTGTATCAGGATATAATAAATTATAAACTTCACTATGGTTAGCAGCACTTCTTAAAATGTTGCTTAATTTACTTAAATCTTCTCTTAATTCAACATCTGTTAAATCTTTTAAGAATTCTAAGTTCATTTCTAGGCTTTCACCTGCTTTATCTAAAGCATAGTCAAATCCTAAATCTAAAATCTTACCAACTAATTGAGAAGTAGATAATGCTTCTACAACATTAGCAAGACTAACTGAATTTTTGCTTGTAGCAAGTTCTTTGATAGCATCTGTATCATTAATGTCAAAGTCTAGAACATCTCTTATTGTTACAAATCCACTATCTTTAAGAGCTGTTAAAGCGTTTGTTACGATTGTTTGAATCATTTGAGATTCAACATCCCAATCTGTAATTTCACTAAAATCAATTGATTTAATATCAATTATGAAATCTTCCGGTAATACTTTGTCAACTGCGAATTTAACTAAGGCTGATTCATAACCTTTGATTAGATTCATGTTGAATAAAGTATCAATTATTTCATTTACTGGGGTAGCTTCAGGAAGATTGATATTTCCTTCAAATTCATCTTTCCATAATTCAATTATGTCAAGTTGATTTACTGCTAATTCTACAATTGTAAGAATTGATTTAATATCTTCCATTAATTGACTACCAGTTATATTGCCATTCCAAAAATCTTCAATTGTTTCTGCTTCAACAAGTTGATTAACAACTCCTTGGAAGAAGATTGGAGATAAACATTCAAGAGTCTTAAGTTGAACTAATCCTCTTAAAATTTCAATAACCGCATTAGCATTTGTTTCAGTAACAAATGATGATTCTAGGTAATCTTCGTTTTTAATAAAATCAATTAATTCTTCAGTTGAAGTTAATTCATTATCTTCTAAGAATTTAATGATATTACTGATAACAGTTTTTGCAGTTTCGCCTTCTTCACGCCACTTGATATCTTTAAATTGTTCAGGAGTAACCTTGTCTAGTTTGATTACATCTTGTAATTTGCCAGCAGCATAATTAATAACCCATGCGAAAACTTCATCATCTTTTGATTTAATCATTTCAATGCCTAATAAAGCATCAATGATATTGTATATATTTTGTAGTTTGTCAGTGTAAACAATTGAATCGCCAATAATTAATGTTTGGATGTCCATTTCTACTAATTGACCAGCGATAAATACTAAACGTCTAATATCTTTTGCTAATTGTTCGCCAGTAAGATTTTCAATATCTAGAAGTTCTACTAGTTCTGTAAAGTCTGAAGGTACTAGTTCTTTTCCATAGCGAGCATAAATATTTGGTAATAATGTTACGATTAAATTAGAACCACCTTTTTCTGTGAAACTACCATCATCGTTGATTTCATAAGTACCAATTATTATTTCTAGACCCTTCATAATGTGTTTGAAATTATTAGGTTCTAGAATGTAGTCAAGATCTAAATTTATATTTCCCTCTTGATCGATTAGTTTGAATTCTTCATCAGTTAAAATTGGTGTAATTTCATCAATAAAACTAATTAAGATTTCTTGTTCACCTGTGTAATCAATATCATTTAATAAACCTTTTTCAACATCTAATAAGCTTGTTGCTTTTAGAATGATACGAATAATACGTCCTTCATATCCTTCAAATAATTTAGAATCAAAGATTGTATTGATAATATTTTTAATATCATCAACTTTTTGATATTCTAGTGCTGAAAGACCATCACTTGAAACCTTAAATAATCCTAAGTTTTGAGCACTCTTGAATGCTTGTACAATCTTGATTATTTCTTCAACAGCTGTACCTGGACCAATTGTATTGATAATATCTTTAATTAGATTATCATCATCATATTCATCCGTAATTGGAAGTACATATTTATTAACTGCTGGATTTAATAATTGCATTGTTAATTCTGAATCTACTAATTCTTCAAGTACACTTACTAAAATATCAACTGCTGCTTCATCATTTAGTAATGCATCAATATCAGCTGTAAAGTTTTTAGCATCAACAGAATCAAGTTTTGCAAGTTCACCTACTAAATCAATTAAATTTTGAATAGTGTGAATTTCACCAACATTTAATTTGCCACTTTCATATACATCATTCCAGTTAACATTGTCAAGAATTGATTTACGATTTTCTGTGCCATATTCGTAATAGTATAAGTCATTTTCATCAAATAAATCAAATTTCTTGAAAGCTGCTAATAATAAATCATTCTTAGTTTGATCGTCACCTAAAACGTTTAAAGTAAATATTTTTTCAACTATTACTTTAAGTGCTTCTATTGAAGCAGGTGATGTTAAATCCATTTCTTTAGGATCAAGGCTTAAAGCGTTTAATTGAGAAATAGCAAGTTTGCCAATTTCTACTAATGATTTAAAATCAGCTTTCCATTCTTCTTGAGTAATTGAAGTAAGATTAATAATATCATTGAATTCTTTAAACTCACTATCATCACTACCTAAGAATACATCTAATCCTTGTTGTCCTAGAGGAATAATCACTCTACTAAATAGTGACATATCAACTAGTGTGTCTAGGATATTAACTGTTGATTCAAATTTTTCAACAACAATATGCTTTGCTAAATCTTTCATTTCGGCTTCTGTGATTTCGCTTAAATCAGTATAACCGTATTGTTGGAATATTCCATAGATTTTAGCAAGTGATACTAATTCTTGTTTCCAATCAACATCATCAATGTTTAGTACTTTGTCATATTCGCCAATGTATGTTTTTAACATATCAAGCTTGACAGCAGTTCTAATAACGATTGGGAAGACTTTGTTGATGAATTCAGTTTCACCTAGTTTTGCAAGTGTATTTGCAAGAACATCCGCATCAAGTGTTAGGTAATTTAATTCTTCTAATGGGAATAAGTCAAGTTTGTATGCTTCCTTAACCGCATCTAAGATTGTTTCAATATCACGGTCCCAATCAATATCACGTAATTTCAAGAAATTAGCTTCTTGATTTGCGTTTTGTAATGCGGTTTTAATGGAATCCATTTCACTTGCATATTCAATAGCTACAGGCATAACTTCAGGAAGTAACTTAGAATCTTTTAATGTATCAAGAGCTCTTGATACTTCTTCATCAGTCCAAGTTCCAACTTCAATGTTGCCATTTAATTCATTAACTGCTTTTATGTATACAATTAATTCTTCGCGAAGTTTAATGTATTGTTTTTCAGTTTGAATGTTAGCCATTGAATCGAATAGTAAAGTACTAAAAGAATTACCAAAGAAGTAAGATGATCCTTCTATAAACTTTCCTAGTCCGCTTTTTCCATAGTCATCAACAAGATCAAATACCACATCAGTTACACCTGTTTCAGATGACACTGTTCGATCTTCTCCACCACCATCTACAAGATCTGAGATTAATTCTCTTGTTTCAGGTGATGCACTTTTCAAAATTGAGTAAATACCAGAAATTGGTGCAAATAATACGATTAGCAAGAACACACATTTTAAAGCACCAACAACAGCACCCCAAATACGTTTCTTGGTTTTCTTCTTAGGTGAAATTTCATTTTCACTAAGAGTCACAACCGCATCATTAGATTTTTCTGCACCTTGTAAAACTAGTACCGCATCTTGTGCTTCTTCATCAACTTCCTCTTTAACTTCAGCTTCAGTGATGCCAGCTGCTGCACGTTTTCTAGCTTTACTTCTCTTAACACCTCTAATAATTAAGCCAATTATATGTGTGATTAATCTAATAATTGGAGTAATTATTACTACCACTAATGTTGCACCTAGTAATGAAACAAAAGTTGCAACGGCAGAGCAGATGTTATAGATTAGGTTGTAAGTTTCCTTTCCATCTACTAGTAATGGCGCTAAATTTAGGCCTTCCATTGATTTTAAATATTCAACAATGGTTTCCCAAAGAGTAGCGTCTGCTGATTCTTCCATATTCAGCATTCCCCGAACAAGTGATACTACTCCACCACTAATGTTCAACAGGATACCCGAATTACCGAATACCAGCCAAGCTAAAACAAGTAGAACTAGGAATACAACCGTGCACTTAAGTTCTCTTTTTAGACCTGCTAAAAAGCCCCAAAGTGCGAATAAGATTACTAATGCAAGCAATCCCAAACCTGCAAAAAGTAAAATTTGGTTAAAATCCATAATAATTCACCTCTTTTATTTATGACTTTACTTACTTATTGTACCAAAAATTCTATTTTTTTGCAAGTAATTATTCTTACTTTAGGTAGATTTTACTTATTTTTTTTGATTTTTATTTTTATTTCATTTCAACATACATAATATCTTAAGTATAAAATAGGAAATATTCGTAAATTAAGTAAGGAAGCTTTTAACTCTTATTTATTGTATTATTTACTGTTTCTATTTATTCATATACCATCTAAACTACCCCCCCCTTTAGATTATTCAAACAAGAAAAAAAGAGCTAGTTTCCTAACTCTTTTATAAAAGATTTGTTTTAAGCTATGTTTTATTATTTTGATACATTCTTTTTCATAGTATTACCAAAAAGGGACGCCTCTTGCGCTTCGCTCTTGATTAGAGGCGCCTGGATTTGCACTTTGTGCTTGATTAGCTAAGGCTGATAGTAATGGCTGCCGAAACGCCGACGTTGCCGAGGTCGACCCAATGGTTGCTGACGTCGCCATAGCAGTCGACGTAGCGCGCGTAGCGGCCGGTGCTGCCGTCAGGAGAACGGAGCCAAAAGTATCCATTATTGTAGTAATCGGTACCTATATTCATATAGCATCCTAGTGCTTTTGCGTAGTCTGTTAATTGTTTTTCTCTTGTTGAA
>CAVJDT010000022.1:0-28264 GCA_963648435.1 Bacillota bacterium
GTAATACTATGAAAAAGAATGTATCAGAATTAAAAGTAATAACAGAAACAAAAAGATTAACAGAATATATAATGACAATTAGTGAGAAAAGTCCTAAAAAGTATCGTTATACATATGTTAACAGAATGCATAATTTATTATTTGATATTATCGAATTATTATATAAAGCTAACAATGAAACTTTAGGAAATAGTAATAGATTAATGTATCAAAATAATATATATGTTAAGTTTCAATTCCTTGATTATTTGTGTGATCTAGGATGTAAAGAAAAATGTATATTATTTAAGCAATATGAAAATATTAGTGAGATGATAAATACATGTATGAAATTACTTAATAATTGGATGTTAAGTGATAAAAGAAGAATTAATAATATATTGGGGTAAGGTTGTAAAATTATGGGTGCGTTTTGGCTCCGTTCTCCTAACAACAACAACGACAACAACGCGCGCTACGTCAACAACAATGGCGACATCAACAACAATTGGGTCAACAACGACAACGTCGGCGTTTCGGCAGATTTATCTTACTAGTAGATGAATAAATCTATGGATGTACAGATTAGTGTTTTAAGTAAGACATTAGAGTTTTAAGATAAAGGAACTTTACTCCTTGTTATGATATTATATCTAACTAAATATAACCATTTGTGTTAGTAACGTAACTTTACTAACTATTGCTTTTTAAGCCAAATGGTTTTTTTCTTGAAAGGACTAATAACTATGAATGTATATGATAAAGTATTTAGCTTTAAGAATTTATATGATGCACATATGAAAGCAAGAAGATCTAAAAGACATAAAAAGGATGTAATAATGTTTGAACTTGATTTAGGTAATAATTTATGGAAATTAAAAAAGAAACTTGATACTAGAACATACACTGTAAATAGTTATAATCATTTTATGATATATGAACCTAAAAAAAGAAAAATAGAAGCATTATCATATAGTGATAGGGTTGTTCAACACTGTATTGTAGATAATTATTTAATGGATATTTTAGAAAGACATTTGATATATGATAATGGTGCATGCAGAATAAATAAAGGAACTGACTTTTGTCGAAATAGAATTAGAAAGTTTTTAACTGATTATTATAAAAAAAATAAAAAAGAAGGTTATGTATTACAATTTGATATTCATCATTATTTTGAATCCATCAAACATGATGTACTAAAAAATAAACTTAATGTAATTATTGAAGATGAAGAAATGAAAAAGTTATTGTTTGATATTATTGATTCATATAGTGATTATGATAATTCAGGACTGCCTATTGGAAATCAAACAAGTCAATGTTTTGCTTTATATTATTTAGATAAAATAGATAGAATAATTAAAGAAAAATATAAAATTAAATATTATTCTAGATATATGGATGATGGTATTATTATTTGTGATGATAAAGATAAATTAAAACAATTACTTAATGAATTAAAAACAGAATGTTTTAAAATTGGATTAGAACTCAATAAAACAAAAACTAGAATATATAAATTAAAAGAAGGATTCACATATTTAGGTTTTAGATTTAAACTTAATGATTGTGGTAAAATCATTATGGTAATACCTAAAGTAAAAAAGAAGAGAATTATTAAACATTTAAAAACACTTAATAAGGATGAACATAATGCTAGTATTATATTTTATGAGAATTATTTACTTAAAGGTAATAACTATAATTTTTTATGTAAAATTAAAAAGCCCTACTCAAGTTCTAAATCTTGAATAGGGTTTTAATTTATGCTACGGTAAATGTAGTAGAGTTAGTAAACATTACAACTCCATTTGTATTTATTGCTTTTACAACTAAATTATATGTAGTACCTGATTTTAATCCGGTAATCTTGTGTGTTTTAATTACTACAGAGTTAGTTACATAATCAACACTATCAATTTTTTTACCATCAATATATAGTTCTAATTTATCAATTACATTTCGAATGGCACTTGGAGCTTCATTTCTAAATTCAATTGTCATATCATCAGCACTACCATAAACATCAAGTCCAAGGTCAATACCACGTTTTATTTCAAAATTCTTTGTTCTTGTTGTTCCGTCACTAAAATAAATTGTAGCTTCATAGTTACTATCATAATAATTTAATACATTAGAAAGTGATGTTGATGTATAGGCAGAATTGATAATATATATTTCAGTTGAATCGGTGTTACGATTTGTTTCTTTAAATATTATTTTATCAACTGAATTATAAGCAAGATTTGACCAAGTAAAGTTAATTGTTGAAGTGGAAGTGTCAAGGGTATATTTTATGGAATCAACAATTTCATCTTTTGTTACCTTTTTAGCTGCATCACTTACTTCTTCATACTTTTTACTTGTATATGTTCTTTTAACAAGTTCATTACCATTTGCATCTATTTGAGTAACGGTAATAGTAATGCCATCAACATCAACAATATAACCTTTTGCGAAAGATTTTAAGGCTTCAGGATCTTGATCAGATGCACCTTTAGCTCCTGCTGGTGCACCAAGCAAATAGTTAACACCAAGAAGTGGATTATCGCCACGTTTACCTTGCCAATAGTCCTTTGATTCAATATCCGCATGATAATGTCCAGTAAGAACTAGGTCAACTGCGTATTTTTCAAATAATGTCATAATTTTTGTATCACGGTCATTCTTTGAGTTAGATGGATCTTCAGATTGAATAGGGGCATGACATGCGGCGATGACCATTTTAGCACGATTATTTTCACGGGCATCTCTTAATAAATTTTCCATCCATTCAAATTGTAAATCATAACTTGAAGCTGAAACATCTTCAAATATAATAAATAATACATCATTGTAATAGAAGTAACAACTTGAACCTACTTTTTTCTCAACTCCATTTTTAGGTAAAGCATTGTATGCCGCATGGAATCTATTGTCCCATTGTCCAGTACCACTAATATAAAGTTCATGGTTACCTGTTGTTGATACCATTGGAAGTTCAAGTAAAGTTTTACGTTGTTCAAACATTAATTCCCAAATAGCTGAGTTACCACCAGTATCAATCATATCACCAGTGTCTAAAACAAAACCAATTTTTCCATCACGTTTTTTCATGGCTTCATGAATTGTATATTCACTAGTTTCTGCACCTGAATAAATGGTATTGTAATGATTATCAGTTAACCAAACAAAACTAAAGTTATCACCCTTATCGCTTGCGGTAGTAAAGTTATAAGTTTCACTATAAGTTCCATCACCCTTATTAATACGATATATATATGCGGTATTAGGTTTAAGACCAGTAATTTCGGCACTATAAACATTACGGGCCTCAAATGGTACAGAAAGTTCTTCAGATAATTCTTCAAAATATACACCATTTGGATAAACAGTAGTTAAATTCTTAAATTCAGAATCTGATGCTAATGTATATTCAATTGAAGTTTTGGTATTTTTAGCATGATAATTAATGCTAATCATTGTAGAAGCAACAGTGCCTGGAGCACATAAAATGTATTTTACATCACTATCTTCTTCATCTAATAAAGCATGTAAACCAGTAAATTTAAGTTTTTCATAAACACTAGGAGTAATCTTTGACCTAACTGTAATAACAAACTCACCACGGTCATGAATAGTTACAACACCAAATTCATCAACTGTTGCAATACTTTCATCACTTGTCTCCCAACTTACTGCTTGAGAAACACTAGATGGTAAAATCTTGTAATCAATTTTAATTGTTTCATCAATATATGCAGAAGACTTAGAAAAATTTGTTTCAATACTTTCAGCTGGTTGTAAAACTGTAATTTCTCTTTCAAATACTAAATTAGGATTACCCTCTGATACACCTTTTATTGTTGCGATACCTACAGAAACAGGTGTTACAGTTCCTTGATTATCAATGGTAAGTACATTAGGATTAGAAGATGTCCAAGTTGTATAAGGGTTAGTTTCAACAGGTGAATAAATTAATTTAAATACAGTTTGACTGCCTAAAAATAATTCAGTTGTTTGGTTACGACATTTTACTTCGGTAGGTACAGTGTATACAGTTAATTCAAATGAACCTTTAACACTAGTATCAACAGTTGAAGTAGCATCAATTGTAACTTTTCCTTCTTTTACACCCTTCATGGTGCCTTGACTATCAATTGTAGCGATAGTTTCATCACTACTTGTCCAAGTAAAACTTTTTTCAGCATTGTTAGGTTCAACACTAAAACTAACTTTTTTAGATTGACCAATACTTATATAAGTATTTTCAATCGTAAAGTTAATTGTTTTAGGACTGATTTTTTCTTCATCTTTCTTACAACTAGTAAAAATACCAATAGTCATAATTGTTATAAAGAAAATAAACAATACTCTAATACTTAAATTTTTCAATTTAATTCTTTTCATTTTTCTCTTCCTTTCTATTTCTTATATTTATTATTATACATTAAAATGAAATAAAAATCTAGTACTTAACATAAATTACCAAGATATTCTTATATCAATAAGTATATATATGTATTAAAAAATAGTATTAATGGTTTTTTAAAAAATATTGCTTATTTTTAAAATTCATTGTATAATATTGTTAGATATGGTAAAAATATCTAAAAAAGAAAATAAGAGGAGGATATAAAAAATGAGAAAAATTAAAGTTGTACAATATGGATGTGGTAAAATGTCAAAATACATTTTACGTTATCTACATGAAAAAGGTGCTGAAATTGTTGGAGCAATCGACGTTAATCCAAGTATCGTAGGCATGGATGTTGGTGACTATGCTGAACTTGGAATGAAACTTGGTGTTACTATCAGTAATGATGCTGCCAAAGTTTTAGATAGCTGTGATGCTGATGTTGCAATTGTAACACTATTTAGTTTTATACCTGATATATATAAACATGTTGAAGAATGTGTAGAAAGAGGAATTAATGTAATTACTACATGTGAAGAAGCAATTTATCCTTGGACTACATCTGCTGAATTAACCAACAAACTTGATTTACTTGCCAAAGAAACTGGATGTACTGTAACAGGCTCTGGTATGCAAGATATCTTCTGGATTAATATGGTCGCACTAGTATGTGGTGGCTGCCATACTATTACCAAGATTAAAGGTGCATATAGTTACAATGTTGATGAATATGGACTTGCCCTTGCAAAAGCTCATGGCTGCGATTTAACAGCTGAAGAATTTGAACAACAAATTGCTCATCCAACTGAGTTTGCCGCATCATATGCATGGAATGCAAGTGAAGCAATTGCCAATAAACTTGGTTTAACAATTAAGAGTATTAGCCAAAAGAATGTGCCATATCTTGCAAAAGAAGATACATATAGTGAAACCCTTCAAAAAACTATTAAAGCAGGTCATTGCTTAGGTATGTCATCAGTTGTTACCATTGAAACATTACAAGGAATTACCATTGAAGAAGAAACAATTGGTAAAGTATATGGACCTGATGAAGGCGATATGTGTGATTGGGAAATTACTGGTGAACCTAACGTTAAATTTAAAGTTGAAAAACCTGCAACCGTTGAACATACTTGTGCAACAATCGTTAATAGAATTCCTTCATTATTAATGGCTGAACCTGGTTATGTTACAGCTGATGAATTAAAACCAGTTGAATACTTAACATATCCAATGGATATGTATCTAAAAGATTAATAGGAAAATAACTTTTTCTAACAAGGATAGTCTCCTACCTTTTCTACATCACTATCCTTTATTAACATAATAAGAGTGTACACATCACTTTATGTGTACACTTTTTGTCATATAGTTAACTAAAAAATAAAAAAGAAAGCGTTTTTTTTTGATAGAATGTTATATAATGAGGGTGTATATATAAATAATATTTTATATATAAAAAAGAGAAAGGAATAAAAAATATGAAAAAGAAAAACCTATTACTATTACTTTGTATTAGCTGTTTGTGCTTATTGATTCAAAGTTGTGATATTTCATCTAGTAAATCAAAAATAGTAAAATTTGAAAACTTAAAAGGTTTAAAAATTGATAATATTGCGATTGATGATGATGGACACATTAAAGAACCTACTCTTCAAGAAAGAAATGGTTGGACTTTTGAGGGATGGTATTTAGATGCTACTTTCAATAATAAAATTGAAGACTTATCTACTTACACATTTACTAAATCAACAACAGTTTATGCAAAATGGAAATTAACTCGTTACACTATTACTTATGAAGGAGTAAGTGGAGTTACTAATTTAGAAAATCTTCCAACTGAGTATGTTGTAAAACACACTTTCCCAGAAGATTATAGCGAAGAAGAAATTGATGATGTATGGAAAGCTGATTTCGATTATTCAGGTAAAATTCCAACGTTCAATGAAGAAAAAGCAATACGTGGAATTGAACTTGTTGATCCAGTTCGACCTGGCTATAAATTCCTTGGTTGGTATGATAGTGATGGTAATAAAGTAGATAAACTAAATAACATTGAACCTACAAATATTACTCTAACCGCAAAATGGGAAATTGGTGCATTTTATAATATCACTTATATAGTTAATGGTGGTATACTTCCGGAGGATGCTCCTAAAACATTTGAAGGATCAATTGGAACTATTCTTAAAAAAGCTATTTTCACTAATATAGATATGGTATTTGTAAGATGGGAAGATGCGGAAGGCAATGTTTATGATAGAATTAGTCCTAATACATTTAAAGATATTACCTTAATCGCAATATTTGAAAAGAGACAATCTATCCAAAAATGGAATATAAATCAAATTAATTTCCAAGGTAAAGGTATGATCTATGAAATTAAAGTAGATAGTGTTGAAGAAAATGACCCATATAATTCAGCATATCTTGGACATCAAAAAGAATTAAAACAACAATGGCAAGCAAAAGTTCAAGCCGCATATGATATTATCATTAAATATACCGCATGGGGAGATGAAGCACCTTGGGGACGTGGGCGTGTTTCCTATATTAATAAGAAATATTTAGATGGTTTTGATGATGTTTATGTGACGGAAATTAACTCTACATGGATACCACGTTTAGTCAGAGGAAATTCAATAGTAGAATTATATGATATGAATACTGGTGATGGAATTTTTAAACAACTTGGAAGTAGCCAGTCTAATGTAGGGTATGTTCAAAATGAAACAATAAATTTAGCTACTTCGGTGAACAATAAAATTTATGGATATAATATTAACAAACCAACCGCAGATTATTTTATGTACTATAATGTGGATAAAGTAAAAACTTTAGATTTAGATGACCCTGCTGAACTTTGGATGAAGGGTGAATGGACAATTAGTAATTTCAAAAAATGGACTAAAGCAGCCCAATCAAAATTAGATAAAGATAATTATGTCTTTGATATGGATTTTGGTTCTGCTATTATTGGTTTAACTACATCAACTGGCGGTGCACTTACTAGCATTAATCCTTCTAAATTATACTTAACAAATAATGAAGTTATTGATAATATAAAATATTTACAAGAAGCATATACAAATGGTTTATATTTTAATCGTAATGCTCAAGAGGTATCGTCAGGATTTATGACAGGTGTAACCATTTTCCATAGTGGTGAAATTAATTACTTAAAAAATAATTTAAGATTTGATTCAAGAATAATAAACTTCAAGATTGGCGTTGTTCCTTATCCTACAGCTGATGGACTTGGCGGCACGCCTATTACTACAACGGATGTATCTAAAGCTATTAAACTTGATAATGGTGAATATTTAAAAGATAAAGATGGTAACTATATTGAAACTGTTGATATGAGTGAATCTTCATTTAATGTCCCATTCACTAATACTTCATGTTATGCTGTGTTAAATAATGAAAATGGAAAGAATGGTATAACTTCAAATATTGTAATGAATATTCTTCATGATTTACTTGCTTGTTATGATTTTAATTATGATTGTGAACGTGATGATTGTACTTTCCACTATAGTGTAGAAACAAAATTAGATCGTGATATTGATGCTATGGTTATTAAATCATGTCAAAATAATATGTATTACGAAGTACTTGATACAGTTTCATTTAGTAGTACTAATAATTTTAATTTAGCTGCCTTATCAATTGTTAAAAATAATGAAGATCCAGCTGCTAGTTTAAATGAATTACTTTCTAAATATCAAGTAATTATGAACGAATTAGGTTATAGCATTTAACGTCATAAAAAAACACATTTCATAGTTTTCTATGAAGTGTGTTTTAATGTTATGGTATGCTTACTTTTAGCGATATATCCTTTAACTTCAAGGTTTGATAATGATCTTGAGACCGATGGCCTAGGAAGTGATAACTCCATTGAAAGATTTGTAATAGTATCATATTTGATAATATGATTACCAGTATCTTTTAACTTTAAATAAAAAAGAATGCGGTCTTCAATATTTTTATGAGATAATAACTTTGCTTGTTTTTTAATATCTACAGCTTTATTACAAATAATACCCATATATATATTTAAAAATTCTTCATCAGTTGATAAAAGAGTTATTAATTTTTGTTTAGAAATAATAATAACACTAGTTTTACGTTTCGCCACAACATCACCGAGATAGACAGGATTTTTAGAAAAGATAAGAAGATCACCAAACATCTCTCCTTCTTTAATGGTATTAAAAGTTTCTTCTTTTTCATTATAAGTAATAGTAGAAATAATTAGTTCCCCTTTAATTACAACTCCTATTTTATCACATGGTTTTCCTTCATTAAATAAAATATCTCCACTAGATAATTCTTTAATTGGTAAATTATATTTAGATATATATGATAGTAAACTTTGCATAAATCCTCCTAATTTTTAAAATTGTAACATTTGTTACATATATTATATCATAAATAAAGTATAATAGTAATGTAAATGAAAAACAATAATTATATAGGGGGAAAATAAAATGAAAAAGATTTATAAATTAATTGCATTTATCATGTTATTTGTTACATGTCTTGGTTTAGTATCATGTAATAGCACCAAGAAAACTGAAAAAGTTAAAATCATAGTTCCTAGTGGAACACCTACTTTAGGCATTGCTGAAGCACTAGATAAACATAGTGATTTAATTGATTATGAAATTGTTGCAGGAAGTGATGCTCTTATTGCTGGATTTACTAATAGTAGTTATGATATAATTATAGCACCAGTTAATCTAGGAGCTAAATTCTATCAATCACT
The DNA here is from genome assembly GCA_963648435.1 of Bacillota bacterium. Classification (GTDB taxonomy): domain Bacteria; phylum Bacillota_I; class Bacilli_A; order ML615J-28; family CAG-313; genus UMGS75. Next base: position 9,153 of record CAVJDT010000022.1, read on the forward strand.
TAATAACTATAGTTATTCATTCTATCAAACAATTGTTGGTGGTTGTTTTTATCTTGTTTCAACAGAAAAATTAAATGACATTACGGATTTAAACGGAAAAGAAGCAACCGTATTTGGTCTTACTGCTACTCCAGGCATTATTTATAGAAGCTTAATTCAATATTATAATGTAGATGTTAAAACTAATTACATTAATGATGTTACGGAAGCTAATGCAGCACTAATTAGTGGTAACGCTACAACAATCGTTTCTGCCCAACCATCAATTTCTAAATTTAACGCTAGTGGTAAATACTATACATTAGATTTACAAGAAGAATGGAAGAAGATGGCAGGAAGCGATTATGCCATTCCACAAGCTGGTATTTTTGTAAAAACTGACAAGCTTAAAGATGAAACCGTTAAAAAAGTATTAACATATATGAACGATTCATTAACTCTTGCCACAAGTGATCCTAACAAACTTGCCACAAGTGCTGTAAATATAGATGAAACACTTTCCAAAATTGGTGTTGACACTTTAGTTAAAGCAATTCCAAATTGTCATTTTATAAATGAAAAGTATAATAAGTTAGAAATAGAATTTTACTTTAATAAATTAATTGAATTAGGACTTGGTCAAACTATAGGAGATAAATTACCAGATGAGAATTTCTACGCTTAAAAAAACACTTTATGCTTGTATCACAATATTATTATTAATAGGAATATGGGAGATATATGCGTTCATAAGAAATGAACCTACTATATTTCCACATCTTCCAATGATTACAAAATCTTTTGTAGGCTTATTTAATTTAAATAATCTACAGACTTTAGGAATTACGTTGCTTAGAATTACTATCAGTGTTACTGTGTCATTTGTGATTTCGCTTTTAATTGGTTTATTATATATATGGAAGAAAGATACTATTTATTTCTTTAAACCAATTATCAGTATTATGAAAACCATACCGCTTGCGGTAATATCTGTCTTTTTATGGATTATCTTTAATGGTGGAGTAGCTCCATATATAATAACAACGCTTATTATTGTGCCAATTAGTGTGGAAGGAGTTATTGCTTCAATTGATGGAATTGATAAAGTATTAATTGAAGATTTAAAAATGATTAATACAAATATGTTTAAATCATTAATATATGTATATATACCATTAATTAAAGATTATCTTATTATGATATTCCTTCAAACATTTGGTTTAGGACTAAAAGCAATGGTAATGGGTGAATTCATTTGTCAAACAAAAAATAGTGTTGGTAAAATAATATCAATCACAAAATCAAGTGTTGGCTATGGCAGTGGTATGAGCGAGTTAATAGCGTGGGGAATCTTATTAGTTTTACTAGTTGTTTTAATAGAACTAGTTATAAAACTAATAGTCAAAAAGATTAATAAAAATAATCAATAAAATCGTTTTGATTTTTTATTGGTTATTTTTTTTGTTTTTTTCTGAAATATTTGATATAATAAAATAGGTGATAGTATGGAAAAAATAATACTTACAGTGATGTGCATGATTTATAGTGAAAAAGATGAAGAAGTCTTAATGATAAATCGACTTAATGATTGGCCAGGATTTACTTTTCCTGGTGGACATGTTGAAGAAAATGAACCAATTGTTGAGGCAGTGATTCGTGAAATAAAAGAAGAAACGGGATATGATATTACAAACCCTAAACTAATAGGTATTAGAGAATGGTATGAAATAAATAATATTAGAAATGTTGGACTATTATTTAAAACTACTACATATAAAGGAACTATTATTACCAAAACCAGTGAAGGAAGCATATCTTGGATTAAAGTAAAAGATTTAACACAAATTAAACTAGCTGAAGGTTTTGAAAAGGAACTACCACTATTTTTTGAGAATAAATGGACAGAAATTTATTCAAGAGTAGAAGAAAAAGAAAACAAATATAAATTTTTATAAAAGTATTAAAGGAGGATTTATGAGAGAATTACTTTATAAAATGTTAAAAACCCCATCACCATCAGGTTCTGAACTTGCAATTCAAAAAATGATTATAAATGAAATGAAAAATGTTAGTGATACTGTTATTACTCATCACAATTTTAATGTTATAAATGTAATAAACCCAGAATCACCAACTAAAATATTATTATGTGGACATGTTGATGAAGTAGGCTTATATATTGAAAAAGTTTTAAACGATGGTACATGCCGTTTAGCTAGAGCAGGGGGCGTAAGACCACAAGTTTATATTGGACAACATGTTAGAGTAATTACCCAAAATGGTAAAGAGGTATATGGTGTAATTGGATATACCCCAAATATGGAAAAATTAAAAGTTACGGATCTTTTATTAGACCTTGGAACAACCTCTAAAGAAGACACCTTAAAACTTATTGAAATTGGTGATCCGGTTGTTCATATAACAGATTACACTGAATTAAACAACAACTGTTTAGCAGGCCGTGCTCTTGATGATAAACTTGGAGCCTATATTATTTTAGAAACCCTTCGTAAAGTAAAAGAACAAGGTACCAAACTTGGTGTTTATGCATCAACAACCGTAGGTGAAGAAACAACAGGAAGAGGAGCTAAAATGGCTGCTCAAGTTGTAAATCCAACCATTGCGATTGCGATCGACGTTTCATATGCTACAGATATTAATTACTTAGATGGTTTAACAGGTGATACATCACTAGGCAAAGGTCCAATCCTTACAAGAGGTTCACTAATGAATCCAAAAATTCATGAATTAATGCTTGCCTCAGCCAAACGTTTAGACCTAAATATCCAAATGGATATCGCTACAAGTAGAAGTTATACTGATGCGGATAGCGTTTATGATATGCATGATGGAATTCCAACTTATTTAGTTAGTATTCCTTTACGTTATATGCATTCTTCAGCTGAAGTTTGCTCAATGAAAGATGTAGATGAAATTATCGCATTATTAGTTGACTTTATTATGAACTTTGATCCAAATACTGATTTTGATCCATTCAAATAGAGGTGATAAAATGAAAAAAATATTAAATGTATTTTTACTGATTCTTTCATTTGCCTTACTAGTTAGTTGTGGAAAAAAAGAAGAAACAATAGAATATTTAGGTAAAATGGAATTTGGAATGTATCCACAAACTAAAGTAATAAATGAGGCAACTATAGTAGAACTATCAAAAATCACAAAAACTAATGACCGTGGTTTTATAGAATATAATAATGAATTTTATGTAAAAAACACTGATTATTACAAAGTAGAACCAATTAGCTGGGAAGTAGTAAAAATAGGCAGTAGTAAATATCTTTACGCTGACAAAATTGTAGATAGTAAAGTTTTTATTAGTGATGTTTATTTTAGCGTAGATGCCTACGCATATTTAAATAAACCTGGAGTACCTGCGAAAACCCCAGCTAATACTTATCAATATTCAGATTTAAGAGAGTGGTTAAACAGTACTTTTTTAAATACCGCTTTTAGTGATACGGAACAAAATCAAATGATTAAATACGAATATGATAACTTTAGTGATTTTGTTTATACCCTTAGTAGTGAAGATTTTAATTTAGAAATTCAAAAAGAATTAATGCCTACAGATTATGCATCAATATTATGTGAAATTCATAATAGTAAAGACACAAGAGTAGACCGTAATGGTTATGCGATGTACTGGTTACGTAATGCCAATCAAAGTGTACCATATAAAGCATATAGTATGAATTATGATGGTATCATATATGAATTTGTAGATTGTTATTATAATCATATTGGGGTTAGACCTGTAATAAAAATCAAAGCATAAGGCTAGTATTACTAGTCTTTTTCTTTAGTTCCTTGAAAATCCTAATTAAATATGATACAATAAAAACAAAGGATGTGATTAAATGCTTAAATTAGAAAACATAACCAAGTATTACCATAGTTCAACATCAGTAACGTGTGCTTTATCTAAAATTAATCTTGAATTTAAACTTGGTGAATTTGTGGCTATTACGGGTGAATCTGGCAGTGGTAAAACCACATTATTAAATGTAATATCTGGACTTGACACATATGAAGATGGTGAACTTTATTATAAGGGTAATCCTACCTCATATTATAGTGCAGAAGAGTTAGAAAATTACCGAAAATCAGAAATTGCTTTTATTTTTCAAAACTATAATCTAATAGATTCATTTACCGTTTTAGAAAATGTAATGGTTCCTCTTATTATCGATGGTATGCCAACTAAAGAAGCTAAACACAAAGCTAATCAACTACTTGATGAAGTCGGAATTAAAAGACTAAAAAATAAAAAAGCTACTAAACTTTCAGGTGGTGAACGTCAAAGAGTTGCAATTGCAAGAGCTCTTGCAAAAGAAACAAACATTATTGTTGCGGATGAACCAACAGGGAACTTAGACGCGGAAAATGGTAAAATGATAATGGAATTACTCAAAAAAATATCCACAAATAAACTAGTCATTGTTGTAACTCACAACATGCCCCAAGCAGAACCATATATTACAAGAAAAATAAGATTACATGATGGTGTTGTAGTCCTAGATGAAACAAAAGAAGAAGTAAAAACATTACCTTCTACTGAAAAAGATAAACATTGTAATAATGTAAGTACAGCATTTAATTTCTTCTTACTAAATTTAAAGTCTCAACCTAAACGAACAATACTACTTTTCTTAATGGTTTTTGTAAATGTTTTAGCAACATTCATTTGCTTAGGCACCATTGTTAGTAACTTAGATGATAATAAAACTAAAAAATTGAGTGATGATATTTTTATTAATCACGATATGACAAGACTTATTGTTAAAGAAACAAACAATAAAAGTATTGATAATGAAATCCTAGAAAGAGCAAAAGTAAAAAAAGTTAGTCAAGTTGAAAAATATGATTACATAACCGACATCAATTATTTTAGACCAGAAGATTGTAGTACATTATATTTGGGAGGATGGCAAGATAATGAAGAATCTCAAATATTTGTAGATAATACTACCTTTTATGTTAAAAATAGAGATCGCTTTGTACGTTCAATGTCTTCACTAAAAGAAGAAGACTTAAAAGAAGGAAGACTTCCAACATCTAATTTAGAAATGGTTGTTTATACTAATGATTCATCAAAATTAAATTCAACAGAAACTGTATATTTTTGTAATTCTAAAAAATGGGGTAAAGACACTGTTGTAACTTATGAAATAAAAATAGTAGGAATATTAAAAGAACCTTCATCCCAAGTATATTTTTCTGAAGATATATGTAGAATGCTAGAATTAACAAATTTGAATTTACAACTACAATATCCATACACTTATGTTTTGGATGATTGGCAAAAGAGGAGTAAATTAATTAGTTATAATTATATTATGATAGATTATAGTTTAACAGGAAATGAAGTTTCCCTATCCCCATCTTATTTTGAAGATTACACAACAACTAAAAATAATCCAAATGTTAAACTTAGTGAAAACAATCAATTAAATCTTTCATTTGATAGAATCAATAAAACTTATTCAGTTGTTATTAGTTTAAACCATCAATTTGAAAGTTTTGATGAAGGCCTTGGTGTTTCACAAACATTATTTAATCAAATATATAATGAACTTGTGGATAAAAAACAATTTGCGGTATACATTGATGATTATGCATATACTGACGATGTTATAAATGCATTATCTAAAAACGGCCTACAGGCTATCTCATGTTATCGAAGCAGTGTAGCTGGCTATGACATGGGCAAAGTTACCGCACGTTATATTACTCTTGCTATTTCATTAGTAGGTTTAATAGTTATAAATATAGTAATTATACTACTATGTTATGGAATCTTAAAACTTAAAAAGAATGATTATTTAATTCTTAAGATGCTTGGTTTATCCAATAAAACCAATAAAATAATTAATATTATAGAAATGATATTTTATACAATTACAAGTATGTTATGTTTAATTGTTATTACAACTATTATAAGTAAAACCACAAATAACACCTATTTAATTGAATTCTTTAAATATATAAGAGTATATCATTATATAATTTGTTTAGGCCTTGTTTTAATTACGGCCTTAATAATTAGTTATGATTTCACTAAATTTATTAAAAATAAAATTAAAATAACATCATTAAAGGAGGAATAACATGATTAGGATAAATAAACTTAATAAGTATTTTAACAAAAAGCACACTAACCCAATTCATGTTATTAATGATACAACAATTGAATTCCCAAGTGTTGGTTTAGTTACAATCCTAGGTGAATCAGGTAGTGGTAAAACAACTCTTTTAAATGTTATTGGTGGATTAGATAATTTTGATAGTGGCTCAATTCAAGTTGATGAATATTTAATTAAAAAATATAATGCAAGCAAAATAGATAGAATGAGAAACGAAAAAATAGGATATATATTTCAAAACTATTTACTATTAACGGACCGTACTGTCTACTATAATCTAGAATTAATGCTTAATATGTATAAGATATCAAGCGATGAAAAGAAACAACGAATTGAATATACATTAAAAGCAGTAGGAATGCTTAAATATAAGAATAAACTTGTTTCTGAATTGTCGGGTGGTCAACAACAACGAATTGCCATTGCTAGAGCGTTAATTAAATCACCATCAGTAATTCTCGCGGATGAACCTACGGGAAATCTTGATGAAAAAAATACTCTTCAAATTATGAATATTATAAAGAAAATAAGCGAAAAAGTCTTAGTTATAATGGTCTCACATGAAAAAAGCATTGCTAGTAGTTACGCTGATCAAATTATAACAGTTAGTGATGGAAAAGTTATATCAATAACTAATAATGAAAAAATTTCTTTATATAAATATAAAGACGATTATAATATATATCTAAAAGAATACAATTATAACAATTATAATAATGAATATTTAAACATTGATTTTTACAGTAATGATACTAACCAAGTAAACATTAAATTAATTTATGATAATGGCAAATACTACATTACAAGCAACCAAGAAATAGTAGTAGTAGATGATAACAATGAAATAGAAATTAAAGATGAATATCGCCAAGAAATAAATGTAAAAGAAAAAGCTTTACTTAGTGAATTTCAACTAAAAGAATTAAAATATAAAAATACACCTAGATTATCCTTTAAAGAAATATGGAATTTGGCACTTACTAATTTAAGAAAAATTAAAAAGAAAAATATCTTTATGTCAATCATATTATTTGTAATGGCAGCGTTAACCCTTATTGCAATTCAAAGTATTATCGCTAGTTCAAAAGTTGATTACCGTCATCTAAGCTATATCGACTCAAGACTATACAATGTTAAAGTATCTAATGGTGAAGTAGGCTTAACATCGGAACAACTCAAGCTAGCTTTTGGTAATTTATATGATAAAATAAAGAAAGAACAACCGACATTAGAAATAATGCCCGTATCATCAGCTCAATTATCATCTAAATTAGAGTTTAAAATTACAGGATATACCCAACTTCAAGTTAACGAATATGCACTTGAAGGATATACATTAATGCCATTAAATATATTAAATGAAAACACAATCATATATGGAAATATGCCAACAACTGGATTTGAAATAGTAATAGATGAATGGCTAGCATTAAATCTTTTAGAAAATAATGCTATAAGTAATTTTATGAATGTTAGTACTTTTGTAGGTCAAAAGTTAAAACTTTCTAGTAGTGAAGTAGAATTCACGATTTCTGGTGTAGCTAGAACTAATCAAAATTCTGCCTACTTAAATGAGTGGGCACTACTCGCCGCATACCCTGCAGGATTAAAGAAAAACAGTATTAAAGTTTGTTCAATCACAGAATATAAAAAATATGATCCAACATTTTCCAGTACTCTTCAAGATAATGAAATCATTATTAGTACTCTTCTACCAAGACGACGTCAAGAATGGCCATATAAAGTTGGTGATGAATTAAATCCTAATAACTTAACACTTAAAATAGTAGAAATAAAGGAGTTTCCTACAGAATGCCCTTTTAATATGATAATAGCAGATGATGCCTATGAAACATTATTAAAGTCAACTCTATTATATAATCATGAAGAATTCAATATATATATTCCAAATGAACAAGTCAAAAAACAAGTAAGTGAATATATGCAAAATCTAGCAGAAGATTTCAATGAAACTAGTCAATACAAAATTCAAATTGAACATGGTTCTAAATATGATGAAGTAGTAAAACCTGCAGAAAAAGAAGCACAAAAAGTAGTTACATCACGGACAATTATAACACTTACAATTATTATTGTAACCTTAATTATTATCTTTTTTACAATGAAATCTTATGCGATAAAGAACATTTATACAATTGGCGTATACCGTGCAATTGGAATAAATAAACAAAGTATTATTCATGTATACTTAATCCAAATGTTAGTAATGACCTTAAAAACAACTCTTGTTAGTTGTACCCTTTGTTACATAATTACAAACCTCATTACTAACTTTCCCACCAGCAATATTAACTTTGCGATTGACCTAAATACCTATCTATTGACTACTTCAAGTTTAATGCTTGTAAACCTAATAATAGGTATATTACCTATCTCATTATATATGCGCCTTACACCATCAAAACTATTAAGTAAGTATGACATATAGGAAATATTCATAAAGTAATATACAAAAAATAAATATAAAAAAACAAATATATGAAATAAAAAGGAAGCAAAGCAATATAAGAAATCAAGAAATAATGAAAATAGTTGGCTGTTTCAAATTGGAAAGTTTCTTTCGATAAACGTTATTGCTTCGGGAGTTGTAGCAGGGGTAACCACTGGTGTTTCTAATATTTTATCGAAAACAATTAGATTGCCATTAATTAGTACATTAGCAGAAAAAAGAACTCGAAATTACAAATTGCGTTTTACCCAATTAGTAAGAGGATGCAGTGGTACACAAGTGGTTAGAAATGCATGGTCAATGCTTGTTTATGAAGCAACGACATCCTTTCAGTCTATTTTTGTTGATATATTAACTAAAGATATGCTGCTTACTCCAAAACATAAATATTATAAGGAGATGTAATGAAAATTTTAAAAAAAATAGGAAAAATATTTTGTTTTCATTCACTAGAAAATAAATATATGAAGGAATTTGTTCCTTTTGTTATTATAACAATTGGAAACATCGTTATTTTGCTAATAGCTAATAAGTTGAAATGCATGATATTACTTCGGATAATTGTGTTTGTTTTTTTGTATCAACTTTATACATTGGTTTATAGATTAACTGATGTATCTAAAAGAAAAGAATATTTACGCTATAAAAATGGCGATATTAAATTTAATTTTTCCCCAAGGAAAATAGAATATACTAAAATACTTTATCTAATAAAAATAGCTATAAATAGTAGATCATTTAATAGTCTTTATTTAAAATCAACAAATGGTAATAGATTTTTATTGGAGTTTACAACTATTAAAAGAAGAATAAATGAAGTCTCAAGACAAACAAAAATATATTTTGATTTGGAAAAAATTGACTCTATTAAAGAATTAAACTCAATTTTTAAAATTAACTCTTTAATAGATGAAAATGGTTTTGTTGAAGTTGAGGCTATTACTGGTTTTGAAAACCCTAAAAAGTTTGAAGAACTTGTTCGTTTAGAAGAAGAATTAGCAAAGTATGTAAATGAAAATGGATTATACTAGTATAAGAGTATTTTTTAATAATTCGTCTCTAAATAGGAAATGAAGTATTATATTGAATAAATGCTTTCTATTTTTAAGTAAAATTATAATAAATTATTGATATTTCTTTCTAATTTTTGTCACATTAGTATGCATATATTTGTATGGAAATTTCAATAAAATTATTTTATTTTATTGTATTTAATTTAGTAAATCGTCTTAAAAATAATCTAATTTAAAATATAAACAAAACACTAGACCTTAGATAGTTAATTGTGATAAAATAATTATGCAACAATCAAATGTTTGTTAAAATCTAATTTAAGGCTTAAAATAAGGGCAAAATTAAAACTTTAAAGGAAAAACGAATAAATTATAATAAAATACAGAAAATGCGAAATGAGGTGCAAAATGAGGGAAAGACCAATTGGTGTATTTGATTCAGGAGTGGGAGGATTAACAGTACTTGATGAGTTAATAAAAAAGCTCCCTAATGAAAACTATTTATATATAGCAGATGAGGCTAATTGTCCGTATGGAACAAAAACAAACGACGAAATAGAAACATGTGTAATAAATCTTGTTAATTATTTAATTAAACAAAACGTTAAAGCAATAGTTATAGCATGTAATACCGCATCACTATTTGTGGATAAAGTTAGAAAACTAACAACAATCCCTATTATTGACGTCATTGAACCTACTAGTAGTTATGCTATAAAGGTAAGTAAGAATAAATGTATAGGTGTGCTTGGAACTAACGCTACTATCAAAAAAGGAACTTACCAAAAAATATTAAAAGAAAATAATGTAAATACTTATCCAGTTGCTTGTTCTGAGTTTGTTGATTATATTGAAAATAATGATATAAATAGTGATAAAGCATTTGAAATAGTAAACAACAAACTAGAATGTTTAAAAAACACTGATATTGATACAATAATATATGGATGTACACATTTCAGCATTTTAGAAAAACCAATAAAAAAACTACTTGGTCAAAATATTAACTATATTGCTTGTGGATATCCAACAAGTATAAAACTATATGAAATTCTAAAAGAAAATAATTTGTTAAATACTAGTACTACTTTACCAGTTATTAATGTTTATACAACAGGAAATGTAGAGGAAACCAAAAAAGCAATGTCATGGTATAAAAAAATTAATGAAGTAAAACACATAAATTTATAAATGGTGATTATATGAGATTAATTAAAACAACTGACATAACTAATGTTATTGAAGATATGTTAATAGATGCTTGTGAAAATATTCCAAATGATGTCTTAAATATTATTCAACAAGCAAAAACAAAAGAACAATCTCCAATCGGTAAAATAGTATTAAACAAAATAATAGAAAATGATGACTACGCAACAAACTATCACCTACCAATATGTCAAGATACAGGCATTGTAGTATGCTTTTTAGAAATAGGGTATGATGTTCATATTGATGGTGATATATATGAAGCAATTAATGAAGGTGTAAGAAGAGCTTATCAAAAAGGTTACTTTCGTAAATCAGTGGTTAGACACCCAATAGATAGAATAAACACAACTGATAATACTCCAGCTATTACGCACATAAAACTTGTTCCAGGTGATAAACTTAAAATAATGTTAACTTGCAAAGGAGCAGGCAGTGAAAACATGAGCGTAGTAAAAATGTTAACTCCTGCAGAGGGAATAGAAGGAATCAAAAAATTTGTTATCGATACAGTAATTAAAGCAGGTGGTAAACCATGCCCCCCAATTATTATAGGACTTGGTATTGGTGGAGATTTTGAGTTATCCACAATTCTTGCGAAAAAAGCCTTACTTAGGGAACTTGATGATGAAAACCCAGATCCAATTTTAAACAAATTAGAAAAAGAATTACTAATAGAAATTAATAATCAAGGAATTGGTCCTATGGGATTTGGTGGTACAACCACATGTCTTTCAGTTAAAGCAAATAGTTACCCTTGCCATATAGCTAGTTTACCTGTTGCTGTTAACATTCAATGTCATGCATCCCGTCATAAAACTAAAACAATATAGGTGACATATGCAAGTAATAAAAAAATTTAAACTTCCACTTACAATTGAACAAATAGAAAGTTTAAGAGCTGGTGATATCTTGGAATTAACTGGTACTATTTTTACAGCTAGAGATGCAGCCCATCAAAGACTTGTTCAATTAATTAAAGATAATAAGCCACTTCCTATTGATATTAATAATGCAACTATATATTATGTAGGTCCAACCCCTAAAAAGCCAAACCAAGTAATTGGCTCAGCGGGTCCCACATCAAGTTATAGAATGGACCCCTACACCCTTCCACTCCTTGAAAAAGGTTTAAAAATTATGATTGGTAAGGGACCTCGTAGTAATATATATAAAGAAGAATTAAAAAAATATAAAGCTATATATGCCTCATCAATAGGTGGAGCTGCTGCTATTATTTCTAGAACAATAAAAAAATGTGATTTAGTATGTTATGAGGATTTAGGACCAGAGGCTATATATAAGTTAGAAGTAGAAAACTTCTTTTGTATAGTTACATATGATACTTTAGGTAATGATTTATATCAAGAAGAAACAAATAAATACAAAAATAAACAACCATTATAAATGTTATATTGATAATAAAATCAACAAAAGTTCTTGCTTTATTTAAGAAAAAGTGCTATAATGTTGTCACAATGGGCCTGTACTGGTTTCGACGGGCTATGTGAAGTGATATAAGCATACCGTGGGTAGGCACGTTAAAACCTGAGGTTTATTAAATTAAACGCAAACACAAACTATGCTTTCGCTTGCTAGCATAAGCAAGTAATCAATTAATTTTGATTTATCTCTTATAATGCTTGCCTACGTGTGTTATAAGGGAAAGAGAGTAGGCTGTGGTGATTATGCTCACTCGGTATATGAACCAAGATCTATGAGTTAGTGTATATTTGGTTTTGTTTTTCTTCCAATTATGCATAAAAGCTAAATAGATAAACTAAGTATGTAGAAAGTAAAATGGAACGTTTCTCGGACAGGGTTTCGACTACCCTCAGGTCCACCAATTGATACCACAAGCGACTTGCACACTTTGAAATAAGTGATGGATGGTAGGCTTTAGTTATAAAACTTTAATAAGTGTGAAGAAAGTAGATATAGATATCTGCTTTTTTCTTTTCTAAAACTTGTGTTTGGTATTCCGGTAGAAAGATTTGAACCTTTAGAAATCTTAAATTGAAAACATTGTCTTCACTCGCACAATTTATCCAAAAATATAAAGTTAAATAATTGATTTATTTCCATAGTTTTATATATAAAAAATGACTAATGTAAAGGATGTAAATAAACATGGTCTAAAAAATAAGTCAAATAATAGACTTATAGAAAAAAGACAAAAAGCAATATATAAAAAAATCTATATATTCAGCATATGTACTTTTAGCCAAAAATCATTTACTCTTATATTTTGGCGATAAAGAGAAGTAGAAAAATCTGATGTTCAAAATTTTGTATTTAAGAAACTTGAAGAAGGACTTACCCAAAAAAACGATTAAAGATATTTTAACTGTTTTAAAAATGATACTTAAGTATGGTATTAAACATAAGTATTTAAATTATTGTAATATTGATATTGAGTTTCCAATACAAAAAGAAAATGAAATGTTTGAAGTGTTAAATCGTTCAAATCAAAGAAAAATAACTTCACATTTAAAAATTTATGTATCTACATATGTTTGTGCACAAGACTTAGGATAGGGGGGCTATGTCTTTTAACCAGGGAATGATATTGATGTAGATAATGGAGTAATTTCTATAAGGAAAACTATTCAAAGAATTTATATGCTGATGAAGGAGTAAGAAGAACTGAACTTATAATAGACGCACCTAAAACTAAAAACTCTTTACAAGATATTCCGATGACTTCAGATCTATTAAGAGTATTAAAACCATTAAAAAGGGTAGTTAATAATGAATTTTATGGTTTAACTAATGATGAAAAACATACCGAAACTATTATAAAAGTTAGAAGAAGAAATTGGATATACAAGATTTAAAATTTCATGGATTACATCATAGCTTTGCAACTCAATGCATAGAAGAAAAGTGTGATTATAAAACAGTCAGTGTTATTCTTGTACATTCAAACATAAGCACAACATTAAATCTATATGTACATCCTAATTTAGAACAAAAGAAAAAAATGTATTAATTAAATGGGGAGTTCCCTAAAATAATTAATAAAAAGTGTTATAATTTAAAAATATTTTCAAAATTGTAACACTTTTTTGAATTTTACGGTATAATATATGTGAGGTGAACCATTATGCTAATTAAAAGAAATCAATATCTTGAAAATATAAGAAGATTTTATGAATCTAATTTAATTAAAGTGCTAACTGGTGTCAGAAGATGTGGAAAAAGCGTTTTATTAAACCAAATTAAAGATGAATTAATAAACGAAAAAAGAATAAAAGCAGATCATATTATTTCTATTAATTTTGAAGATGTTACATTTTCTAAAATCAAAAATTATAATAAATTAAATAATTACATCTTAAGCAAAATTGTTGATGAAAATAAATATTATATTTTCTTAGATGAAATTCAACATGTAAAACAATTTGAAAAAGTACTAGCTTCATTAAAAGCAACAAAGAATGTATCTATTTTTGTAACTGGTAGTAACTCAAAGCTCTTATCAGGTAGACTTGCAAGTTTATTGGTGGGTAGATGTAAAGAATTTAAGATTATGCCTTTTACTTATAGTGAATTTGTTAAATATTATGAGGAAAATGAATTAGAACTTCCTAAGAAGTCTTTACAAAACTTTATTAGATTTGGTGGCATGCCACAAAGAATGGATTATGAGTTAGAAGAAGATATTAAAGAATATTTAAAATCTATTTTTTCCGGAATAATTGATAAAGATATATGTAATACTAAAGCAAAAATAAATAAAGAAACATTTATTACAATATCTAAATATATTATTAATAATGTTTCTAAAGAATTTTCAGCATCAAGTATTGTTGAATATTATAATCAAAATAATGCAGATACAATTTATAGTGAAAATGTGTATAGATATTTAGAAAAGTTAGAACAAGCTTGTTTAATATCTAGAGTAAAAAGATATGATATTGCAACTAAAAGAACATTAAAACATATTGAAAAACAATTTGTTGTTGATAATGGTTTCTTACTTGCTTGTAATGATTCTAATAAAATATTTGTAGCACATGCTTTAGAAAACCTAGTATATAATGAATTATTATATAGAGGATATGATGTTAAGATTGGTAAAACATATAAAGGGGAAATTGATTTTGTTGCTATGAAAGATGGTAAAAAATGTTTTATCCAAGTAGCATATTTGCTACAAAGTGATGATGTAATTGAAAGAGAATTTGGTGCATTCGATTCTGTTCGTGATCCATCTCCTAAATATGTATTTAGTTTAGACGAATATGATATGTCTAAGGGCGGAATTACGCATTTTAATATTGAGGAGTGGCTTTTAAATAAGGTTAATATCATTCTATCTTAACTATCCCAAACTTAGATATTTTTTTAATTTTTAATTTACAACTAAAACTTTTTAAAAACAGAATAAAGACAATAAGCACCTTACATTAATAGAAGTTTTTACTATATGTCTTTTAACCTGGGAATCTAGTTTAAAAAATTTAAATAAGTTGACAAAATAAAGAATTGTGCTATTATTGAAGATATGAAGGTGATAAAGTGAGTGATAAACTTATAATATATTTTTCAGTTACAGGTAGAACAAAACATGCAGCATTAAGATTGAAAGAAATACTTCAAGCAGATATTTTGGAAATAAGACCTCAAATACCTTATACTAGTGATGATCTAGATCGCTATAACAAAGAAAGTAGAACTATTTTAGAAAATAATAGTCCTAAAATAAGGCCAAAGATTTGTGAACTAACAATAAATGTTAATGATTATACAGACATATATATCGGATACCCTATATGGTGGGATCATGCTCCAAAAGTTATTAATACGTTTATTGAGAGTGTAAACTTAAAAGGAAAGAAAATTCACTTGTTTTGTACTTCAGAAAGTACAGCTATAAAGATAAGTAAAGGCAAATTAGCACACACATATCCAATGTTATCTTTTGTTAGTGCGAAAAGAATTACCGAATATGATACAACAAGAGACATTGAAAGATGGGTAAAAATAGATAAATCTAACTAACAAAAATGGAGCTAAAAAATATGCAACGATGTAAATGGTGTAATTTAAAAAATCCAAAATACATAGAATATCATGATAATGAATGGTGCATCTTAAATTTTAATGAACAGTATTTATTTGAAATGCTTATCCTTGAATCATTTCAAGCTGGTCTATCATGGGAATGTATCTTAAATAAAAGAGAAGCGTTTAGAGAAGCCTATGATAACTTTGATGTTGATAAAGTTGCATTATATGATGACCAAAAAATAAATGAACTTTTACAAAATAATAAAATTATAAGAAATAGTAGAAAGATTAAGGCTAGTATAAACAATGCCATAGTATTTAAAAGGATACAACAAGAATTTGGCTCATTTGGTAATTATTTAAAAAGCTTTACAAAAGATAAAATTATTTATGAAAATAATAAAACGAGTTCAATATTATCTGATAATATTTCAAAAGACTTAATTAAAAGAAAAATGAAATTTGTAGGTACTACAATAATTTATTCATATCTTCAAGCAATTGGAGTAATTTACTCTCATGATAAGAATTGCTTTATGTATAAAGAATAACAAACAAAACAATTTATGTAGTAATATTTATATGAGGTGATTAACATGACACTAAAAGAACTAGAATTAGGTAGATCAGCAATAATAACAAGTGTAGGTGGGGAAGGCTCATTAAGACAACACTTTCTTGATATGGGGGTAATTCCTGGTGCACAAGTAACACTTGTAAAATACGCCCCAATGGGAGATCCAATGGAACTATTAATTCATGGATATACCTTAACTCTTAGATTAGATGATGCAAAAAAAATAGAAATTACAGAATGCAAAAATGATGAAAAACCAAAAGTAGCAGTAAATGAAAAAGAAGAAATAGTGCTTCACCCTGGCCTTGGTGAAGGGGGAATTTACCACAATAAAAATGATGAAAAACCTTTACCAAAAGGTACAATTCTAACATTTGCGCTTGCGGGAAATCAAAATAGTGGTAAAACAACTCTATTTAATCAATTGACAGGTTCTAACCAACATGTTGGTAATTTTCCAGGGGTTACAGTTGATAGAAAAAGTGGAGTAATAAAAGGTAATCCAGATACCTTGGTTACGGATTTACCAGGTATATACAGTTTATCTCCATATACAGCTGAAGAAATTGTATCAAGAGAATTTATTTTAAACGAAAAACCTAAAGGTATTATTAATATAGTTGATGCTACAAACATTGAAAGAAATCTTTATTTAACACTTCAATTAATGGAACTAAATATTCCAATGGTTATAGCTTTAAATATGATGGATGAAGTAAGAGGAAATGGTGGAACTATATATATCAACAAAATGGAAGAAATGTTAGGAGTTCCAGTTGTTCCAATTTCTGCTTCTAAAAATGAAGGTGTAAAAGAATTAGTTGAACATGCTATTCACGTTGCGAAGTATCAAGAAGCCCCAGCACGTAATGATTTTTGTGATGAAAATCAAAATGGTGGAGCTGTCCATCGCTCAATCCATGCAATTATGCATTTAATTGAAGATCATGCAATTGAGGCAGGAATCCCCGTAAGGTTTGCTGCGACAAAGTTAATTGAAAATGATAAATTAGTGTTAGATGCCTTAAAACTAACTCAAAACGAAAAAGAAATGATTGAACACATTATTGTACAAATGGAAGAAGAAAGATCACTAGATCGTTCAGCTTCAATTGCGGATATGCGTTTTTCATTTATTAAATCTTTATGTGATAAAACAGTTGTAAAACCAAAAGAAAGTAAAGAACACATTAGAAGTAGAAAAATAGATAAAATATTAACTGGTAAATTTACTGCTATTCCATCATTTATTCTTATAATGGCGTTAATTTTTTACCTAACATTTGGTTTAATTGGCTCAGGCCTCCAAGAATTATTAGAAATGGGAATAGATGCCTTAACTAATGTAGTAGATAATGCTTTATCATCAGCCAATGCTAATGAGGTAGTTCATTCACTCATTGTTGATGGAATCTTTAAAGGTGTTGGTAGTGTTTTAAGTTTCTTACCAATAATTGTTGTTTTATTTTTCTTCTTATCAATTTTAGAAGACTCTGGTTATATGGCACGTGTAGCATTTGTAATGGATAAACTACTTAGAAAGATAGGATTATCAGGTAGAAGTATTGTTCCTATGCTAATTGGTTTTGGTTGTACTGTTCCAGGAGTTATGGCAAGTAGAACCTTACCTTCAGAAAGAGATCGAAAAATGACAATATTTCTTACTCCTTTCATGAGTTGTACAGCTAAGATTCCTATTTATGGATTCTTTATTAGTGCTTTTTTTAAACCACAATATAGTTGGATTATTATGATATCTTTATACCTAATAGGAATTGTTATGGCAATCCTTGTTGCTTTAATTGGCAAAAATACAATCTTTAAAGGTGAGGCAGTACCATTTGTAATGGAATTACCTAACTATAGAGTTCCAGGACTTAAAAATGTTTCTCAATTATTATGGGATAAGGCTAAAGATTTTTTAAAAAGAGCCTTCACAGTAATTTTTATTGCTTCAATGGTAATATGGTTCTTACAATCATTTGATTTTACCTTCCATTATTTAGGAGGAGCAACCGCTGATAAAAGTAGTAGTATGCTTGCTCAAATCGCAAGTTTCTTAGTACCAATCTTTAAACTTCAAGGATTTGGTGACTGGCGTATCGTAACTAGTCTTATTGCTGGTTTTATGGCTAAAGAAAGTGTTGTTTCAACCCTTACCTTATTACTTGGCACAACTAAAATCACAACTCTTATTAGTCCTCTTTCAGCATTCTCACTTCTTGTATTTTGTTTGTTATATACACCATGTGTTGCAGCCATCGCATCAATAAGAAGAGAACTAGGTCATAAATGGGCTATAATAGTTGTACTATTTCAATGTCTAATTGCTTGGCTTTGTTCTTTACTAGTAGTAGGAATAGGATTATTGATAGGGCTTAGCTTATGATTCTTACTTTAAACTTTATTGATATTTCTTTAATTGTAGTAATAGCTATAATAACAATTCTAATTATTGTTTATTTAGTCAAACATGACGGCAAAAGTTGTGGATCATGCAATGGGTGTTGTGAAGAATGTAAGAAAAATAAACAAAAGAAATAAACTCACCTTTTATAACCACTATAGAAAAATTTATGCATTAGAACAAAGTTAGTATTATAATTCTAACTTTGTTTTTTATTTTACAAATCAACCATACCTCAAATTTTGAAGTATGGCCTTTTTTTTATATTTGTTAA
>CAVJDT010000023.1:0-26881 GCA_963648435.1 Bacillota bacterium
ACGAACAATACGATTATGAAGGCATTTCGATTATCGATATAGCCGATTGGTTAATAAGATAATTCCCATACTTTAACAAAAGTTGATTTTGGGAAATATGAGGAGATAAATTATGAACTCAAATTATTACTGGGTAAAATTTTGAAGTATGAAACGAACAGAAAGTTTTTGCTTGAAAAACTTCAAAAGGTATTTAACGGTTTGGAAATGAAATTTTAGAAAATGCAAGAAGACGATTCTGTGGTTGACATAGATCCTTTTACGTCTTCGGAATGTTTAATAAGGGATTGTCCAAGGCAAATAGAATATCTATTATCAAAGCATTTGCAAAAGAGATAAAAGTTGGAGATGTGATTTTTGTAAAAAAAGGAATACACCAAATAATCGGGCGTGGAGTCGTTGAGTCTGGTTATATTTATGATCCGGCACAACCTAACGGATATAACAACGTTCGCAAAGTGAACTGGACGCATAATGGAGTGTGGCAACATCCCGGGCAAGCTGTATTAAAAACATTAACGGATATTATGCCATATACTAAATATGTTGAAACAATAAAATTCTTATTTGGTAACGCACAAGGTGAAAAGATAGAAGTTTTTAATTTTGTAGTCGGTTACACGGAAGTTAGCGAACATCACAAAAATTGTTGCATAGTCGTAAAAAAAGAAGTCATGCATCAATTTGCCACATAACCTCAAAAGCGAGCAGAACTCAATATAAATTTAATTTTTAATGCCTTAAAAGTTTTTTGTAACAATTTTTTTCGATTTACTCGCGCCTTTCACTGTGCTACAAACGTAGACTGAAAGGCAATAAGAAACGATTTGGACTTTCAAATCTCTCTAGTTATTGATCTTGGAATAATAGTTTAGATTACATAGGTTCTAGAACTTCTAAAATAAAAACAATGCTAATAATCAAACATATGAAAAAATGAATATTCGGATCGATGCCATTGTACTGACATGGGTGATTGATGAAACCAATAATTATATGGCATAATGGTGGAACTTCTGAATTTAATACCTATATGGGCTTTAATATGGAAAAAACAAAAGGGGTAGTCATTTTAAATAATCCTTAACCAAATGAAAGAATATCAATGAGTGTAATTGGTGCGAAGATATTAATAGAAGGATATAGATGATAATCTAAGCATTATACAACTATAATCATTGATATGAGTTTACGAAGTTAGTGAATAATTGAATATTAAAAAACCAGGACCGCAAGTGTTCTGGTTTATTTTTCTTGTTCAAAAAAGTTTTTAAGAAATTTTAATACCCCTTGATTTTTCGCATCATCAGTTTGGTATTTAGCATGTTTTAATAATTCGGGGTGAGCATTTTTCATCGCAACACTGATATGAGCAGATTCAAGTAGTCCAATATCATTGTGTCCATCGCCTATCGCAATCGTATGATCGTGGTCAATATGGTAGTATTTAATAGCTTCTAAAAATCCTTTCTTTTTATCGACTAAAGGATTATATATTTCCACAATATTGAATCCATCCATATACCAATATCGTGAAAAAAGTTTGCCATGATATTCATTTTGAATGTAATTTTCAAATAAATTAATATGGTCTTTATCAATAAAGAATAGTGCTCCATTAGGATTATCTGGCAAAATATCTTTTAATTCACCAATATGTAAAATACCACCATCAACATGCAAGAAAGGGTGAATTTCATCATTATAGTTCATCACATAAATATCGTCAATAATTTCACAAAAAACATTAATTAAGGCTGGTCTAATATGTTCAATAATTTCTAATAAATCATCTTTATCAATTCTTAAATCAGTAACGGGAAATGATGAATCGGTAGGATTAGTAACTCTTGCCCCATTATAATTAATAAGAGGAGTATTAAGCCCTAACTTTTCATAAATAAAATAACTTGAGCGAAACGGTCTTCCCGTTGCAAGCATAATAATGTTTCCACCTGCTTTTAGTTTTCGTAAATATGCGAAAGTTTCTTCATCACAAGTGTTAAAATCGGGCATAAGTGTCCCATCTAAATCTAATACAATTAAATAAGGTTTCATAATCATCCTCCTTGGTTTATAATTATAACTTAATTTGTCGATAATTGCAATGAAAAAAGTTTCTTATTTTTTTGGTTGCACTTTTAAAGTATTTGTAGTAAAATTAGTAGATAGCAAATATAAGGGAAAAAAGAAATATGCCAATACTTAGTATTCAAAATATTGATGATTTTTTTACTGATTTATTTAAGAAATTAGGAGAATCATTTACCATTCAAACATTTATTGTATTATTAGTAGGAATAATTTTAGGCTTTGTTATTTGTGGTAGCATTTATGGCTTGATGATGCTTTTTTCATTAAAAAGTGAAAAAACCACGAGAAAAGATAAAAAATTAAACATTACTCCTAATAATGAAAAAATAATAAAAGCAGTAGAAGAAATTAAAAGTAAATTCTTAGAAACATCAGAAGGACTTACAGTCAAAGAAAGATTTCAATATTTAGGTTCCACAGTTATGGAAACTATCAATGTCGTAGCATCAGAGTATTATCCTGAGTCTAAATACCCTTTATATGAGTTAACCATTGAAGAATTAATAGTCTTTTTAAGATATTTATCATATCGTATTGAAGAAGTGTTTAACAAACCATTTTTAAAAGCTTTTAAGAAAATGACTATTTCTCAGATGTTTAGATTTATGGAAACAAGGAAAAAAATAAGCGATAATAAAGCCGTTAAAGCCGCATCTAAACTAAATAGTAGTAAATTTAAACAAATAATGATGGGAATTGTTAATTATGCTAACCCCATATATTGGATTAAAAAATTGGTAGTTGGTACTACCGTTAATATTGCAATTCGCAAAATGTGTATTGTAATTATTGATATTGTTTCTGATGAAACTAATAAAACATATAGTAAAGCTATCTTCAATAAAGAACAACAAATATATCAAGAAGAAATTAACAAAGAATTACAACAAATAGAGGAGGATATGAAAAATGAGTAAAGAAACTGAAAAAAAACGTGAATTTTATGTGTTTCGGGTAACTAGAGAAAACGAACCAACCCCAGTAGAAAATAGTCAAAAAGATGAAAAATATATAATATCACCTCATCATGGAAAACAACCAGATAAAACAGTTAATGAACGAATGGGTTATCACCGTGATCCTTCAACCTATGATTTTATTAGACCAAATCGAGGATTAAATAAAGAATATTATGAACGTTATCAACAAGATTTAGAAAAAAGAAATACCATTAAACTTGATGAAGAAACAGAACCAGTTATACCAAGTGATAACATCAAAGAAGAAGATTATGTTGATGGTAGGGGTTATTATGTTGATGAAACTGATAATGCTTCAATTGAAGATTTACCAGATGATTTCTTTTATTCTTTTGATGAGGAAAAACCAGTAAATAGTCATCATTCATCACATGAAGAACCTAAAGCAAAATCAGAACAATTTGTGTCAATGCCTAAACCAAGAATGGCAAGTAACCCAGGACTAGAAAAATTAGAAGAAAAACGTAGTCCAGTTGTTGAAATTAAAGCCCCAAAGGTTAGTAAATATATACCACCAAAACTTGAATTTTTAAAAAGAACTAGTGGGACTGAAGTTGATGATGTTAAGGAAGCTGAACATCAAAAAGAAGTCATTAACCAAACCTTAAAAGATTCAGGCATTAAGGCCGAAGTAGCAGGTTATGTATTTGGACCTACGGTTACTCAATTTATGGTTAAAGTTGCTCCAGGAGTAAATGTAAGTGTTATTAACAACTGTGCAAGTAACCTTGCAATGTATTTAGAGGCTGAAAAAATCAGAATTCAAACCCCAATACCTGGTAAACCTTATGCGGGGATTGAAGTTCCAAAAAGTGCGAAATATCGTAGTATTGTTCATCTAGGTGATATCATTGCTAGTAAGGAATTTAAAGATACTAAATATAAAATTCCCGTAGTTGTTGGTAAAGACAATTATGGTAGTGCGATGATTTGTGATATCGCGGAGATGCCACACTGCTTAGTAGCTGGTACAACTAAATCTGGTAAAAGTGTTTGCTTAAATACTTTTATTATTAGTTTACTATATCATTTTTCACCACGTGATTTAAGACTTGTTTTAATGGACCCTAAAAGAATTGAACTTACAATGTATGAAGAAATTCCTCATCTTGCAATGCCAGTAATAACTGATAAAGAATATTTTCCATCAGCTCTTGGTTGGGTTTATGAGGAAATGGAACGTCGTTATAAAATGTTTGAATACTATGGGGAAAAAGATTTCAAAGAATTTAATGAACACTTATTGAAAGAGAAAAAGCAAAAACTTCCATACATCGTTATGATCATTGATGAATTTGGCGATTGGTTTACAGGTGCTAGTGAAGAAGTTGAAGATATGACGCAAAAGATCGCGGCGAAAGCTCGTGCCGCAGGTATTCATGTAATCCTTGCTACACAACGTCCATCTAAAGATGTTATCAAAGGTTCAATTAAAGCAAACTTTGATACTCGTTTAGCATTTAAAGTATCATCATTTGAAGACTCTAAAGTAATTCTCGGTTCAAGTGGAGCTGAAAAACTTGAAGGTTATGGTGATATGCTTATTAAATATGCGGGAAGAATTGAAAAAAGACTTCAAGGTGCCTTTGTGGGAAATGATGAAATAAAAACCGTTATCTCATATCTTAAAGAAAACAATAAGTGTGATTATATTGTAACTAAAGAAGAAATTATGCAATCAACTACCACCAGACAAATGGCTCAAAATATCGGTTCTAGCCGGACTTCGGGGGTAGATGATGAAAGATTTGAAGAAGTTGCATATTATGTTGTGCGTAATAAAAACGCTTCAAATAACGCTCTTCTTAGGGAATTTGGAATGGGATTTAACCGTGTTAATGACATTTTAATAGCTCTTGAAAAATTAGGAGTATTAGGTCCTGCTATTAAAGGAAAACAACGAGAAGTTTTAGTTGATGAGTATCAACTAGAAGATATTTTAAAAAATATGTAAAAGTGAAAGAGAGGTAACTATGCCTAAAAAAAATAAACTAGAAAAGTATTTTGAAGAAAACAATAGTATGATGGACCGTTTTACCATCAACTCAAAAATAACTAATCGAATAATTGGATTTATTATTTGTAGTGTTTGTTACCCTCTTTTAACTTTATCAAGAAGATACAATTCCATTTATGGTGATGAAGTAAATACCACAAATACCATAGACTACATTAAAATCATTATGATTTGTTGTTATGTTATAGCAAGTCTTGGTTTTATTTATTTATTTCTTGAATTAATAATTCCAAATAAAATTAATAAATTAACAAAAAACATAAAGTTTACGGCGAAAAAAGCAATATTTAATGTTCTTGATTGGTTATTAATAATTCCAATTTGTTGCAATATTGCGATATTCATGTATAGTTATTTGTTTATTATTAATCAAATAAGTGGTACTTCCATGATGCCAACAATTGAAGATAGTGAAAGTGTATTTGTTTCATACTTAGATAAAGTAGATAGATTTGATGTAGTTATTGCGAAAATAACTCCTGAAGATAATATTGGTATACTATCTGAACAATATTATATTAAAAGAGTAATTGGAATGCCAGGAGACACAGTAACTTGGAACTGGTCTAATAGTACCTTAAAAATCAATGGTGAACTTATCAATGAAGGTTACTTCCCATCTGATTATTTAAATACAGAAAGAGACAAAGAAAAAGCAGGACTATCAAAAGAAAGAATAAACATGATAAGCAAGTCGGAAAGCTTTGATGGTGAGTTTACTTATAAAAAATATAATAAAGAAAAAGAAGAATATGAAATCATTACTACAACAATTATTCCTGATGGTTACTACTTTGTTATGGGTGATAACCGTAATCAAGGTGGCAGTAAAGATAGTAGAGTAATTGGTTTAATTCCAAGTAAAAACATTATTGGAGTTGCGAAATACCACGTTGTTGGAATTATCCCATGGGGTAAAATTGCATGACAAACTATCAAATAACTTTATATTGATAAGAAAAAACATTGAAATAGATTTCAACTGAAATAAATTAAAAGATTTGAAATGATAGTAACAATGTATTTGAAGAAAATGAATTAGACAAAAAATCAGTTGTTTCCAAAATGGAAATAACTGCTAAAGATGGTAAAGAAATATTACACAATATGGGAATAATTTTACGAAACAAGTATCCACTGAACTTAAATTAACTTTTCCTAATATGAAAGGCTTTTCTGAAAGAAATATAAGATCAATGAGATTATTTTATGAAGAGTATGCTAATGATGAAAAATGGCAACAACTTGTTGCCAAATTACCTTGGGGCCATAATTTATTACTAATTGAAAAAATCAAAAACAAGGATATTAGAAAAATATATGCTGAAAATACTATTAAAAATGGCTGGAGTAGAAATGTATATTAATTATTTTCAACCAGAATTTCATAAAAGAATAGGAAATAGTAACAATAATTTTAATGCAATGCTACCACCAAAAGATAGTGATCTAGTGGATAATACTATAAAAGATCCATATATTTTTGATTTTATTACACTAAAAGAAGAATATAAAGAAAGAGAACTAGAAGAAGCTTTGATAATTAAAATAAGAAATGTATTATTAGAATTAGGAAATAAAACAATAAAAAAAGAGTGTGATTCACCTTCGATTGGTTTATTATTATGTAGAGAAAAGAACAGAGTGACGGTAGATTGGTCTTTGAAATCTACAAATGTTCCTATAGGCGTTTCAGCTTATAAATTGAAAGAACAACTACCAAAAGAATTAATAGATAAATTACCAACAGAAGAAGAAATAAATTTATATTTGAATGTAGGGGAAGGTGGTAACAATGAATAACGAAAATAAAACAAATATCAACTGGTATCCTGGCCATATGGCTAAGGCTATTCGAGAAATAAATGAAAAAGTAAAATTAGTTGATGTTGTGATAGTTCTACTTGATGCTAGAGTTCCCCATGCTTCTTTTAATCCTGAACTAAAAAAAATGTTACAAAATAAAAGAACTTTATATATTTTGACTAAAAAGGATAAAGCTGATGATATAGAAACTAAGAAGTGGTTAACATATTATCAAAAACAAAACATAAGGGCTGTTAGTATTAATACGAAAGATCAAAAAGAAATTAAACAAGTATATAAAGAATTAGAAAATATAATGGCAGATAAACGAATTAGTGATGCGAAAAAAGGCTTGCGTCCACGTCCCATTAAAACAATGATGACAGGCATTCCGAATGTTGGTAAATCTACCCTTATAAATGCTTTAGTAGGTAAAAAAGTAACGATAGTTGGTGATAAGCCAGGTGTAACCAAAAATCAACAATGGATACGCATCAACCAAAATATTGAGTTACTCGATACTCCAGGGGTTTTATGGCCTAAATTTGAAGATGAAACAATTGGCTTTAATCTTGCAATTACAGGGGCGATTAAAGATTCTATTCTTCCCGTTCATGACATTGCGAAATACTTTGTTGAATATTTAGATAAATATTATCCATCTGCTTTAAATTCAAGATACAAAGAAACATTGCCAGAAGATAGTGAAAGTAAAATTACCAAAATTGGTGAAATTGAAAACATTAGATTTGGAAATAAAGAAGTAAACGTTGATGAAACATCTAGATATTTACTTCAGTTATATCGTAATAATGCTTTTGGTAAAATAACTTTAGATAGGGTAACTTATGAAGAAAGTAATGATTGATAATTATATTTTTGAAAGAAAACTTCATGATGAAGGATACACATTTATTGCGGGGGTTGATGAAGTAGGCCGTGGCCCATTAGCAGGCCCCGTTGCCGCAACAGCTATCATCATGCCTAAAGATTGCTATATTGAAGGAGTTACTGACTCTAAAAAAGTTTCACCCAAAAAACGAAAAGAACTAAAAAATCAAATCTTAGAAAAAGCGATAGCTGTATCAACAATTTTTATAAATGAAAAAATAATTGATGAAGTAAATATTTATGAAGCTACCAAACTTGCAATGTATCAAGCTATAAATGAATTAGATCCTAAACCAGATTATGTTTTGATTGATGCAATGCCACTAGATTTAGATATTCCTCATGAATCAATTATTAAAGGTGATGAAAAGAGTTTTACTATTGCTTGTGCAAGTATTATTGCGAAAGAAGCAAGAGATGAACTTATGGATGAGTTTGATCAAAAATATCCTGAATATGATTTTAAACAAAATAAAGGATATCCTACTAAAAAACATCGTAATGCCCTTCTTACTTATGGGGTAACTCCAATTCACCGTAGAACATATGGCCCAGTAAAAGTTGCCATTCAAAAACAGATAGTAAATAAATATGAAAATTAAAACTAATGACTATGAGTTAATCATTAATTCTTAGGCATTAGTCTTTTTTGAAAAAATTCGTTGATTTATTCTATTGACTAATAAGAAAAAAATATAGTATAATTACTTTGAAAAAACATAACAATATATATTATTTCAAAATAGAGGAAAATACATATGAATTTAATAAAGAGAGATCTATATCTTAAACAATTAATTAATAGAAAAGAAAATGGTTTAATTAAAATAATTACTGGTATAAAGTGTTGTGGAAAAAGCTATTTGCTATTTAAAATTTTTTACAACTATTTAATTGAATTAGGAATAAAAGAAGATAATATTATTACACTTGCTTTGGATGATGATAAGAACCGTGAATATCGTGATCCTGATAAACTTTCTGATTATTTATATTCAAGAATTACAAATAAGACTGAAATGTTTTATATTTTTTTGGATGAGATTCAATTTGCGTTTAGTTTTAAAAATAATGATGATGGTTACTCTCGTGTATATGGAATTTTAAATGGCCTACTACGTTTGGATAATGTTGATATTTATGTTACAGGTTCTAATTCCAAATTCTTATCTTCTGATATTATGACCGAGTTTAGAGGCCGGGGCGATGAAGTGCGAGTTTATCCGTTATCTTTTTCTGAATTTTATTCATCAAATCTTTGGAATGATAAATATGAAGCTTGGAATGAGTATACTAGGTTTGGTGGATTACCTATGATATTAACTAAAAAAACCGATGATGAAAAGAGTAATTATTTAAAGAATTTGTTGAACAAGACTTACATTCAAGATGTAATAGAAAGAAATAATTTGAAAGGAAATAACATAATTGATACGCTAGTTGATATACTTGCTTCATCAATTGGTTCACTTACAAATCCAACAAAACTTGCAAGAACCTTTGCGTCAAATAATATTAAAACCACCGATGTAACGCTAGCAACTTATATAGATTATTTAATTGATGCTTTTATGATTAACAAGGCTCAAAGATATGATATAAAAGGGAAAAAATATATTGATTCGCCTTTTAAATTTTATTTTACGGATATTGGAATTCGTAATTGCAGATTAAATTATCGCCAACAAGAGCCAACACATATAATGGAAAATATAATTTATAATGAACTATTAATTCGTGGTTATAATGTCGATGTTGGTATAATAGAGCATACAACAAGAAATAAAGAAGGTAAACAAAAGAATATTCAACAAGAAGTTGATTTTATTTGTAATACTGCAAATAATCGTTATTATATTCAATCAGCATTTTCAATACCTAATGAAGAAAAAATGATTCAAGAAACATCGCAATTAGATAAAATTGGTGATTCATTTAAAAAAATAATTATAACCCAAGATTTAGGTAAACCATGGCGTACTGATAAGGGCTATTTAGTTATTAATATTTTAGATTTCTTATTAAATCCATCTAGTTTAGATATATAATAAAAATTAAAATAAGGCATTCAAGTAATTATTATTTGAATGTTTTATCTTATAAAAATTGGTATAATATGGTAGCTTTTTCTTGACAACTAAAATTCTAAATGATATAATTTTTCTAGAAAAAATAGAGGTGGAAGGATAATGAAATTACTAATTGTGGAATCACCAGCAAAATGTAAAACAATTGCCAATTATTTAGGGGATGAATATAAAGTAGATTCCAGTATTGGTCACATTCGTGATTTAAAGATTAAAGGTAAAGGTGGATTTGGTGTTGATATTGAAAATAACTTTCAACCAGAATATTCAATTTTACAAGACAAAATGGAAGTAGTGAAACACCTAAAACAAGATGCAGATGTAGCTGAACACGTATATCTTGCAACCGACCCCGACCGTGAAGGTGAGGCCATCAGCTGGCATTTAAGTGAAGTGTTAAATGAACCTAAAGAAAAAGTATCACGTATTGTTTTTAATGAAATTACTAAATCAGCTGTTACGAAAGCTATTAAAAATGACCGTCAAATTAATATGGATTTAGTTCATTCTCAAGAATCAAGAAGAATTCTTGATAGAATTATTGGTTTTAGATTATCAGGCCTACTACAACAAAAAATTGGCTCTAAATCAGCTGGTCGTGTACAATCAGTAGCCTTAAAATTGATTGTTGATCGTGAAAGAGAAATAGAAGCATTTGATAAACAAGAATATTGGGATTTATATGCTAATTTAAAGAAGAATGTAAATAATAATGAATTTTTATTAAAAGCAAAATTCATTGGAACTAAAGATGAAAAGATTGATCTTAAAAATGAAGATGATGTTAATAAAGTTATTGAAAGAATAAACGATGGAAAGTATGTTGTTGATGAGATAAATAAAAAAGTTCGTGCTCGTCCCTCGAAACCTCCATTCATTACTTCAACCCTTCAACAAGATGCGGGCGTTAAATATAATTATAATGCGAAAAGAGTAATGAGCATTGCCCAAAAACTTTATGAAGGTGTTGAACTAGGCAGTGAACGTGTAGGTTTAATTACTTATATGCGTACTGACTCAATTCGTTTATCTGATGAGTTTATTGATAGTGCAAAAACCTATATTACTGATAAATATGGCTCAAAATATTATAAAGGAATGAAAAAAACAGGTCAAAAAGGTAAAAATGTTCAAGATGCTCATGAAGCTATTCGTCCTACTAATATTAATAGAACTCCAGAAAGTGTAAAAAAATATTTACCAGCTGATGAGTTTAAATTATATTCACTTATTTATAACCGTGCTCTTGCATCATTAATGAGCGATGCTAGTATTGAAAACACAACTGTTGATATTTTAAATTATGAATATTTATTTAATCTAACTGGTGAAAAAGTCTTATTTAATGGTTTTCTTGCGGTATACGAAGAATCAAGCCTTGATGATGAAGAAAAAATAGAAGGCTTACCTGAGTTTACTAAAGGTGAAGTTCTTGAATTAATTGAGCTACATAAAGAACAAAAATTTACAGCTCCTCCATATCGTTATACTGAAGCTAGACTTATTAGAAAAATGGAAGAACTAGGAATTGGTCGTCCTTCAACTTATGCTCTAACTATGGAAACTTTGAGGGCTAGAGGTTATGTTAGTATGGAAAAAAGAACCTTCGTTCCCACCCCTCAAGGTAGACTTACAGTAGAACAATTAGAAAAATTCTTTTCTGAAATTATTAATGTTAAATATACGGCAGAAATGGAAAACACCTTAGATGAAATTGCGGCAGGAAAAACGGTATGGTATGAAGAACTAAAGAAATTCTATGATATGTTTGCTCCATTAATTGAAAATGCTCGTGATAATATGGTTAAAATATATCCAAAGATGACTGATGAGACTTGTCCTGTATGTGGACTTCCCCTTCTTATTCGTCGTGGCCCTTATGGTGAGTTTACCGCATGTTCAGGTTATCCTCATTGCAAATTTATCAAGAAAAAAGAAAAAGCAGAACCTGTATCAACTGGTGTTATTTGCCCAGTATGTGGTGAAGGTGAAATTGTTGAACGTATTAGTGCAAGAGGTAGATCGAAAGGTACAAAATTTTATGCTTGTAGTAGATACCCAAAATGCAAAGCAACTTACTCAGGAATCCCTCAAAAAGAAAGATGCGAAGTGTGTGGTGCCCCAATGATTGATGATAATGGAACCATTAGATGTGGTAATGAACATTGCAAAACTAATGAAGCATTGCATAAAGTCCGTACAAGAAAACAAAAAATAGAATAAAAAATAAAAAAATGTCGAAAAGTGAGAGAAAATACTTGATTTTTCTCTTTCTTTGTGCTATAATTGTTATGTAACGTTGTGTTACACATATCCCCTACAAGTTGTGGTTTATCCACAATCCCTTCCTATCAGGTGGTATCCCCCCACCTGATTTTGTTTGTTAATAATTTTATGATATCATTATATATGAAAGTTCTTTAATATAAAGGGCTTTTTTCTTTTCCAAAAGGGCTTTTTTCTTTTCCAAATTCTTGAAAAATTATGAATAATATAGTATAATACACTAGAAAGTAGAGGTGCCACATATGGGACTATTTGATTTTCTTAAAAAGAAACCTAAAGATGATAAATCTAAAAAGTATAATATAGGAATGAAAAAAACAAGAAAAGGCTTATTAGGTAAACTAAAAGCCGTACTATCAGGATATAATGAAGTAACAGAAGATTTATTTGATGATTTGACTGATGCTTTTATTATGGCTGATATTGGGGTAGAAACTACCCTTGATTTTATCGAAGCCTTAAAAGAAGATGAACGTGTAAAAAATGTAAAAAATGCAATGGAACTACAACCGATTATTGTTGATAAAATGTTTGAACTTTATTTGAAAAATGAACTTGTTAACAATAATTTAAATATTAATCCAAATGGCTTATCAGTCTTTTTATTTGTTGGTGTTAATGGTGTTGGTAAAACAACCACAATTGCGAAAATTGCATACCGGTTAAAAAACCAAGGAAAGAAAGTTTTACTTGCAGCAGGAGATACATTTAGAGCTGGAGCGATTGATCAACTTCAAGTATGGGCTAATCGTATTGGTGTTGATATTGTCACAAAGGTAAGTGGATCTGATCCATCAAGTGTCATTTATGATGCAATTATTAAAGCTAAAGCTGAAAAATATGATGTTTTATTATGTGATACGGCTGGAAGACTTCAAAATAAAGTAAACCTAATGAAAGAACTTGAAAAAATGAATAAAGTGATATCTCGTGAAGTTGAAAATGGACCTCAAGAAACCTTACTTGTAATTGATGCAACAACCGGTCAAAATGGCTTATCTCAAGCTGAAGCCTTTATGGAAGTAACCAATATTACAGGGGTTATCCTTACTAAACTTGATGGTACAAGTAAAGGGGGAATTGTCCTTGCGATAAGAGATAAATATAATATTCCAATTAAAATGGTAGGTCTTGGTGAAAAAATGGAAGACCTTGAGTATTTTGATTTAGAAGATTATATTGGTGGATTATTCATTGCGAGTGAAGATGATGAAGATGAATGATTTAGAAAAGAAAGATTATTATAATACTTTATATAGTTATTATAAAACCTTACTAACGGACAAACAACAAAGTATCTTTTCAAGTTACTATGAAGAAGACTATAGCCTTAGTGAAATTGCTGAAAACCTTGAGGTTAGCAGAAATGCAGTTTGGGATACTTTAAAAAAAGTAACCGATAAGTTAGAAGAATATGAAAAGAAATTAAAACTTTATGAATTTGATTTAAAGTTAGAAGAATACTTAAAAAAATTAGAAAAATGTACTAATGAAGATGGTTTAAAAATCATTGAAGAAATTAGAGAAATGGAGTAGTGTATGCCATTTGAGAGTTTATCCGATCGAATTCAAATGTCGCTTAGACGTTTAACTGGTCGTGGCAAAATTAATGAAAAAGATATAGATGAAGCAATGCGGGAGATTAGAGTCTCTCTACTTGAAGCCGATGTTAACTATAAAATAGTAAAACAATTTATTGCGGATGTAAAAGAAAAAGCCTTAGGTGAAAGAGTTATGAAGTCTCTTACCCCTGGCGATCAAGTTGTTAAAATAGTTTATGAAGAACTAGTAAAATTAATGGGCGAAGAAGCCGTTCCAATTAATTTGAAAAAATCAGGTACAAGCATTATTCTTATGGCTGGTTTACAAGGTAGTGGTAAAACAACTCATGCTGGTAAACTCGCATTATATTTACGTAAGAATAACAACTTAAAACCATTACTTGTTGCTGCTGACGTTTATCGTCCTGCCGCAATCAATCAACTAGTCCAGCTTGGTAAACAACTTGACATAGAAGTATTCCAAATGGGAATCTTAACTAAACCTCAAGTAATAGTTAAAAAAGCTTTAGAATACGCAAGATTAAATAACTTCAATTTAGTAATCATTGATACCGCTGGTCGACTTCAAATTGATGAAGCTTTAATGCAAGAGTTAGTTGATATTAAAGAAATAGCTCATCCTGATGAAATTTTATTAACAATTGATGCGATGACTGGTCAAGATGCCGTTAACGTTGCCTCAACCTTCCATGATAAATTAGATGTTACTGGATGCTTACTAACTAAACTTGATAGTGACACTCGTGGTGGTGCTGCTCTATCAATTAGATATATGACTAATATCCCAATTAAGTTTGTCGGTATGGGTGAAAAACTAGATCAACTTGAAGTGTTCCATCCCGACCGTATGGCTAAACGTATCCTTGGTATGGGTGATGTATTATCATTCATTGAAAAAGCAACTGAAAATATTGATGAAGATGATGCCATGAAACTTGCGGAAAGAATTCAAAAAGGCTTATTTAATTATAATGATTTCTTAGATCAAATTAAAACAATTAAAAAAATGGGTTCATTAAAAGGTTTACTTGGTTTAATTCCAGGAATTGGATCAAAAATAAAAAACCTTAATATCGATGATAAACAATTTGTTTTCATTGAAGCTATTATTGGTTCAATGACTAAAGAAGAAAGAAAAAATCCAGATTTAATTAATAAGAGTCATTCCCGTAAATCGAGAATAGCCAATGGTTCAGGCAGAACTTATCAAGAAATCAACAACTTGACTAAACGTTTTGAAGAAATGAAAAAGCAAATGGAAAGTATGTCAAAAATGGATGAAGACCAAATGGAAAAAATGTCAAAAGGTCAAGCACCAATGCCAATGCCTAAGATGAAGGCTAAAAAAGGTAAAGGAAAGAATAAAGGAGGCTTCCGTATTTAGGAAGTCTTTTTTTAAAAAATAAAATGAATACTATAGTATTCACCATTTTCTAGGACAAAATGTGTCTTATCTATAAAGGAGAAAATTAGAATGAAAATGGTTAGTATTAAAAATAAAATATTTTTATTTCTTTTAGTAGTATGCTTTAGTACAGTAATTATTACTAATGTACTTACTAAAAACAAAAATGAAGTATCAAGCATATTAACAGAAATGAAAGAAAATGTTGGTAATTATGATGAAGCTAAGATAGTATTATCTAATACAAATCACAATGCTGCCAAAAATATAGCATTAAAACTTAATGCTAAGTTAAGAATTACATCAGATGGTAGTTATGCGACGATTACACTTCCTGATGGTGTGACGATAGAAGATGTAGTTAAAGATAAAAATAATGAAGATATCATTCATTTATTATCACTAGACTATAAAGCTAGTATATCTGAAACAGATGAAAGTACAAAGTTTTTAACTTCAAAGCCTAATTATCAAGTTGATGATCCTTACTTTAGTTATCAATCTTACCTTGATTATTTAAATTTAGATAATGTATGGAATAGTTATCAAGGATATAACACAACTGTTGCGATTATAGATACAGGTATTGATACTGATCACCCTGAATTTACAGGTAGAATAAGTGAATACTCATATAACGCATCATCTGATAAAATAGTAAAAGACTATTTACTAGAAGATGGAAGTTATGACTGGTCACTAATAGAAGATGTACAAGGACATGGAACAAGTGTAGCTGGTGTTATTGGTGCTTCATTAAATAATGGTATCGGTATTACTGGTATCGCACCAAAAGTAGAGTTACTTGTTATTAAAGCTGAATGTGATGAAAAAGGTAATTTTTATAATTCATCAGATTTAGTATTTGGTTTATATTACGCAATAGAAAGAGATGTTGATGTTGTTAATATGAGCTTTGGTGGAGGTGGAGATTTTAGTGCTCCCGCCAAACTTGCTAAAGATAGTGATATAATTTGTGTTGCATCTGCAGGTAATGACGGTTTACCTTTTGTTTCATCACCTGCTGCACTTGATGATGTAATAGGTGTAGGAGCTCTTGCAAGTAATTCATGGGAACTAGCAAGTTATTCAAACTATGGTGATGGGCTAGATGTAGTAGCACCAGGAACCGTTTATACCACGGCTATAGGTGGTGGATATCATGTAATGAATGGTACATCATTTTCATCGCCTATTGTTGCAGGACTTGCGATACTATATAAACAAAATAATAAATACGCTGAATTTGAACAATTTAAAGAAGTACTATATGCATCAAGTAAAGATTTAGGAAGTCTTGGTCAAGATTTCGTTTATGGATATGGAGCCGTTGATGCATCAGCTTTATTACTTGAAGAAAAATGTACAGTTACATTTAATTATTTAACAGATGAAATAGAAGAAACAAAACAAATATTCATAAAGAATCATCCACTCCAAAATATACCAGAACCAGACCGTAATTATGCAGTATTTGATGGATGGAATTATGATATTTATTGTACAGAACAACTTGATTTATATCGTGATAAATGGAATAAAGATCTTACTCTTTATGCATCATGGGGGAATGAAGATGATACAGTTCCATATACATATGTAACACTAGATGATGGAACAATTGAAATAAGAAGTTACACAGGACATAGAAGATATATTACAATACCTGACTATATAGATGATAAAGTAGTATCATCAATTGGTGATAATGCCTTTAATAATGAAACAAGACTTAGAATGGTTAACTTACCTAGATATTTAACAAATATTGGTGCAGGTGCCTTTTATAATTGTAATAATTTATTATCAATAAGTATACCTAAAGGTGTAAAGAAAATAGGAAATAGTGCTTTCACAAACAATACAAGACTACAAGGAGTAGTATTTGAAGAAGGATCTAATCTTACGTATATTGGAAATTATGCATTCGCTTATACGGCTCTTCGTAGTATAATCATTCCTAAAAATGTATCATATGTAAATGGTTCCGCCTTTTTAGGAACAACGAGAATGCAAAACTATTTCGTGGAAAAGAAAAATAATAATTTCATTACTTCAAATGGGGTACTTTATAATAAAACAGGAAGTAGTATAATTGCATACCCAGCTGGTAGAAATGGAAACTTTACAATTCCAAATATTGTAAGAAACATTGATACATGTGCATTTGCCTATGCGAAATTCACAACAATTGATTTAAATAATGTTAAAACAATTGGTGAAAGTGCATTTACTTATTCATCACTTGAAGAAATAGATATAAAAGATACCGTTGAGGTAATCAGTAAAGCATCATTTTTAGGATGCTTTAATCTAACAAATGTAAGACTTGGAAGGGGAATTAGTAATATTCCAGGTGCATTTGAATACTGTTCATCACTTAAAACTATTACAATTCCTTCTAATATAATAACAATAGGTCAAGAAGCATTTTGTGGAAGTGGACTTGTAAATGTTAATTTTGAAGAAAATAGTAATTTAGTATTAATTGGTGGAAGTGCATTTGGTGGAACACCACTAAATAAAATTAAAATACCAAAATCAGTCTTAGAAATTGGTTCATATGCATTTTATCGCACTGCATTACAAGAAGTAACATTTGAAGAAAATGCAAGTCTACGCATAATTGGAGATGCTGCCTTTGCATGTGATTATAGTTTAACAACCATTGAATTACCAAATTCTTTATATGTGATTGGTTCAAGTGCTTTTGCATGTAACTATAGTTTAACAAGTATAGAACTTCCAGAATCATTAGAAGAACTAGGATCATATGCATTTATGGAAAGTGGACTTACAGGAGAAGTAAGAATACCAAAGAATTTAACCACCTTAAATGCTAATCCTTTCGCAAGTTGTCCTAATTTAACATCATTTAAGGTAGATACATTAAATCCAGTATATCAAAGTGTAAATGGAGTAATTTATTCAAAAGAAAATGTAAATTACATAGTTAATGGAAATAAGGTTAACCCTAATGGTTATGCAATAATAGCATATCCAGCAGGATTACAAAATTCAACATATACAATTATTAATAATACTAGCATTATTGAAGATTCAGCCTTTTATGGAGTAAGAAATCTAGTTAATGTTAGTATAAATGAAGAAATGAAAGAGCTTCATCGATATGCCTTTTATGGATGTAGTAGTTTATCTTATATTCATATCCCAGATGAAGTAATGCAAATATCAAATTATGCGTTTGCATTGACACAACAACTAAATTATATTTCATTTGGTGAAAATAGTAAACTTCCACGAATCAGTATTTATGCATTCGCACGTAGTGGAATAACATCATTTGATGTACCTAAAAATGTAAGTACAATTGCCCAATATGCTTTTTATGAATGTAATAACTTAACATCAATAACATTTAAAGCAAATTCAAAACTTACCACAATTGCAGGATATCAATTTGATGGATGTAAGAATTTACAAAGTGTAATTTTTGAAGAAGGTTCAAGTCTTACAAATATTGAAGCACATGCATTTGAAAATTCAGGAATTTATAGTATTGATTTTGGAAATGCTAACGTTACAAATATAGATAATTATGCGTTTAGATATTGTTTTAATTTACAAAGCATTGTAATACCTAGTACAGTAACTTATATTGGAAGATATGCATTTTATGGTGATGAAAAAGTATCAAGCATTGTTATACCAGAATCAGTAGAATATATTGGGAGATTCGCATTTTATACCAAGAATAATGTTATAGATATTTATTTTAAATCAGATAATATGCCATCTAGTATTCAAGAAAACTGGGATGAAGGAATTAAAGGATACTACATGGATGTAAGTGAAATAAAAGAAGCAAATGAATTTAAGTATGCATTATTATCAAATGGAAATGTCTCATTAATTGAGTATTTAGGAACATCAAAACAAGTTGATTTAATGGCATTAACATTTGAAGGATTAATAACATCAATAGGAGGATTTGCTTTTTATAGAAAAGAAATCGAAGAAATAATATTACCAAATACAATAACATCTATTGGACAATATGCTTTCGCAAATTCATCAATAAAAAGAGTAGAAATACCAAATAGTGTAAACTTTATAGGTAAATATGCATTTTATAATACTCAAAATTTAACAGAAGTAGTAATAAATAAAGAAAGTAGTTTAAGAAGAATTGAGAAGTATGCCTTCTCATTAACAAGAAGTTTAAGTAAGATCTACATTCCAAAAGAAGTAGAATCACTTGGTAGTTATGTATTTTATAATAGTGGTATAGTTCATGTATTCTTTGACCAAGATATTAATTTACAAGAAATACCAGAACATGCCTTTGATACAACAAGACTTACAAGTATAACAGTACCAAACAGTGTAACATTAATTAATCATAATGCATTTAGAGATACCCTAAGTTTAACAAAAGTAACATGGGGAAGTACAAATGAATTTACATTAATGAGTAATGTATTTTATAATACAGGACTTAGTGGAACATTAGTAATACCAGAAAACTTAGTATATATTGGTGAATATTCATTTAATGGATTAGTAAACCTAGATAGTTTTAACGTTGATGAAAATAATAATTATTATAAATCAGTAGATGGAGTACTTTATAGTAAAGATGGAAAGAGATTAATATCATTTCCGGGAAATAGAAAAGGAACATTTGAAGTACCAAATAATGTTGAAACAATTGGTTTTGGAGCATTTGAAAATACAAAGTTAACAAGTGTAACCTTTGAAGAAAACATAAATTTACTAACAATAGGATATAGAGCATTCTTTAACGCAGATTCACTTATAACAATAAACATTCCAAGTAGTGTAGTGTCAATTGATTATTATGCATTTGCGTATAGTGATAGCTTAACAACAGTAAACTTTGATACAAATAGTAGATTAACAGGAATATATGAAGGAGCATTTTATGGATGTAAATCATTAAAGAACATTCAAGTGCCAAATTCAATTATAGAAATATCAGATTATGCCTTTTATGGATGTATTAGTTTAGATAAACTTCCAATTAGTGAAGATGCAAATGTAAAAGGAATATATGATTATGCCTTTGCTTACACTGGCATCAAAGAATTAATACTTCCAGATTCAGTAATTGATATTGGAAGATATGCATTTAAAGGATCAAAATTAAAAAAGGTTTATATATCAAATACAAACCTAGAAACATTAGTGATAGAGCTTGGAGCATTTGAAGCATGTAATGAACTAGAAGACTTAACCCTTCCATTTACAGGAAGATCATTATATGATGATATAGTATATTTTGCTTATATCTTTGGAGCAGGAAGTGTAGAGGCTTCATATGAATATATGCCTTCATCATTAAAACATTTAGAGTTTATTCAAAATGATAAAAATGTTGATAAATATTATTGGGGTGCCATTTTTGGAAGTGTTAAACATGATGATAATAATCATACTTTTATATCATTATTTAAAAATATAGAAACAATAATTCTGCCTAATAATATTACAAATATAGATTCTTCTGCATTTTGCAATTGTACAAATTTAACAAGTATAGAAGTACAAGAAAGTGTTACAAGCATAGGAGAATGGGCATTTTATGATTGTAGTAGTTTAACAAGTATAGAAATACCAAACAGTGTCACAAGTATTGGAGGTAGAGCATTTGTTGATTGTACTAATTTGACAAGTGTAACATTACAAAAGGGAATAAAAAGTATAGGAAGTTGTGTTTTTTGGAATTGTAGTAGTTTAGCAAGTATAGAAATACCAGAAAGTATTACAAGCATAGGAAGTTCAGCATTTTATGGATGTCATAGTTTAACAAGTATAGAAATTCCAAGTGGTGTTACAAATATAGAAAATGATACATTTCACGAATGTAGTAATTTAACAAACATAACAATTTCGAGTACTGTTACAAGTATAGGAAGTTATGCATTTTCAGGTTGTAGAAGTTTAACTAGTATAGAATTGCCAAATAGTATAGCTAATATAGATTATTTAGCATTTGAAGGTTGTATTAATTTAATAAATGTAAAAAGAATAAAAATTGATGAAAGCATGGATTTTATTAAATTGAGTGGTAATAACGATTTAATTGGTTTAGGAGTTGCGGTTTTTCAAGGCTGTAATAGTCTAACAAGTGTAGAAATTCCAAACAGTGTTACAAGTATAGGCTATTGTGCATTTTCTGATTGTAGTAGTTTAACAAATATAGAAATTCCAAATAGTGTCACAAGTATAGGAGATGGAGCATTTTCAAATTGTAGTAGTCTAACAAGTATAGAAATTCCAAATAGTGTTATAAGCATAGGAGATGGAGCATTTAACAATTGCAGTGGTATAGTAAGCATTACAATACCAGAAGGAGTAAAAAATATAGGAGAGTGGAACTTTTCAAACTGCAATAATCTTATCAATGTAGCATTACCAAATAGTATAACAAGTATAAATGCTTATGCATTTAATGGCTGTGATAATTTAACAAAAATTGTATTACCCATAAATTTGATTAAAATAGGAGATCACGCGTTTGATAGTTGCAATAAATTATTTTATATAGTTAATAATTCTAATTTAAAATTAGAAATGGGATCAGACTTATATGGTAATGTAGCGTATAATGCAAAATGCATTGTTGATAAAAACGGCAATAAAACATATAAAGATGAAGAAAGTGAATTAGAGTATACTAATGTAGAATATATAGATACAATTGATGGCTTCAGGTTTATGAAAGAAAATGATCAATATACGTTAATTGCTTATTTAGGCACTGAAGATACAGTAACGTTGCCTTTAGATATTAATGGCAATGAATATATGATGAATGGAATAACTGGTGTTAAAAATGTAATTATTCCAAATGGAATGACAAAAATAAAAAGTGGCGCTTTTGAAAATTCCATTAGCTTGATAAGCATAACAATTCCAAATAGTGTTACAAGCATAGAATGGAATGCATTTTATAGTTGTAAGAATTTAACAAAAATTGAAATTCCAAATAGTGTTACAAGCATAGGAAGTTATGCATTTCAAAGTTGCATTAGTTTAACAAGTATAGAAATTCCAAAAGGAGTTATGAGTATAGGCTATGGCACTTTTAGTGGTTGTAGCAGTTTAACAAATATAATAATTCCAAATGGTGTTACAAGTATTGGAGGTAATGCATTTTTTGATTGTACTAGTTTAGTAAATGTAGAAATTCCAGATAGCGTAACAAGCATAGAATGGTATACATTTTATGGTTGTTGTAGTTTGACGAATATAGTTATTCCAAATAGCGTTAAATTGATAGGAGGTTATGCATTTTACAACTGTAGTAATTTAGCAAGTATAGAAATACCAAAAGAAGTAACAAACATAGAATATAGTGCATTTTTAGGCTGTAATAATTTGAATATTACAATTAATGAGGAAAACACAAAATATAAATGTATAGATGGTGTTATATATGATTTTGAAATGACCAAGATAATTTACACATTAGATAATGTTAGAGAGATTACTATTCCAAATACAGTAACTGAATTTACCCTTAATACTAATCTTGAAAATATATATTTTGAAGAAAATTTTGCAATTAATACTATCAATGATCATCAATTTGAAAATTTTAAAAATCTTAAAATAGTAAAATTGCCAAATAGTGTTACAAGTATAGGTATGTCAGCATTTGAAGGTTGCACTAGTTTAGTAAACATAGAACTTCCAAATAGTGTTATAGACATTAGAGATTATGCATTTTCTAATTGTACTAGTTTAACGAGTGTAGTTATACCAAATAGTGTTACAAATGTAGGATACTGTGCATTTTCTAATTGTTCAAATTTAATAGAAATTAATTTATCACAAAATATGATCAGTATTGGATATAGACTATTTGCAAATTGTAGTAGCTTAACAGATATAACAATTCCTAATAAAGTAACAAACATTGGAACATTAGCATTTGCAGGTTGTAAGGCTTTAAAAAATATAGATCTTCCAAATACAATTGTAAGAATAGAAAGTCAAGCGTTTGAAAATTGTATTAGTTTGAAAAGTATTGAATTACCACAAGGTATTACGAGTATAGAAAATGCTGTATTCTATTGTTGTAGCAGTTTAACAAGTATAGAAATTCCAAGTAGTGTTACAAGCATAGGCGGTCTCGCATTTTATGATTGTGATAGTTTAACAAGTATAGAAATTCCTATGGGTGTTGAAAATATTGAAGATAATACATTTTCTTGGTGCAGCAGTTTAACAAGTATAGAAATTCCAAGCAGTGTTAAAAAAATTAAACAACAAGTATTTTTAGGTTGTGAAAACTTATTGGAAATAAAAATTCCAGCTAGTGTTACAAGCATAGGAGATTATGCATTTGCTGGCTGTTACAGTTTAACACG
This sequence comes from Bacillota bacterium, assembly GCA_963648435.1. Lineage (GTDB taxonomy): Bacteria > Bacillota_I > Bacilli_A > ML615J-28 > CAG-313 > UMGS75. The sequence goes on from CAVJDT010000023.1 coordinate 23,489, forward strand.
AGTAGAAATGTCGGATAACGTTACAAGTATAGGAAATAAAGCATTTTCTAATTGTAGTAGTTTAACAAGTATAGAGCTTTCTAATAATGTAACAAGCATTGAAACTCAAGCATTTTATGGATGTAGTAATTTAATAAAAATAGAATTTCCAAATAATGTAACAAGTATAGGCGATTTCGCATTTTCATATTGTAGTAGTTTAACAAGCATAATAATTCCTAAAAGTGTTGATACAATTGAAGAATCTGCGTTTTCAAATTGTAGTAATTTATACTATATTACAAATAATTCTGATTTAAATCTAGAAATAGGATCACAATCATATGGTAGTATTGCATATTATGCAAAATGCATTGTAGATAAAAATGGTAATAAAACATATAAAGATGAAGATAGTGGTTTTGAATATATTGATACAGTTGATGGATTTAGATTTATAAAAGAAAACAATCAATATACATTAATAGCATACTTTGGAGATGAAGACACAGTAACATTACCTTTAGATATTAATGGCAATGAATATAAAATGGAAAAGCTATACGGAATTAAAAATTTAGTTATTCCGGAAGGTGTAACAAGTATAAATGATAATGTCTTCTATAATTGCAATAATATAATAAGCGTGATATTGCCAAATAGTGTCACGAGCATAGGAAATAATGCTTTCCGTAATTGTAATAGATTAAAAAGCATCAAGTTGTCAAACAATATCAAAAGTATAGGAGAATTTGCATTTGCAAATTGTGGTTTAACAAGTATAGAAATACCAAATGGTGTCACATGTATAAGTTCTTTTACATTTGCAGATTGTTGGAGTTTAGTAAGTATAATAATACCTGAGAAAGTAACAAGTATAGGATGTTGTGCATTTCAAAATTGTGTTAGCTTAAAAAGTATAGAACTACCAAACAGTGTGACAAATATAGAAAGTTCAGCTTTTGTAGGTTGTAACAGCTTAACGAGTATAGTAATACCAGAATGTGTAACAAGTATTGAAGATAATACATTTTCTTGGTGCAGCAGTTTAACAAGTATAGAAATTCCAAGTAGTGTTACAAGCATAGGAAGTTCAGCATTTTATGGATGTCATAGTTTAATGAGTATAGAAATACCGGAAACAGTTAAAATTATACAACCATATACGTTTTCAGGTTGTAGTAGTTTAACAAGCATAATAATTCCAAATAGTGTAACAAGTATAGGATGGCATGCATTTTATGATTGTACTAATTTATCTAAAATTAAACTCCCTAAAAATTGTTATTTATATGAAGATGTTTTTACAAATACAGCTTTTTATAATAATAAAGATAATTGGATTAATGGATGTTTGTATTTAGATAATTATTTAATAGATGTAGACACAAGTGTAGAAACTTTAACTATTTCAAGTGATACAATATTAGCACGTGATGCACTTTATGAATTATATAATTTAAAATATTTAGATATTAACTATTTTGAATACGGTTTTTTAATCTCTGTTACTAATTTAGTATCATTAAATGTTTCAACTACACGTCTTGAAACTTGCAGTATCAGTTCAGCATTTAATTATAATACACCTCAAACCTTAACAAATATAATCTTAAAAGATTGTACTTACAAGATTAATCCTTATGCGTTTTCTGGTATAACAGGTATTAACATATTTGTTGATGAATATAAAAACAACTTAATGTGGGATCAAGATACACCAAACTGGAATAATGGTAATAAAGTATATTATAAAGGTGAATGGACTAAAGCAGAATTCTATGATGCGGATGGCAAATGGATTGATACCCAATATCGTACAATCAGTCAAATTATAAAACAACCTTATATAAGTTCAATAATTGATAAAGAATATTCAACTATTTTTGAAGGTTGGGATATAGATGGTGATGGAATTGTAGATGTAATTCCAGCAACTTCAACATCTGATATTATAGCTAGAGCAATAATGAAAACTGTTAAAACTGAATATAAAGTTAATTTCATCAATTATGATGAAAATATAATTGATACAATTATCTATCATTATAATGATTTAATAGTTGTGCCAACTGCACCTACAAGATATGGATACATATTTAAAGGTTGGAGTGGCTATACTGATGGTATGACAGCCACACAAGATTATAATTTCTACGCTGTATATGAACATATAAATGGTTCACATGACTATGTAAAAGAAGTGATAGAAGCAACATGTGAACATGAAGGTTGTGACTTATATACTTGTTCAATTTGTAATGAAAGTTATAAAGAAAATATAAAACCACAACTTGAACATTCATATGGAGAGTGGATAATAGATAGAGAAGCAGAATGTGAAGAAAAAGGATTGAAACATCATGTATGTGAAAATTGTAATCATATAGAATATATGGACATTGAAGCAATAGGACATGATTATATTGAAACAATAAAAACTAATCCAACATGTGAACATACTGGATTAGTAGAATATACATGTAACAATTGTAATGATCAAAAAGAAGAAGAATTACCATTACTAGAACATGAGTACAAGAAAGTTGTAGTACAAAAATCTTGGCTTAGAATACTTATAGAAACATTATTAAATATGTTCTTTGGATATGAAGGTAATAATGCTTATTATTACATGTGTGTTAATTGTCATCATATTATGACAAACACAGAATCATCAAGTGTTTTAGATTCATCAACATCATCAAATTGTGAACACATTGAAGGTGAATTGGAAACAATAACTGAACCATCATGTATAGATGGAATAAGTGGAAAATACTGTAAGTTATGTGGTAAGTTAGTAGAAGCAAAAGTTTTAGAAAAAACAGGTATTCATACATCATGTGATTGGATAATAGATGAAGATCCAACATGTACGGTTAATGGTTCAAAACATAAAGAATGTACAGTATGTCATGAAACACTAGTTACTGAAGTAATTAATAAGTTAGGTCATGATTTAATTCATCATGAAAAGTTAGATCCAACATGTACAACAAAAGGTCATACTGAATATGATACATGTAGTAGATGTGATTATACAACATTTAAAGAGTTATTTGCAACAGGTCATAAATCAAGTGATTGGATAATCGATAAAGATTCTAGCTGTACTCTTGATGGTTCAAAACATAAAGAATGTACAGTCTGTCATGAAACACTAGTTACAGAAGTAATTAATAAGTTAGGTCATAATTTAATTCATCATGAAAAGTTAGATCCAACATGTACAACAAAAGGTCATACTGAATATGATACATGTAGTAGATGTGATTATACAACATTTAAAGAGTTATTTGCAACAGGTCATAAATCAAGTGATTGGATAATCGATAAAGATTCTAGCTGTACTCTTGATGGTTCAAAACATAAAGAATGTACAGTATGTCATGAAACACTAGTTACTGAAGT
>CAVJDT010000024.1:0-26029 GCA_963648435.1 Bacillota bacterium
GAGCAACTGACTTGTAATCAGTAGGTTGTGGGTTCAATTCCTATAGTCGGCACCATTCTTGTCCTCGTAGCTCAGTCGGTAGAGCAACTGACTTTTAATCAGTGGGTCGGACGTTCGAATCGTCTCGGGGACACCATTTTTAAATAGTATCTTTCGGGCATAAGTATTGCCTGAGTGGCGGAATAGGTAGACGCGCAGGACTTAAAATCCTGTGGTAGCAATACCGTGCCGGTTCGATTCCGGCCTTAGGCACCAAATATGTGGGTCCATAGCTCAGCTGGGAGAGCACCTGTTTTGCACGCAGGGGGTCGAGGGTTCGAGTCCCTTTGGATCCACCATTTTTTGTATCACGATATGGCGGTGTAGCTTAGTTGGCTATAGCGTCCGGTTCATACCCGGAAGGTCGGGGGTTCAAGTCCCTCCGCCGCTACCATTTAAAAATTATGGACCTTTAGCTCAGTTGGTCAGAGCTCCCGGCTCATAACCGGTTGGTCCGGGGTTCGAGTCCCTGAAGGTCCACCATTATTATTATATAGATGATTACGGAGAAATACCCAAGTCTGGCTGAAGGGATCGGTCTTGAAAACCGACAGGGTGTAACAGCCGCGGGGGTTCGAATCCCTCTTTCTCCGCCATCTTTTATCGCGGAGTAGAGCAGTCTGGTAGCTCGTCGGGCTCATAACCCGGAGGTCGATGGTTCAAATCCATCCCCCGCAACCAATAAAATGGTCCTGTGGTGTAGCGGTTTATCACGCCTGCCTGTCACGCAGGAGATCGCGGGTTCGATTCCCGTCAGGACCGCCATTAGGTGGCTAGGTAGCTCAGTCGGTAGAGCAATGGACTGAAAATCCATGTGTCGCTGGTTCGATCCCGGCCCCAGCCACCATCTATTTAGCTTTTCCTTTTATATATATAGAAGCGTTGTTCTTATTTGGACAACATTTTTTTATAAATAAAAAAAGAGGGTTATACCTCTTTTTCTTCTACTGTATTATTTTTTATTTCCATTGCAATTTTTTCTCGTAAATGGTTACTTTCAATTTTATAAGCTAAATTAATAGAGTGGAAAATTGATGATGCTTTAGCAGAACCATGTCCTTTTACAATTGTTTTATTAATACCTAACATTACAGCTCCACCATAGTTGTTATAATCCATAAGTTTTTTGATATCATAAATATCTTTTTTAAGAAGCAAAGCTCCAAGTTTATTTTTAAAACTCTTTGTGAATGTCTTTTTCAATAAAGTTAACATTTCAAGACAGGCACCTTCTGTTGATTTTAATAAAACATTACCGCTAAATCCATCACAAACTACTAAATCATATTTTCCTGTAAGTAAATCTCTACTCTCCATATTGCCTACAAAATTTATATTGCTTGTTTGTTTTAATAATTGATATGTTTGTTTTCTAAGCATATCACCTTTTTCTTCTTCCGTTCCAATATTTAATAAAGCAACTTTAGGCTTATCGATATTATAGGCAGATGTAAGATATAAACTTCCCATTATTCCAAATTGTTGTAAGTAATAAGCATCACAATCAGCATTAGCACCACTATCACAAATTGCAACAATTTTACTAGGAACCATTGTAGGAAGAATTGGACAAAAAGCAGGTCTTTTTACCCCTTTTATTCTTCCAATCTTTAAAACAGCACCTGTAAGAATAGCTCCAGTTGAACCTGCGCTAACTAAACAATTAATATCATCATTTTCCCGTAATAGGTCAAATGCTTTAACAAGTGAACTATCTGTTTTTTTCTTAATAGCTTCGGTTGGTTTGTCATTACAAGTTATTTCATCAGTTGCATTTACAATTTCAATATTATTTGAATTGTAAGTATATTTTTTTAATTCATCTTCAAGTTTATCTTTTGGACCCACAAGAATTATATGAATATCGGAGTTATTATTAATTGCTTGAATAGCTCCATCAATCATAATACCATACCCTCGATCAGCACCCAATGTATCTACGATAATTTTAATCATATTTTTACCTCTTTCTCTATATATTTTATCATTAATTGTCCTATACGTCAACAAAGTTGACTAAAAAGGAATAAAATGATATAATATAATGTGTCAAAAATGGCAAAAAAAAGAAAGGAAAAAATTATGTTAGTATTATTTACCGATACTGATACTGATTTAACACCAGTAGATGCTAAGGAATATGGTTATAAACTAATTAGTATGCCATATATTATTGATGAAAAAGTAATATATCCATATGTTGATTTTGAAACATTTGATTACAAAACATTTTATGGTATGTTACGGAGTGGGGTGTTACCTAAAACTTGTGGATTAAGTCCTGAAATGTATATTGATTATTTTGAACCAGAATTTAAAAATGGTAATGATATTTTATATGTTCATTTTTCTTCCACAATGAGTGGAACATTTAATGCAATGTATCTTGCATTAGAAGAACTAAAAGAAAAATATCCTGAACGTAAAGTATACACAATAGACACAAAAGGAATCACAATTTGTAGTTTAAATATAGTAAAAGAAATTGGTGATATGTATAAAAACGGAAAAACTTTAGACGATATTTTGGAATGGTCTAAAACCGAAGTAGATAAATTTGCTACATATTTTTACGCAGATAACTTAAACTTTTTTAGATTAAGTGGTCGTGTCAGTAATCTTTCCGCAACACTTGGTACTGTATTTGGAATTCATCCCATTATATATATGAATTCTGAAGGAAAGATGTTAAGTATTAGTAAAGCAAAAGGGAAAAATAAAACGTTAAATAAATTAGTAGATTATGTTGTAGATTTACAAGAAGATATTAAAAATCATCGTGTAATAATAGCACATAGTGATGCTATAGAATTAGCGAAAGAACTTGGGGGAAAATTAAAACAACAATTTGGAAATGATTTGAACATTGAGTATGTGGTTGTCAACCCAACTGCCGGTAGTCATTGTGGTCCTTCGGCGATAGGTGTTTCATTTCATGCCAAGCATAGATAAGGATATATATGATAGAAGTAAGAGAAGTAAAAAAAAGAAAAGAAAAAAAAGAGTTTGTTAATTTTCCATTACAATTATATAAAAATAATCCATATTTTGTTCCACCACTATATGGTGAAGAAATGTCGATATTTAAAGAAAACTATATTTATTATGACCAATCTGAAGCAATATACTTTAATGCCTATTTAGATGGTAAAATGGTAGGTAGAATCTCTGGTATTTTACAAAAGGCAAGTAATGAAAAATGGAATCAAAAAAGAATTAGATTTACAAGATTTGATTGTATTAATAATCAAGAAGTAGCAAATGAATTATTTAAATATATTGAAATTTGGGCAAAAGAAAAAGGAATGAATGAAATAGTCGGTCCCCTTGGATTTTCGGATTTAGAAAGAGAAGGATTATTAATTGAAGGATTTGACCAAATGTCTACTTTTGAAGAACAATATAATTATGATTATTATCAAAAATTAATTGAAAATTGTGGATACGAAAAAGAAATAGACTGGGTTGAAAGTAGATTAAGATTACCAAAAGAAATTGACCCACGACTTGAAAAAATTAGTGGAATGATGTTAAAGAAATATAATTTATCATTTGGTAAATCTAAAAACATTAACGAATTCGTTAAAAAATATGGAGATCAATTCTTTGATATAATAGATAAAACATATGATAAAATATATGGTACCGTTCCTTGTACTGAACGTGTAAAAAAAAGCTTAATCAAAAGCTTTAAATTAATTGTTAATGTTAATAATGTGGCCGTAATTGTTGATGAAAATGATAAAGTAGTATGCTTTGGACTTGCATTTCCTGCTATTGGAAAAGCCCTACAAAAGTCTGGAGGCAGACTTACAATTCCAACCCTAATTAAATTGTTAAAAATTATTAAAAAACCAAGAATCATAGATTTAGGTTTAATAGGTGTACTTCCTGAATATCAAATGAGAGGAATTAGCACAGCTTTAATATCTAAAATATTAACAATCTTAAAGGATAATGAAATTGAATACGCAGAAACAAATTTAAATTTAGAAACAAATTTAAACATTCAAAATCAATGGAAAAACTTTGATGCTACACAACATAAACGTAGACGATGCTTTATTAAGAAAATTTAAAAGAGAGCTATCATTTGTGGTTAAATAAGATAACTATTAATGATAACTCTTTTTATTTTTTCCGCTTTTTAATTATAAAAAAACATTCATTAAGTGAAAGTGTACAACAACCATTGTAAAAACAATCTCCACATTTTTCTCTAGTTTTACCTTTTGGTTTTATATCTTCTTTTCTTTTCATTTTTTATCCCCCTTGTAGTATTAGTATAACCCAAAATCTAAAAACTATACATTGATTTTCTTGCAAAAAAAAGATGATTATGTTAAAATTATAAACGGTGATAATATGGAAGAACAAATGAATATTAATGAGTTTGAATTAATAAAAGAAGAATTAATAATTAAAGATATGCATAAAGTAATAATTCTGGATAAAGCCTTATTTAGTGATTTTGATAAAGCAACAATCCTTAATAAAATTAAGCAATTAGAAGTTGATTATATATATAATACTATTGCATATGGAATTAAAGTCATAGAAAGTTGTGATGAATTACTAAGCGAACAAGCTAAAAAATATGATAATGTTGTTAATAAATTACCTCTAATAATCCTTAAGGAGAAACACCTAGATTTTATTTATCAACGTGAATTGTCAAAAATTAAAACGGTAAATGAAATTATGATGGAACTAATTAGTCGTGAATTTAATGATGATGATAATCAATACATTATTTTAACTAAAAACATCACGAAAATAATAGATGAAATTATATATATATCGGTTGATAACTTTCTTTTACTTGATGATGTTCATAATATAGAAAGCAACCATCATGAAAAATATGCGGGGGAAATACCTGATATATATTTTAGTGATATTATTTATACATATTTAGATATAATGAAAAAATTTAAAGGTACACTATTAAAAGAAGATGAAAAAACATATATAATTAGATTTAAAAAATATCAATTTAAAGTATTGTTAATTTACTCATATGAGGAATTATACAATGAAGAAATTGAATTATCTAAGTATGATTTAATTATTGAAGATACTCATACCACTTTAAGGGATAGTAAATTATTACAAAATCAAATGTTACTTGATATTTATCAAACAATTAAACCTGGTAAATATTTTAAGGAGTAAATATGCGTATATCAAAAACTTTATTTAAGAATTTTATTAGATGTGCTAATTTTCCATCTTTATATGATATGTACATTAATCGTGGTGCTCATAACGTAACAGAAATAGATGGAGAAAAAGTATCAACCTTAGAAAATGAAGTAAATAAAATGTCAGATACTGTGTTTACTGAACTTGATGATAAAAGTATGGAGATATTTACTTCAATGTTTGATGAAGAAACAGGAGTAGATTTAACTAATGTTACAAGTGCACAATTACAAGCTTTCGCAAACACTTTTGTTGAAGTTGAACGATTGGCAATTAAACAAGCTAGTGAAATATTTAATCATGATATTAAAGCATCTACTATTACATCAGAACAACAATCATTTGAATTTACAGAAAATGATAACACATATTATTGTTATTTAGATGGATATATGGAAGATGGAAATAGAATAAATATATTTGAAGTAAAAGCTACAACTAGTAAAAAATATGATGAATGTGAATTAACAATAAGAAAAAATAAGTTTGGCCCAGGTGGTAAATATCCCCTTTTTGTAAAAGATAATAAAGGAATAATGCAATATGTAGGAAATGATTATTTAGGCCAAGAATTAGGCGGAAAAGTAGTCACACCAAAAGATTTAGATAATAAAATCAAAAGATTAACAGATTTATATTCACCACTTGGTAAATATATCTATGACCTTTCTGTTGAAAGATATATTGTTGAACATAGTATTGATAATAAAGAAAAAGATATCCATTATTATTTAATAGTTCTTAATGCAAAATATATATATAATGGTTTAAAAGATGAAAAAGGTCCAGTATATGGACCTGATGATAATGGTAATTTATTATTTAACATTTATGATATGACATATATTACAAGTCTTATTCAAGAAGAAATTGAATTAAAAAAACAAAAACTTGAATACGACCAAGAACATTTAACAGTAAATTATCATAGATTTGGTACACCTTGTGAATATAAGAAAACAACATCATGTAAGTTTTTTCCAATATGCGCAAAACGTATTTTAAAAGATGGTTCAATTTTAGAATATATGAATAAGAATTATGCTTTTAAAAATGGTAATGGCGATATTATTACAATGTATGATTTAATTAATCAAGGAGTATATATGATACCAGATGCTAGACCATATATAAGCAGACTTGATAACATTGCTCAATATGATTGTTATGTTAATAACACAACCTACATTGATTTAGAACGAATTAGAAAAGCCTTAAATGCCATAACTTATCCAATATTTCATTTAGATTTTGAAAGTTATAATTCCCCACTTCCAAGATTTAAGGGCGAAAACCCATATATGCAATCATTATTTCAGTATTCATTACATGTAGAAAAAACTCCCGGTGTATGTGATATTGTTAAAAATCACACAGAGTATTTAGCACCAGACCACGAGGACCACCGTGAAGACTTAATCAAGAAGTTAATTCATGATATTGATTTATCAAATGGGGGAATAGTTATGGTATATAATCAAAATTTTGAAAAAACAAGACTCCATGAACTTGCTAGAATGTTCCCTAAATACGCAAAAGAATTAGATAATATTAATGACCATATCTTTGATTTACTGGCGGTATTACATGGAGATAAAACTTTATTTGATGAAATAACCACAAAAGAAGAAAAAGAAGAATATCAAAATAGACCACCATTTACTTATTATAATAACAAAATGCATGGATCATTTTCAATAAAAAAGGTTTTACCGATTTTTACTAATTTAACTTACAGTAATTTAATTGTTAAAAATGGTACAGAAGCAATCCTTACATATGGGCTTTTACCTACTTTAACCCCTAAAGAATATGAAGAAAAATACCTTGCTTTAAGAGTGTATTGTAGACAAGATACTTGGGCTATGGTTGAAATATTAAGGGGGTTAAGAAGAAGTTTTGAATAAAAAAGTTAGAGCTACAACTCTAACTTTTTACTACTCCTTCAAGGTCATAAACATCTGCTTTTGTGATTAAAACATCATAAAATTCACCAGGTATAAGTGGGGTAGAACTGTCAATATAAATGTATCCATCAACATCATCTGGGGCATATGCATAGCTTCTCGAAATGTATTTTCCTTTATCAAAATCATAGTTATCAACTAGTACTTTATAGACCTTTCCAATCGTCTTTTTATTCTTCTCTTTAATGATTTTAGCTTGTAATTTCATAATTTTATCATATCTTTGCTTTGCGATTACTTCCGAAACTTCAGGTTTCATATCATACGCTTTTGTATCTTCCTCCTTAGAATATGTGAAAACTCCAAGTCGGTCAAACTTAATTTCTTTAACAAAATCATATAATTCATTGAAGTCTTCATCCGTTTCAGTTGGGAATCCGACAATCAAAGTACTGCGAATAATAACATCAGGAATAAATGAACGAAGTTTATTAATGATTTTAGTAATCATTTCTTTACTACCACGACGATTCATTAATTTTAAAATACGATTATTTGCATGTTGAATTGGGATATCAAAATAAGGTACTAATTTTTCATTATCTCTAAACTCCTCAAGCAATTCATCAGTAATTTCATCAGGATATAAATAAAGCACTCTAATTACTTTTAAATCATCAAATTTTGAAAGTTCTTTAATTAACTTAACAAGACTTGTACCATCATTTAAATCAGTACCATATCTTGTTGTATCTTGTGCAATTAAGGTAATTTCCTTAACTCCACTATTTACTAAATTATTTGCTTCATTAATTACATCATTAATTTGTCTACTTACAAAAGGACCTCTAATTATAGGAATAGCACAATAAGCACACTTATTATTACAACCATCACCAATTCTTAAGTAAGCACTATGAGGAAGAGTTGATACAACTCTATTTTTATAGTCCATGTGATATGAAGACTTGCTGTTTGTTAATTGTTTGAACAACTTATCAATATTTTTGTAATCCCTAATTGGAAAATAAAAGTCAACCTCAGGGATACTTTCCTTTAAGTCATCTAAGTAACGCTCAACAAGACAACCCATCGCAATAATTTTTTTACCTTTTTTGCCATAATCAGTAAGTTCTAAAATTGTGTCAATTGCTTCTTTTTTCGCAGATTCAATAAAACCACATGTGTTGACAACTAAAATATCAGCTTCTTCCATATCGTTAGTTATTTCAATCCCATATTTTTTGGCTACACCTAAAAACATTTCCGTATCAATTAAGTTTTTAGCACAGCCTAAAGAAATCATTCCAAGTTTCATACTTTATCTCCTTGTATAATATTACTAGTAGTATTATACAATATTTAAAATACAAATTCTCACAATAAACAATTATTTTTCCGTATTTGTGGAAATTAAAAAAAAGTTGTGATATAATAAATATAAGTAGAAAAGAGGTAATATATATGTCAAAACAATTTATCGTAGAAACATCAGCTCGTCACATTCATTTAACAGAAAGTGATTTTAAAATATTATTTGGTGATACAAATCTAACAGTTAAAAAATATTTATCACAACCAGGTCAATTTGCCAGTGAACAAAGAGTAACAATAGTAGGCCCTAAAAAAGAACTTGTGGGTGTATCTATTTTAGGCCCATTCCGTACAGCTAGTCAAGTAGAACTTAGTGCCACAGATGCTCGTAGTATTGGTCTTCCTATTGTAATCCGTGAATCGGGAATGATTGAAGGTACTCCAGGATGTAAGGTTGTAGGTCCAAAAGGGGAAATCGAACTTTCTTGTGGTGTTATTGTTGCGAAAAGACATATTCATGCAACAGTAGAAGATGCTAAGGAACTTGGTGTAAAAGATAAAGAAATTGTATCAGTAAAAGTAAATACTCCAGAAAGATCATTAATCTTTGGTGATGTTGTTGTAAGAGTAAGTGATAAATTTGCACTTGCAATGCATATTGACACTGATGAAAGTAATGCGGGAAACGTTATTTCTGGAACCATGGGTGAAATAGTAAAATAACAATTATACCTCCAAAAAGGGAGGTATTTTAAAAAATAAAGAATAGAGGTAAAAAATATGCGTTGTCCAAAATGCCATAATGAGAATAAATATGATGCTCTTACTTGTGATTTTTGTATGGCTGAACTTCCAATGACAGAGGAAAGAAAACAAGAAATAAAGAGAATGAAAAAACTAGAAAAGAAAAATAAAATGCATAATTCAATAACCAAACTAATTGGTCTACTTATTGGCTTTGCGATCATTGTGGCTATTGTTGTTATTGCATATTTGTTAAAAAAGTAATATGGCTAGAATATATAAAGAAGAATTAATAGAAAAAAGTAACTACTATGATGTTATTGTTATAGGCGGTGGGCACGCGGGGATTGAAGCAAGTCTTGCCCCTGCTCGTTTAGGTCTTAAAACTTTAATGATTTGTGGTAATATTAAAAAAATAGGTAATATGCCTTGTAACCCATCAATAGGAGGACCTGCCAAAGGAATTCTAGTTCGTGAAATAGATGCATTAGGCGGTCAAATGGCTAAGACTGCTGATGAAACTTGTTTACAAGTAAAGATGTTAAATTTATCCAAAGGCCCAGCTGTTAGAGCTTTAAGAGTTCAATCTGATAAACTTGCTTATGCATCACGTATGCAAGAAATTTGTTTAAATGAACCAAACCTTGATATATATGAAGCTTTAGTAGATAAATTAATAACAGATGAAAATGTTATTCAAGGAGTAATACTTGAAGATGGTACAAAAATATATAGTAAAAGAGTGATTATTACAACAGGCACTTACCTTTCTTCAAGAGTGTTATGTGGTAAAAATACTACACCTTCAGGACCTGATGGCGAAAAAACTAACTATGGACTTTCTGGTTCATTAAAAGAATTAGGTTTCAAACTATTAAGATTAAAAACAGGAACACCACCTCGTATCTATACCGACTCAATTAATTTTGAAGGTATGCAAATAGAATTAGGAACTAACCTACCACTTAGTTTTAGTTATGAAACAGATTTAACTAAAATGATCCCTTTTGATAAACAAATCCCTTGTTACCTAATTTGGACAACACCTAAAACTCATGAAATAATACATGAACATTTACATGAATCTAGTATGTATTCAGGAATAGTTAAAGGTATAGGTCCAAGATATTGCCCATCTATTGAAGATAAAATTGTTAGATTTTCCGACAAAGAACGTCATCAAATATTCTTGGAGCCTGAGAGCCTAGAACTTGGACAAACCTACATTCAAGGTTTTTCAACTAGTATGCCTCATGAAGTTCAAGAATTAATGGTTCGTTCATTACCAGGATTTGAAAATGCAAAATTCGCAAAATATGCCTATGCAATTGAATATGATGCCATTGACCCACTTGAATTAAAAGCTACTTTGGAAAGTAAAAAAGTTAAAGGATTATATTTTGGTGGTCAAGTAAATGGAACAAGTGGATATGAGGAAGCCGCATGCCAAGGTTTAATGGCGGGTATCAATGCTTCATGCACTTTATTAGGCAAAGATGAACTTGTATTTAGAAGAGATGAAGCTTATATTGGTGTATTAATTGATGACCTAATTACCAAAGGAGTAATTGACCCTTATCGAATGCTAACATCACGGGCCGAATTTAGATTACTTTTAAGACATGATAATGCTGACCAAAGATTAATAAAATATGGTCACGATGTAGGTTTAATTAGTGATGAAAGATATAACCGATATTTACACAAAATGGAATGTATTGAAAAAGAAAAAACTAGACTTAATGAAATTAGAATTACACCTAAAGAAAACATTAATAACTATTTAGAAAGTATTAACTCACCAATCTTAAAGGATGGTATTGGTGCATCAGAACTAATGAAACGTCCTGAAATTGATTATTTCAATATAGTTGAAATGTTAAACCTTGATAATCCATTAAACTATGAACTTGGCGAACAACTCAATATTGAAATTAAATATGCAGGGTACATTCAAAAATCATATAAAGACGCTCAAAGAGTACATAAACTAGAAACAATGAGAATTCCTGAAGACATGGATTATTCACAAATACATAATCTTGCGAGTGAGGCTAAAGAAAAACTCACAAAAATTAAACCACTTACATTAGGACAAGCATCACGAATTAGTGGTGTAAACCCAAGTGATATTGCGATTATCCTAGTATACTTAGAATCAAAAGGAAGAACTCATGGAAAAAAATAAAATACTTTTAGATTCATTTGAAACATTATCTAATGATATGTTAAACCAATTAGAATTATATTGTAACATCTTACAAGAAGAATCACAAAAAATCAATTTAACTTCCATATCAGAAACTAATGATATATATATAAAACATTTTTATGATAGTATGTTAATTTCAAAAGTTACTAATCTAAAAGAAAAAGAATTAGTAGATGTTGGTACAGGGGCTGGATTTCCTGGTATTGTTTTAAAAATCATTGAACCAACTCTAAAAGTAACATTAATTGAACCAACCACAAAGCGATGTAATTTTTTAAATCTAGTCATAAATAAATTACAATTGAAAGATATTGTGGTAATAAATGAACGGGCTGAAAAATGCATTACTAAATATCGTGAAAAATTTGATATTGTTACCGCGAGAGCTGTAGCGAATCTACCAATTCTTTTAGAATTATTAACCCCACTATGTAAAATAAATGGGGTAGTCATTCCCATGAAAGGTAGTAATGTTAATGAAGAATTAAATCAAGCAACAAATGCGATTAAAACCCTAAACTTAAAACTTATAGATATATATCAATTTACATTACCACTAGATAAAGGTATGAGAAATATAGTTAAATTTCAAAAGCAAAAAAAGACTCTAGAAATATATCCTAGAGATTATGCAAAAATATTAAAAAAACCGTTATAGAAAGGAAAAAATATGGGCAAGATAATTTCAATAGTCAACCAAAAAGGTGGAGTTGGAAAAACTACAACCACAATTAATCTCGGTGCTGCTCTTGCAAATTATAACCAAAAGGTTTTAATTGTTGATTTTGACCAACAAGCAAATGCAACCACTGGACTTGGAATAGATAAAGAAGATATATTGTTTGATATAGCAGATTTTTTCACGCATATTGCGCTTGTTAAAAAAGCAATATTACATACTACCATTGATAACTTAGATGTAATACCTGCCACAATCAAACTTGCAAATGTTGAAGAAACCTTATACCAAGTTCCTGATAAAGAATACTTAATGTCTAGAAAATTATCAGAATTAAGAAAAGAATATGATTATATTTTAATAGATTGTCCTCCTTCTTTAGGTTTGATTGTTGATAATGCTTTATATGCAAGTGATTCGGTTATTATACCAGTAGAATGTGGTTACTATTCATATGATGCCTTAACGCAAATGACACATAAAATTAACTCAGTTCAAAAACATAAAAAAATAGAGATAGAAGGAATTTTACTTACAAAATTAGATAATCGTAATACTCTTGGTTATAAAATCGTTGAGAAAGTTCAATTTCTATTTCCTGACAAAACTTTTAAAACAATTATTACTAATTCAAGTCATATTCAAGAAGCCCCATTATATGGAAAAAGTGTTCTACAATTTTCCTATAATTCAAGAGGTGCTAAAGAATATCGAGAACTTGCCAAAGAAATATTAGATAGAAAGGAGTAAACAATGCTTGAAACATTATACTGTATTATTTTAATTGCTTTATATATTGTTGTGAATGTAATTAAGAAAAAAATACTTGATAAACTTGATAACAAAGGAATCGCTACAATTAATATTTGTATAGATGTAGTCATATTCTTAGGCTTCTTATTTGGTATTGCTTTAATTTTAGGCTTTGATTTTTCCAAATTTAAAGTAGGCTTTAAAGATTTTATTGAATTTCAAGGCACAAGTTTAATCTGGTCTATAATAGTATTAATAATTGCTTCTACGCTTCTTGGAATAACTAAAACTATATTATTCAAAAAATATAAAAAAAATATTTTAGAAGTTAAACGCCAAAACACCATTTCCAAAGTTTTAATGAGCTTAATTAAATATGTTACATATATAATTTGTGTTATTGTCGTCCTTGGTATTTGGAAAGTCAATGTAATGCCTGCGCTTGCGGGGCTTGGTATTGTTGGACTTGTGGTTGGCCTTGGTGCCCAAAAACTAATATCTGATTTTGTGGCTGGATTATTCATAGTATTTGAACACCATTTCGATGTTGGTGATACAATTATTGTAGGAGACTTTAAAGGCGAAGTAATCGACATTGGACTTAAAACCACCAAAATAAAAGATTGGCACGGAAGAGTTAAGATAATCGCAAACGGTGAATTGACCGATATTATTAATGATTCGCTATATAATACGATTTTTGATATTAGTGTTTCCGTAAGTTATAACGAAGATATCACAAAGGCTCGTGAAATAATTGATAAAGGTTTAGCTGATAAATTTAAAGGATGTCCTGAACTTGTTGAATTACCACATACAATTGGGGTTAGTAGTTTAGGTGATTCCGGAATTGAAATAGTTGTAATTGGAACTACTAAACCTGAGTGTCATTACCAAATTTCAAGAGATGTACGCCAAGAAATCAAAGCTATTTGCGATGCTAATAATATTGAAATACCATTCCCACAAATCGTTGTTCACGGAGTAAAACATGATGATTGATCCTACAACAATTAAAGTAGATGATATTTTAAAATTTAGAAAACCACACCCATGTGGTGGATATACATGGAAAGTATTAAGAATTGGTATTGACTATAAACTTGAATGTACAACATGCAAACGAGTAATTATAATTCCGCGAATTGATGCATTAAAGAAAATTAAAGAAAAAATTGAAGGCTAAGCAAGACTTAGTCTTTTTTCGTGTTTTTTCGCAATTTTAATCATATATAATATATATGAAGGATGGTAGTAAAATATGCTAAAGAAAATAAATATTATTTTAATTTCACTTGTACTTTGCTTTTCTCTAAAACTAAATATGGGGTTTGCGTTAGTTATTCCAATTATAATTTTTTATCTATTAAAAGATTCTAAAAATATGTATTATACATATATCCCCATCTTAATTACATCAATTTTATTTATGAAAGAATACTTTATTTACACCTTAGGAATGCTAGTTATGGTTACGGCTTTTTACTTTCTTATTACAACTCTTGTAAATAAGAAAGCGCCCAAGCTTACAACTTTAATGATTGTGTTATCAGTATTAGGTATTAATACTTCTTTAGATTTATTATTGAAAATAAATGATTTAGGGGTTATCTTTATCACAAATTCATTAAGTGCATTATTATATTTATATTTAGAAAGATATTTATATAAAATTATTTTAAATGATTCTACCCTTATTAGTACTAGTTCTTTATCATATTTAGAAATAATGATAGCCCTAATTACGGTAGTAAGCGCTAGTACGATAACAATATTGAAAGTAAACTTAGGCTTTGTGTATGCTTCATTTTTCGCAATGTATTTTGGTAGAAGTTACAAAAATATATATTCATTTATCTATGGTATTTTTGCAATGTTAATATTATATCTAGCATTTAAAATAGAAGAATCCTTATTTATTCCCTTTATTGGTGCCCTTTATTTAGTGCCAAACTTTCTAATGTTAGTTCTTTTTAATAGTTTTATCGTAGTATTACTTTTTACAGATACAGGTTATGAAAACAATGTTTTATTAAGTATGATGATGGTAAGTATTGTCTTTGAAATAGTATCACCATTAGTGCTTGATGAAAAGAAAAATAGCCAAGATATGTTTGAATATATATATACCCAAATACAAAAAAATACAAATGATGAAATCCTTAATTTTGCCTTATTTATTGATAAGTTTTCTAATGGTTTTAAAAACCCTAAAGAATTTAATAATCGGCTTAGTGAAGGCATAAAAACCCTAGTCCAAAATCATTGTAGTACCTGCCAAAAGCGGAAAGAATGCTTTAACAAATATAAGATAGAACTATATGGAGTGTTTAAAAGCATCCTTTTACAAGAATCTAATTTTTATAATAACTATCCAGAGTTTGTCTCTTACTGTGATAAAATCAGTAATTTTGAACATACCTCAAAATTTCTAGAAACAAAAATAAAAGTGCCACTTAGTGATGAGGCGATGTCACAAAATAACATAATGCTTGCTCAACTAAATGGGGTATCAAACGCAATTAAAAAATATGTTATTGATCTTACTTCTAAAGAAGAAATTAGTTATTATCAAATGATAGAAATAAAAACGAGACTTGAAAACTATGGATATGAGATAACTTACTTTGAGGTTGTAAAATTGTTTAGGAATGATTTTAATGTTAAAATTGGCCTTGCGAGTAAATACAATGATATTAAAGAAACAGTTAAATTAATTGCTTCTAGTACTTTAAAACAAGAAGTTTCTGTTATTTTAGCCGAGGAAACTAAAGATAGAGTATATATAAATTTAGTACCAAAAATTAAAATTGATATCACATATGGCTATGGAGCCTTGTCTTGTGATGGTGAAGATATATGTGGCGATAACTATTTAATCAAAGAAATTAACAATGGTCATTTTATTAGTGCAATTTCTGATGGAATGGGAAAAGGATACCGTGCATTTTATGAAAGCGATATGACCTTAAAACTTGTAGAAGATATCATAAAGCTAAACTTAACATCAGGTACGGCCCTAGAAATATTAAATAGTTTTTATGCGGTACAAGAATATTTAGAACAATATGCGACCCTTGATTTTCTAGAAATTAATCGATATACCACTATCGCTAACTTTTATAAAATGGGAGCTACCTCTACATATATATTTAGATCAAACGGAACTTTAGATAAAATAATTAATAAAAGTTTACCCTTTGGCCTAGATGAAGATATTACTTCAACAACTTATGAACTAAAAAATGGGGATTTAATCTTAATGAGTAGTGATGGAATATTTGAAAATCTCATTGATGAAAATAAACTTCAAGATTACATTCAATCAATTAAAAATTTACCACCCCAACGAATTGTTTATGAATTATTAAATTACACCATTAATAACAAAATAAAAGCAAAAGATGATATGAGTATAATTGCATTAAAAATTCAAGATGCATAGAAAAAAAGGCTGCAACCTAATTAATAGGTTATCTAACAGCCCCTAATATATTCTAACTATATGATAAGAACTAGCCCATCGATTTAATCCCCCTAAAACATTTACAACTTGATAGCCTAATTTATCTAAATAAATAGTTGCCTTTTTGCTTTTTTCTCCATCTTCACATATTAAATAATAACAATAATCTTTATTAAGAAAAAGATAATACTTAGTACATAACAAATTTAGAGGAATATTAGTTGTACTCTCTAAATGGTAATGTTCAAAATCATATGCATCTCTTACATCAATAATTCTTAGATTTTTAGATTTTTGATATAATTTAAAAAAATTAATTGGTGATATTTCTTTCATTTTTTTCCCTCCCTTAACTTGTGCTAATATTATATACCATTTAAGCAAATTGTCTTGTCGAATTATGTCGTAAAAATAAAATATTAATTTTTTTACAATTTCCACACAAATATGATATAATAACTACAGAATAGGAGGTATAATCTATGTATAAGCAAATAAAACAAATATTTAAGAATAATATGATAGAAGATGTAATAGATATTACTTCTCCTAATTATTATTACTTTTATCAAGATTATACTTGCAAAAGTATTTTTGGTGTTTCTAAAACAATAACAACAGCTGAATATCAATTATTACAAACGATGTTTGTGGAAAAAAGACAATACACTAACAATCAAAAAGAACAACAAATTTATGAATATCTTTTTGAAGAAAAAGAAAATCCTTTTAAAGTTCCAATGTCATTTATTATCTATTTAGTTAATAAAGAAGATGAAGATACAATTAATAGCGTTATCAAAGATATATATCATGATGTAATAATTATTAAATACATGAATTTCACAGTTGCATTTAGCACTTCATTTAATGATGTTGAAATGACCTTTAGAGCGTTTACTAGTGATATTGGATATGAAATAAATGTTCATCAAGGTTTTACTTTTACCCCTTCAACCAAAGAAATTGAACTTTCAAAATATTTTAGTTATTATAAAATTAATATTACAACTCATGGTTATACAAATATTACTGATATAGTAGTAGATGCTAATAACAAAGATAAGGAGGTACTAATGATTATAAAAAATAATGTACTTGATAAACTTCAAAAACTTCCTCATATGATTGATTTAATTGAATCTTTTTGTAATAATAATTTAAATATATCACTTACATCAAAACTTTTATATATGCATCGTAATACGGTTATCAACAAATTAGACCAAATTGAGAAACTTACCGGGTTTGATATTCAAAAATTTAAAGATGCCTATGCGATGAAAATCTTAATAGACTTAAAAAATTAATATGATTAAAGAATTAACATATAATCAGTTTAATATTATTAAAAATGATGGATTAATCCATATTATTATATTTAGTGCTTCATGGTGTGATTCTTGTAAAATGACAATATTCCCATTAGAAGAACTTAGTGATAGATATGATATATATCAAGTAGATGTTGAAAAAGAATCATCAATTGTTTCGCAATGTCATATTACTAGTATTCCTACAACCATTATGATTAAAAATAACAAAATCATGACCAAAGAAAGTGGATATAGGTCTAAAGCCTATTATCTAAATCTTTTAAATAATAGTGAAAATATTTAATTTGTATAAAAAAACATCAAAAGAATGGACAAATTGTCTATTTTAAAACTATCAAAATTGTAGTATAATATTATCGTACAAAATTGTCAAAATAAAAAAGGAGGATTAATTATGGCAACAGTAGAATTAAAGAACATTAATAAAATTTATAGTAATAATGTTCAAGCAGTATTTGATTTTAATTTAAAGATTAAAGACCGTGAATTTATCGTATTTGTTGGACCATCTGGATGTGGTAAATCAACAACACTTAGAATGATCGCAGGTCTTGAAGAAATTACAAGTGGACAACTTCTAATTGATAATGAAGTTATGAATGACGTAGCACCAAAAGACCGTAATATCGCAATGGTATTCCAATCTTATGCACTATATCCACATATGACTGTTTATGATAACATGGCTTTCGGATTAAAATTACGTAAGTTTTCACGTGATGAAATTGATAGACGTGTTCAACATGCAGCCTCAGTGCTTGGTTTAAAACCTTATTTAGATCGTAAACCAACAGCCTTATCAGGTGGTCAAAAACAACGTGTTGCATTAGGCCGTGCTATTGTTCGTGATGCTAAAGTATTCTTAATGGATGAACCTCTATCTAACCTAGATGCTAAACTACGTGTTCAAATGAGATCTGAATTAATTAAATTACATGAAAGTTTAGGAACAACAACAATTTATGTTACCCATGACCAAATTGAAGCTATGACAATGGCATCAAGAATTGTTGTTATGAAAGATGGCTATATTCAACAAATAGGTGCACCAAAAGAAATCTATGATAATCCTACAAATATGTTCGTAGGTGGATTTATTGGTACTCCGCCAATGAACTTTATTGAAGGTACTGTTGGTAAAGATGGTGTCTTCGAATGTGGTAACAACCGTTATGGTGTTGTTCGTTTCCCTGTTCCTGAAGAAAAATTAGCAATATTAAAAGAACAAAATTATCTTGAAAAAACCATTATTTTAGGTATTAGACCAGAAGATATTTCAGATAAAGAACGTGTTATCGCTGAATTACCTCAATGGACAGTTCAATTAAAAGTTGATATTTCTGAATTATTGGGTGCTGAATCACAAATTACCGTTAAACTTCCAGGTACTGACCGTGTTGGTCAAAGCGTTACCGCGAAAGTTCCTGCTCGTGCTGATGTTCATATGGGTGATGAAATTAAACTTGCCTTTAATATGGAAAAATGTCATTTCTTTGACCCTGAAACAACTAATAGAATTAGAAGACCATAAGTATGAACAGAACTATTCTTTATATTGAAAAGGGTAATCGATCAACAATAGTTCATTACATTAATGATGAATTTGAAGAATTAGATATATTACCAGAAAGATATTTAGACAATCTTTGTTTAACTGAACTTACAACTTTAGAAGGTAGAGTTAATGCAATCAAGAAAAAATATCATGTTATAAAGAATATTCCAATTTACATAAAAGAAAATTTAGTATTATTTCCAACACACAATAAAAAGTCAATAGATAATATATATTTAAATAGTATATATATAAAGAGCATAGAATCTATTTCTAATAAGACAAAGGTTATCTTTTATGATAATCAAGAAGTACTAATTAATAAAGATGCTCATCTATTAAAAGTTAACTATGAGAAATGTCTAAAAATTAATAATCAAATAAATCAATATTGTTAGAAAGGGATGTATGTATATGGCAAAATTGAATATTAGAGATTTAGATTTAAAAGGTAAAAGAGTATTAATGCGTGTTGATTTTAACGTACCAATGAAGGGTGGGGTTATTACAGATGACAATCGTATTGTTCAAGCATTACCAACTATTAAGTATGCAATTGAACAAGGTGGTAAAGTAATTTTATTTTCACACCTTGGTCGTATTAAAACAGCTGAAGATTTAGCTAAAAATAGTTTAGCTCCTGTTGCTAAAAAATTAGAAGAATTATTAGGTCAACCTGTAAAGTTTGTTCCTGTAACTAGAGGTAAAGAATTAGAAAATGCAATTAGCGCCCTAAAAGAAGGCGATGTATTAATGTTTGAAAATACCCGTTATGAAGATTTAGATGGTAAAAAAGAATCTAAAAATGACCCTGAACTTGGCGCATATTGGGCAAGTTTAGGTGATGTATTTGTTAATGATGCATTTGGTACAGCTCATCGTGCTCATGCTTCAAATCAAGGTATTGCAAGTCATCACAAAAATGAAAGTGCAGCTGGATTCTTACTAGAAAAAGAAATTAAATTTATTGGTGGTGCCGTTGATAATCCCGCAAGACCATTTGTGGCAATTTTAGGTGGTGCCAAAGTTAGTGATAAAATATCTGTTATTGAAAACTTATTAAATAAAGCTGATAAAGTTATGATTTGTGGTGCTATGGCTTACACCTTCTTTAAAGCTCAAGGCCTTGAAGTTGGTAAATCAAAATGTGAACCTGAATTTGTAGATTATGCTAAAGGCTTACTAGAAAAAGCTCAAGGTAAAATTATTTTACCAGTTGATGTAAAAGCTGTTGTTGTTTCCGATGAAGACTGTGCTGCAGATTTCTTTGGTGCAATTTCAAAAGCAGAAATTAGAGTTACTCCAGTAACAGAAATCAGACCAGAAGAACAAGGCTTAGATTGTGGCCCTAAAACAATTGAACTTTTCGCAAAAGAACTTGTTGGTGCTAAAACTGTTGTATGGAATGGTCCTGCTGGTGTATTTGAAGTTGAAAAATTCGCAGAAGGTACTAAAGCAATTTGCGAAACTCTTGCCAACCTTAAAGGTGCAACCACAATTATCGGTGGTGGTGACTCAGCCGCAGCCGCAATCTCAATGGGATATGAAAAGAAATTTACTCACATCTCAACTGGTGGAGGAGCAAGTCTTGAATATTTAGAAGGTAAAGAATTACCTGGTGTTGCTTGCTTAACTGATAAATAGGTGAATCAAATGAGAAAACCAATAATTGCAGGCAACTGGAAAATGTTTAAAACAAGAGATGAAGCATTAGCATTTATTTATAAAGTAAATGAAAATGTTCCAACTCAAGATTTAGTAGATAGTGTTATATGTGCCCCATTTACAGTCCTTCGTTGTTTAGTTAAACGTCAAGGTGAAAATTTAAGAATTGGTGCACAAAATATGCATTTTGAAGAACAAGGCGCTTTCACTGGTGAAATTGCTCCTAATATGTTAACTTCCCTTGGTGTTGAATATGTTATCATTGGCCATAGTGAAAGAAGAGCAATGTTTAATGAAACTGATGAAACCGTAAATAAAAAACTTCATGCGGCATTCAAACATGGTCTTACCCCAATCCTTTGTGTTGGTGAACATTTAGAAGAAAGAGAAACGGGTAAAACTGAAGAATTATTACACTATCAATTATTACATGATTTAGAAGGATTAACAGAAGATGAAGTTAAGAAGCTAGTAATTGCTTATGAACCAATTTGGGCAATTGGCACTGGCAAAACAGCAACTCCTGAAATCGCAGATGAAACATGTGGTTATATTAGAAGTGTTGTAAAAGAAATCTATAATGAAGAAGTTAGTGAAGCTATAAGAATCCAATATGGTGGTAGTGTTAAAGTTAATAACATTGAAGCTTTAATGGCAAAACCAAAT
Organism: Bacillota bacterium; assembly: GCA_963648435.1. Taxonomy (GTDB): domain Bacteria; phylum Bacillota_I; class Bacilli_A; order ML615J-28; family CAG-313; genus UMGS75. Next base: position 21,543 of record CAVJDT010000024.1, read on the forward strand.
ATTGATGGTGCATTAATTGGTGGAGCTAGTCTTATTCCTGAAGACTTTGTATATTTTACAAAAGTTGCAATTAACAAATAAATATATATTAATGCGTAGGTTATATAATTTACGCATTTTCTTATGCAAAAATATTGATAAAACTCTAACTTCATAATATAATAATATAAAAAAGTGGGGTAGGTTATGAAGGATAATAGGTACCAAGAAATAAAAAAAGAAAATGATTTAAAGTTAAGTCATTTAAGTAGTAGATATCAAAATTTAGCCACAATATACATAAAAAAAGCAAGAGGATATGCTATAAAAAATATTGATACTGAACTAAAAATCCAAAATGTATTAATTAAACTTGAAGATTATGATATAAGAAATGTTTCTTTTTCAATTGCTATACCAAATGAAACAGAATTTATTGAAAGTAATGTTAAAGAACTTTCCAAACAAGTTAAAGACCCAAATAGATGGAAAACAATTTTAAGCTTATCAATAATTTGTTTATTTATAATAGCTTGGTTTGTAATCAATATATGGATGCGTCAAGAAACCCCCAATCAAACACCTCAAAACTTAAAATATGAAGTAATATCACCAACTAAAATAAAAATAACATGGGATATAAATGATTTTGCAACAGAAGGTTATTATGTATGGATGATTGATGATACAAATAAAAAAACAGGTCCCTTCGAAATTAGTGAAAATGAATATATATTTATAGTAGAAGAAAACAAAACATATATATTCTATGTTCAAACAATTGCCACTGAATACTTTAGTGAATCACTTCCTGCGAAATTAGAATATTCAAATAAGGTATGAAAAGTTCATACCTTTTAATTTGTAAAATATGGTAAAGAAAAAAAATAATATATATTGCAAAAAAGGACAAAATTTGTTATAATGTGTTTGTAAAGGAGGAATTTATATGAAAAAGACACTAAAAATAACGACACTAATGATATTTATGTTATTACTACTTGGTATTACAGCTTGTAAAAGTGATAAGCCAGCACCAGAACCTGATGATAATAAAAACATCGAAGAAGTAATAACCAAAATTGACAGTCTTCCTGATACAACATCTATTACTTTAGATGATGAAGTAAAAGTAGGGGAAGCAAGAACACTATATGATGCTTTAACAGATGAAGAAAAAAACAAAGTGACAAACTACAGTAAATTGATTTCACTTGAATCTAAAATAAAAAAATTAAGGGATGCACAAAACATAATAGACCTAAAAGAAATGATTGATAATTTACCTGATGCAAGTGATGTAACAATTACTGACAAAGAACAAATAGAAAAAGCAGTTACATTATTTGAATCATTAAGTAATATTCAAAAAATTCAAATAACTAATTCTAAAAAACTAGAAGAAGTTCAAACAGCGTTACAAACAATTATTGATGAAATTAATAGGCAAAAAGCCAACGCCCAAATAGTTATAAATGTAATTGAAGGTTTACCAACAGTAGAAAATGTGCAAATAAAAGATAAAAATGATGTGGAAAACGCTATGGCTATATATAATAAACTAGACCAAGAAAGTAAACAATATGTAACAAACTATGATAAACTAATAAAATTACAAACAAAAATTACAGAACTAGAAGAAACAACAAGACTTAAAGAGTTAGCTAATCCAATTATCAAATCAATAAATAACCTTCCATCAATTGATGCAATAACTGCCGATGATGCCCCAACAGTAGAAAAAATTAGACAAGCTTATGATAAACTTGAAGCTGCGGCGAAATCATATGTAACCAATTATAATACCTTTGTTGAATTAGAAACAAAAGTAGAAGAATTGAAAAAACAAATAACAGATGAAGAATACACAGTTACATTTAATCCAAACGGTGGTAAAATTACTGATTTAGTGCTTAACAAAGATGGTACATATACTATTAAATATAAAGGAATTGCCACATTACCAACCCCTACAAAAGTAGACAATATTTTCTTAGGTTGGTATAAAGATTCTGCTCTTACTATTGGTGCTTATACAATTGCAACTGGCGAATCAACATATTATGCAAAATGGGTATTAGACCAAAATAAAGTACTTTCATATGTTAGTGATATCGCAACATCATATACTGAAGATACTTTAATTACAAATGTTGATGGAGCTGAATATATATGGACTAGTTCAAATCCTGATTTATATGTTATAGAAAATGGAATTGGAAAAGTTTCAAGAGCATATCAAACTCACCAAACTCAACAAGTTACAATTACAGTTAATGCATCTTATGAAGATGGAACCACTGAAACATTGTCAAAAGTAATTACCGTTGAGCCAGTACTATATGAGAGTCTTTCATCAACTCCTGTTGCAACCTATTTTTCAACAGGTGCCTTATATGCATATAAACAATATAATGAAAGATATCTAAAAGATGGAACATTATTTTCAGAAACAACCAAAGAAACACTAGACATTATTTATTATTCATTTATTACAATTAACGCTAATGGTACTTGTCAATTAGATAATGCAATGTATGTTGATGAAGTATTAAAACTAAAAGATTACAATGTTAGAGTAGTAGCAAGTGTCAATGGCGTTAATCAAGCAAGTTGTCAAAACTTCATGGATATAACAGCAGATAGTACTAAACGTAAAAACTTTGTTCAAAATTTATTAAATCTTGTTGATAAATACCATTTTGATGGATTAGACATTGACTGGGAAACTGTCAGTGATTCAGTTAGAGTAGTAGCATCAAGCCTAAATCTTTTAGTTCAAGAACTAAGAGAAGAAATGACTAAACGCCAAGAAGAAAACGGAACTCCATATTTCTTAAGTTGTGCCGTTCCAGCAAATTCATGGGGTACAGTTTCATCTAGATTTGATTTTGAAACTCTTGATAAATACTTAGATTACATTAATTTAATGTCATATGACATGAATAAAACAAACGTAACAACTCACCTTTCACCACTATATTCTACAACAAAAGATAATGGTTATGGCTTTGGTTGTGTATATGGAGTTGAAAGACTTGTAAGTTTAGGCTTTTCAAGAAATAAACTAATTATTGGTAGTGCAGGTTATGGTAAAGCATATCGCATATCAGGAGTAACCATTAGCGATACATATCCTGCCCTAGGCGTAAGTGGAACCCTAACTCAAATAAGCAATGTACCTGGATCATTTGCGAGTGGAACAATCTTTGGCAATGGTATTCAAGCAATCATTGAACAAGGTGGTTACACTGAATATCATGAATACAATAACAATGAACAATTTGTTGGTTCATATTTATATAATTCAAAAACCGGAATATTTATATCTTTTGATAGTTCCCTTGCGATAAAACAAAAATACAACTATGCTAAATCAATCCAAGGCGTTGGCATTATGTGCTGGTGTTATAGCGAAGATACTTCAGATCATGTAATTGATGCTATATATCAAGCTAAAAATAGCTAAGACATATCATTTGACTTTTGAAGAAAAATTTGATATAATACCAAAAGGTGCGATAAAGGCAGCGTTCATTAATTTATAAACTCTAGATTGTCACAATAACATGGATGCAAGTAGTCTGGCTGCTTAGGCGAAAACAATTAGACAACCTACTTTGTAAACGATAGTGAATTTTTATCCCCAACAAAAAAATAAAAAAATTAGGAGGAAAAAAAAGAATGGCACGTTATACAGGCCCAACTTGGAAACAAGCTAGAAGATTAAAATATTCAGTACTTGAAACAGGTAAAGAATTACAAAGACGTCCTTATGCCCCTGGTCAACATGGACAACGCCGTGCAAAACTTTCTGAATATGGTCTTCAATTACAAGAAAAACAAAAAGTTCGTTTCACATATGGAATGACAGAAAAACAATTCCATAACCTTTTCTTAAAGGCAAGCAAAATGGAAGGTAAGAGTGGTGAAAACTTCATCTTCTTACTAGAATCAAGATTAGACAATTTAGTTTATCGTTTAGGATTTGCGACTACACGTCGTCAAGCACGTCAATTAGTTACTCATGGACATATCGTTGTTGATGGTAAAAAAGTTGATATCGCTTCATACCTATGCAAACCAGGTCAAACAATTGCATTAAAAGAATCTTCACGCAATCTTACTATTGTAAAAGATGCTTTAGAAGCAACTGTTGCAAGACTTCCATTTGTTAGTTATGATGATGCAAAAGGTGTAGGAACATTTGTTCGTTATCCAGAAAGAACAGAAATTCTTCCTGAGATTCATGAAAACCTAATCGTTGAATTCTACAACAGATAATAAATAAAAATAAGCAGTATAAATAAGCACAGTAAAATGTGCTTATTTTTTTATTTATAAGGAAATTTCATTTTTGTAGTTGACAACAAAAAAAGTCCTAATAGAGGAGTTTAAAAATATATTGTATGATTAAAACCAGAACCACTTAGTAAAATTTTTTTCGGGTTCTGTTATTAAAAAAGTGTGAATTAATTGTTATAAAATTATTTCTTTAAGTGACTTGT
>CAVJDT010000025.1:0-25158 GCA_963648435.1 Bacillota bacterium
TAAAGCATTATGACCATTTTGTTAATTTCTTAGTACAACAACTGTAAAAGAAGGGGTTAAAAATTGACTCAATCTATATGGGTATTACATTTGACAATAAATGTAAAAAGGTGTATAATACTCATGATACATTAGCCGAAAGGCACCCACAAACTTAAGCCCTCAAAAGCAAAAAAGCTAAATTAGGAGGAAAATAAAATGCGTACAACATATATGCAAACTGCGGAAAACGCAAGAGAAAATCGTAAATGGTACGTGATTGATGCCGAAGGACTAGTACTTGGTCGTTTAGGTGTTGCAGTCGCTACAGTATTAAAAGGAAAACACAAACCTACATATACTCCTCACATTGATGGTGGAGATTATGTAATTGTTGTAAATGCCGAAAAAGTTGCTTTAACTGGTAACAAACTTGAAGGTAAAAAGTATTATCGTCACTCTCAATATGCAGGTGGCTTAAAAACTCGTACAGCTCAAGAAATGCTAGATAAGCAACCACAAAAAATTGTTGAATTAGCTATTAGAGGAATGTTACCAAAAGGCGTAAATGGTGATAATATGTACCGTCGTCTATTTGTGTATGTAGGCCCAGAACATGAACAAGCTGCTCAAAAGCCTGAAAAATTCCCATTAGAGATTAAGTAGGAGGTAAAATATGGAAAAAGCAGTATATCAAGCTACTGGCCGTCGTAAAAGCTCAATTGCCCGTGTTCGTTTAATTCCTGGAACTGGTAAATTTGAAGTTAACGGTCGTAATTTCGTAGAGTACATTCCTTCTGCCGCAACTCGTCTAGATGTTTTACAACCTGTTGCTATTACAGGCGTAGGAACTCAATATGATATCCTAGTAAACGTTTGTGGCGGTGGTATTAGCGGTCAAGCAGGTGCTATTCGTTTAGGCATAGCTAGAGCTTTAATGTTAGTTAATCCCGATTTCCGTGGACCACTAAAGAAGGCTGGACTTATTACTCGTGACCCTCGTAGTATCGAACGTAAGAAATACGGTCTAAAGAAAGCACGTCGTGCACCTCAATTCTCAAAACGTTAATCGTACATTTGTATCGAACGCTAGACGCTTATGTTTATTTAAGACCACAAGTTTTATGTGGTCTTATTTTTTAAAAGGAGAAAAACATGAAACAAAACAAAATGTTTATTTTAAGTATTGTCTTAATAATGGTAGGTTTTATTGGTGGTGGTCTTTTCGCAATAGCTAATTCGATTAATATTCTTGCAAAAGAAACTTCCAAAAATCCAATTCCTGCAGATTATTCAATTTGTGGTATTATACTATTTATATTATTAATTATGGCAATAATAGGAATGATTTTATTGATTTGTACTTTATTTTCAAATAAAGAAAACTCTGAAAAGTAGGTGAAAATATGCAACAAATAATAAAAGTATATAACTCATTAAGTAACAGTATTGAAGAATTTAAGCCAATAAAAGAAAATGAAATATCAATGTATGTTTGTGGCCCTACTGTCTATAATGATATTCACATTGGCAATGGACGTCCGGTTATTTTCTTTGATGTTGTAAAAAGATTATTTGAGTATCTTGGTTATAAAGTAACAATGGTTGAAAATTTCACTGATATTGATGATAAAATTATCAAAAAAGCTTTAGAGGAAAAAGTTTCAGAAAAAGAAATTAGCGAACGTTATATTAAAGCCTTTTTAGATGTATGCGATAAAGCTGGATGTGAAAATGACATTATTCATCCTAAAGTAACGGAAAACATTCCTGAAATTCTTGATTTTATCAAAAAGCTTTTAGATAATGGTAATGCTTATGTTGTAGGTGATGATGTCTACTTTAGAGTACGTAGTGTACCATCATATGGAATGTTAAGTAACCAAAAACTAGAAGAACTAGATACTGGTGCTAGAATTGATGTTAATCTTCAAAAAGAAGATCCTCGTGACTTTACTTTGTGGAAAAAAACAAGTGATACAGGTCGTAAATGGGATAGTGCCTTTGGAGCAGGTCGTCCAGGATGGCATACTGAGTGTGTCGTTATGATTCATAAAATCTTAGGTGATAAAATTGACATTCATGGTGGAGGCATTGATTTAAAGTTTCCACATCATGAAAATGAAATTGCACAATCAATGGCTCTTTATCATAATCCCATTGCTAATTACTGGCTTCATAATGCTAGAATTGATTTAAAGGGCGAAAAGATGAGTAAATCACTTGGTAATGTTGTATGGCTAAAAGATGTACTAGCTAGCTATCCTTATCAAGCATATCGCTTATTTATTCTTGCTAATCATTACCGTCAAAATGTTAGTTACTCAGATGAAACACTACAAAACATGACAAATGAATGGCAAAAACTTCGCAAGGCTTATGTTAGTTTATATCGTAAATTAGAACTTAAAAATAAACTTGAATTTAGAAAAGCAAAAAGAGCGGAAATGGAAGATTTCTTAAAAGAAATGTGTTATGACTTTAATACTGCGAATGCTTTAACAGTTATTTATGAACATATTAAAACAATAAATAAGAGTATGCGAGATCCTAATATAAGTGATGAAATTCTTTTAAATGAATTCCTAGGACTTAATGATATGTTTACAATATTTGGTTTAGATCCGTTAGTTAAACCATTAACAAACGAAGAAAAAGAACTTGTGAATAACTGGAATGAAGCTCGTAAAAATAAAGATTTTGAAACAGCTGATATTTTAAGAACTAAAATTACAAACGCGGGTATTGAACTATAATGAGATATGAACTACTTAATGGAGCTAATCTTGCATATATTGGTGATGCATACTATGAATTAGTGATCAGAAAATACTTAATTGATAAAGGAATTACCAAAAATAAAGAATTAAAAAAACAAAGTTTAAAATTTGTAAGTGCTAGTTCACATGAAAAAATATACGAAAAAATAAAAGATGAACTAACAGAAGAAGAACAAAAAATTTACTTAAGAGGCCGTAATAACGCTCCAAGTAGCCATCGTAAAAATGTTGATCAAGCATCATACATAGTGTCAACGGGCTTAGAAGCGGTAATTGGATATTTATATTTAATGAAAATGAATGATAGACTTAATTATTTAATGGACCTAATCATTAAGAAGGGAGAAGAAACATGCTAATTTTTGGTAAAAATACGGTTAAAGAAGCAATTACAAAAAAAAGAAGTATTAAAACCATATATTTAAGTCATGAAAAAATCTTAAATGAACTTCCTAAAAATGAAGTGATCAAAAATGCTAAAATAATAGTGATGCCACTTAAAGAGATGGATAAAATGGTCCAAGGAAACCATCAAGGTATAATTGTGGAAATAAATGAGGAATATCATTATCAATCATTAAATAAAGTTATTGAAAAAAATAAAGATAAAGAAAATGTAAGTTTAATTATGTTAGATGGCTTAGAAGATCCTCATAACTTAGGGGCGATTCTTCGAACTGCTGATGCAACCGGAATGGCAGGAATCATTATTCCTAAAAATCGTAGCGTTAGTTTAAATGCAACAGTAGCGAAAGTTTCAACAGGAGCCATTGAATATATTGATGTTGTCCAAGTAACAAACTTGGTTCAAACAATCAAAGAATTAAAAGAAAATGGATACTGGATAATTGGTCTTGAAATGGAAGGCTCGATTGATTATAAAGAACAAGATTATTTAGGGAAAAAAGTAATAATTATTGGTTCTGAAGGAAGGGGAATCTCCAGACTAGTAAAAGAAGAATGTGACTTTATGATTAATATTCCAATGATTGGTCATGTAACATCCTTAAATGCATCGGTGAGTGCAAGTATTATTTTTTATGAAATATTAAGACAAAGGGGATAAAAAAAACAAATGGTAAGGGAAAAAAAGGATAAACTATTTAATTACAATGATTATGAACTTTTATATATGGTAAGTGATGATAGCGATGAAGCTATAGATATTTTACTTAAGAAATATCAATATTTAGTCCTTCGCATAATAAAAGACTTCAAAGTTGAACCAAACAAAAGAGAAGATTTTCTTCAAGAAGGTCTTTTAATGATTAATAAAGCAATTAAGACATATAAAATAAATAGTAAAATGACATTTACAAAATATGTTGAAATGCTCATTAATCATCGCTTTATTGATATGCTACGTAAAAAACAAAATGAAAAGATAATGCCGTTAGAAGATTTTGAGTATGTTTATGCGGCTAGTGAAACTCCAAAAATACTTGCGGAAAGTTCAATATATGATTATAATGGACTTTCTAAATTAGAAGAAAAAATTTATAATTTGCGATTTATAGAAGGCAAATCATATAAAGAAATTAGTGAGTTATTGGGGATGAATATCAAACAAATATATTCAGCAGTTGATCGAATTAAAAAGAAAAGATACAAGATTACAATATAAACAAGTTAAACGCTTGACAAAAATAGCATTATCTAGTAAAATTAGTTAGTCAAGGTGGTGTTGTAATTATGAGAGAAAAAGTAATTTTAGTATGTGAAGAATGTTTATCACGAAATTACATAACTGAAAAAAATAAATTAAATACAACCACACGAATTAGTGTAAAAAAATATTGCCCTCGTTGCAATAAGCATACTATTCACAAAGAAACTAAATAGGAGGAATTTCATATGGCTGAAAACGAAAAAAAGAATCGTGCGATGAGCGTGTTACTAAGAGAACACAAATGGGAAAATTTATTTCTTGCAATACTTGCTATTTTCGCAATTGAACTTGGAGTATTATTACTTTCAAAAACTTATTTATCAATTCCTGAAGATGCATTCATTATTGGTAAATATTGGAAACAATTTGCATGGCTACTAGTTGCATTAGGTGCTGTATCATTAATTTTATCAGTATCTTCATTCTTTGTTCCAAGTCTTGCAGAAATTAAACACATTACAGGCCTTAAAAAAGCTGAATTCTTTGGTAATGTTATTAAAGTTATCATCTTCTCTGTAGTACTTGCTTTATTCTTCACATTATGTGATTGGGCTATAGAGTCTATTATTAATCTATTTAAGTAATATCGGACGATAGTTATGAATGATTTTGGCTTTGAAAATGAACGTGCGTGGTATGTAGTACAATCATATTCTGGCATGGAGCAAGCGGCTAAAAGAAATCTTGAAAGACGTATTGTTTCGATGAATATGCAAGATTACATATTTAGAGTTTTGATTCCTGAGACAACAAGATATGAACAAAAGAAAAATGGAGAACTTAAAGAAATTGTAGAAAAAGTATATCCAGGTTATATTTTTGTTGATATGATAGTTACAGATGAATCTTGGTTTGTTGTTCGTAACACCCCAATGGTTACTGGTTTCTTAGGATCAAGTGGAGGAGGGGCAAAACCTGTACCTCTACCAAACGAAGAGATAATTCCCATTCTTCGAGATTGTGGAATTATAATAGAAGTAAATATGGACTTTAAAGTTGGAGATACTGTTAATATCGTATCGGGACCTTTTGTAGGACAAACTGCCAATGTTGAATCAATTGATATGGAAAATCAAAAAGTAACAGTCTTAGTTGATTTCTTTGGTAGACAAACTCCTCAAGAACTTCGTTTTGATGAAGTTCAAGCAATTAAAAAGTAAATAGACAATTAATGAAACTATAAGATGAAATATTCTTATAGTTTTTTCTTAAAAAACTTTGTAAACTATTTGTTAAAAAAAGCATAATAAGATATAATATTATACGAAAAAGGAGAGTTATCAATATGAATATTAAATACTTTAAATATGATGAAATTAAAACTAGAATTCCTGATGTCGAACATGACGTTTATAATTTATTTTATGAAGTAATATGTGAAGAAGATTTTTTCAAAAAGATTTCATTTGATGAATTTAATCATATCTTATTCTTAAATAGATTCTTTAAAAAAGAAGGAACTTTCTTAGCTTATGATTACAATACTCTAGTTGGTTTTATTAGTGCTAATGTGCGTGATATGGATAAAGGCAACGAAAAAGCTGCAGGATACTTAAATACAATAATGGTAAAAAAAGAATATCGCCGCCAAGGTATTGGTAAAGCTTTACTTGATATGGCTGAAAGCTATATTAGAGAAGAAGGAATGAAATACTCAAGATTTGTTTTCTTAAGTCAAATTAACTACCCTTGGTACATTCCTCATTCTGATCACCATGAGCATCCAGGAGCCCCTGCGGTAAGAATTAATTCAGAACTATATTTCTTCTTATTACATAATCATTACTATATTAATAGTATTCATGAAGGTTTCCATTTACCACTTGCTGAATATGAAATGCCAAAATCAGTAGTTGAAAAAATGGAACAAAACAAAAAAGAAGGATTTACAGTTGAAGTATATGATGAAACTAAGCACTTTGGGGTTGAGGAATTTTGTAATAAAATCAATAACCCAGGATTTGCGGGTGCAATTAGAAATAACTTAAAACGTGAAAAACCATATCCTTTCCTTATTGCGGCGCACAATGGACAAATGGTAGGTTGGACTGGTCCAATGTATAATGAACCAACCGGTCGTGGCCATTTAGATGGAATTTGTGTTGACCCGGAAACTAGAGGCGGAGGTTTAGGAAAAGCCTTATTCTGCATGCTTTGTGAATATTCAAAACACAATGGTGCTAAGTATATGACATTCTTCACTGGGCTTGATAATCCTGCTCGTCGTATTTATTTATTTGCGGGATTCAAAATTGCTCAAAGTTTCGCTGATATGAAAAAAGATTTATAAAAATAGTAACTAAAAAAGCAATGAATTGGGATAATTTGTTGCTTTTTTCAGGAAAAAATCAACAAGTAAAATTATAATATAACTTAACATATATTAAAATTTATGATTGGACTTTGAAAATATAATGTGTTTAGTTTGACAAAATATCAAATTTAAAGTATAATAATAAACGCGTGCAATGACGCTTATACTATAAATACAGAAATTAAATAACTATGTGGGAGAGTGACTGTATCACTCATAAACCACATCACACAGACAAGTGAAGGAGGTGTGTCTCGTGGCAAAAGCTAAACAAATTAAAAAAGTCGTTAAGCTACAAATTCAAGCAGGCAAGGCTAATCCAGCTCCACCAGTAGGTCCAGCTCTAGGTCAAGCAGGTGTTAATATTCAACAATTCTGTAGTCAATTTAACGATAAAACAGCAGGAATGATTGGCTATGTTATTCCCGTAGAAATCTACGTTTATGATGACCGTTCATTCACATTTATTACAAAGACCCCACCTGCATCTGACTTATTAAAGAAAGCAGCAGGCATTTCTAAAGGTTCTGATAACTCTAAAAAGAATACAGTTGCTACAATTAAACGTGCTAAGTTAATGGAAATTGCACAAATGAAGATGCCAGATCTTAATGCTTACACAGTAGAAACAGCAGCAAACATTGTTGCAGGAACCGCAAGAAATATGGGTATTGCAATTGAAGATTAGTCTTCAAACAACTAAATAGATTGTAACACAATATTGTGTGAATCTAATTGTGGGAGGAAAATCCCGTTTATACCACATTTAGGAGGAAATATAAAATGGCAAAAAGAGGAAAAAAATATCAAGAAGCATTAAAGCTTGTTGACCGTACAAAAAGATATTCATTAGATGAAGCAGTAGAACTTGCTAAAAAAACTAATATTGCTAAATTTGATGCAACAGTTGAATGTGCAGCTCGTTTAAATATCGACCCTCGTAAAGCTGAACAAAATCTACGTGGTGCCGTATCATTACCTAATGGTACTGGTAAAACAGTTAGAGTTTTAGTTATCACTAAAGGTGCTAAAATTGAAGAAGCTTTAAAAGCAGGAGCTGATTATGCGGGTGAAACTGAATATCTAGAAAAAATTAAAGGCGGTTGGTTTGAATTTGATACTGTTATTGCAAGTCCTGATATGATGGGTGAACTTGGTAAATTAGGTCGTATCTTAGGTCCTAAAGGATTAATGCCAAACCCTAAAACTGGAACAGTAACAATGGATATCGAAAAAGTAGTTAAAGAATTTAAAGCAGGTAAAGTTGAATACCGTACTGATAAAGTTGGTAATATTCAAGTTCCTGTTGGTAAAGTTTCATTTGATTCTAATAAACTAAAAGAAAATATTCAAACAATTTATCGTCAATTAATGCGTATTAAACCTTCAACAGTTAAGGGCGTTTATATGCAAAACTTTACAATCACAACAACAATGGGTCCTGGCATTAAAGTTGCTATGGAAACTATTGAATAGTTTAAAAAAGTCGTATTAGTATAGTATATAGTATAAAAGTCTCTGCCGTAGACAGTAGGTGCTACGTTGTAGCTTAATTTCCTACCGAGGAAAAATTTCAGGAGGTGAAAACAATGAATGAAGCGACAATCGCTAAAAAACAACAAGAGGTCCAAGTTGTAGCAGATAAAATTGCTCAAGCTGGATCAACAGTATTCGTTGATTACCTAGGATTAACTGTAGCTGAAGTAACTGAACTTCGTAGAAAGCTACATACTGAAAACTGCGAAATGAAAGTTGTTAAGAACAACATCTTACGTCGTGCATCATCACAAGCAGGTTATTCTGCAGTTGATGAACACTTAGTAGGCCCAAGTGCCCTTGTAACATCACATGATGAAGTTACAGCCGCAAAACTTGTTTATGCGTTCCTAAAAGACCATGACAAACTAACAGTTAAAGCTGGTATTGTCGGTGGCCAAGTTATGAGTGAAAAAGACTTAAAGGCTTTATCAACTCTACCAAACAAGGAAGGTATGATCTCAATGCTATTAAGTGTACTACAAGCTCCAATGCGTGGTCTTGCATGTGTTATTAAAGCAGTATCAGAAAAAGAATAATTAATTAGGAGGAACAAACGAAATGGCAAAAATTAGTAAAGAAGAATTTATTGCAGCTATTAAAGAAATGAGCGTTTTAGAATTAAACGATTTAGTAAAGGCAATTGAAGAAGAATTTGGTGTAACCGCAGCAGCTCCAGTAGCAGTTATGGCTGGCGGTGCAGCAGTTGAAGAAGAACAATCAAATGAAGTTAATTTAGTATTAGTTAACGCAGGTGCTGGTAAGATTGGTGTTATCAAACTAGTGCGTGAAGTTACTGGCTTAGGCTTAAAAGAAGCTAAAGAACTTGTTGATGGTGCTCCTAAAGCTATCAAAGAAAAAATCACACCAGAAGAAGCAGAATCACTTAAAGCTAAATTTGTTGAAGCTGGCGCTGAAGTTGAAATTAAATAGTTTTGCTAGCATAAAACCTGGGAATCAAAACTCAGGTTTTTACTTTATTTAAGGCGGTGAATAATATGAGTAATCAATACTTCGAAAACAATGAAAATTTAAAAAGTGATATTTTTGAAATTAACTATTATTTTAAAAATCATACTATAAAATTTATCAGTGATGCAGGGGTATTTTCACGTAAAGGTATTGATTTTGGTAGTAGTTTGTTACTTAAAACAATATGGATAAAAGAAAATACCAAAACTATTCTTGATGTTGGTTGTGGCTATGGAACCATTGGTATTACTCTTGGGCTTACTAATCCCAATGTTACAATTGATATGGTTGATGTTAACTTACGTGCCCTTGATTTAACAAGAAAAAATGCTTTAGCAAATTCAATCAATAATATTAATGTTTATGAAAGTAATATGTATGAAAATGTGAATAAAACCTTTGATATGATTGTCACTAATCCGCCAATTAGAGCGGGGAAAAAGGTTGTTTATGGTATTATTTTAGGCGCGTATGATCATCTAAATGATGGGGGAAGTATGTGGTGTGTAATTCAAAAAAAACAAGGAGCTGAATCAGCACTAAAGGCCTTAAAAGAAAAATATAAAGATGTAAAAGTTGTTTGTAAAGATAAATTATATTATATTATTGAAGCAATTAAATAGGAAATAATTATAAAGTAAATAATTAATGAGTGGAAAATTAAATAGTTTTTTTTCACTCATTTTTTTAAAAAAAGTTTAAAATAGGTATAATTTGCTTAAGATTTTTTATTAAAAAAAGTATGTTTTACTTGACAAATTACTCAAAACTGTAGTATAATAAGTCGTTATGATATAATGTGGTAGAATGCACAATTTTTTGGACTACCAGTTTCTCAAATAAAAATAAAAGAGGTGGATGATTTGAGTTACAAAAATGTACAATATGGCAGAAGTAGAATTCGTCGTAATTATGCGAGAGTTCAAACCAACGTTGAATTACCAAACTTAATCGAGGTTCAAACTGAATCATTTAAATGGTTACTAGAAGATGGAATTGCGGAATTATTTAAAGAAATTTCGCCAATTAAAGACCATGGAGATGGTGAAAAATTTGAACTACATTTTGGTGCACACGAATTTGATGAACCAAAATACACAATTAAAGAAGCTAAAATGCATAGTGTCAACTATTCACGTGCATTAAGAGTAAATGTTGAATTAGAAAATAAAGAAACCGGTGAAGTAAAAGAAGATAAGATCTTTATGGGTGAATTTCCTGTTATGACACCATGGGGTACATTTATTATCAATGGCTCAGAACGTGTTATTGTTACCCAAATTGTTCGTTCAGCCGGTGCTTTTTTCTCAGTGGAAGTAGATAAAAAGTCTGGTCAAAGATTATTCTCTGGTCAAATCATTCCTACTCGTGGAGCTTGGATTGAATTTGAAATGGGCTCTAAAGATATTTGGTATGGTAAATTAGACCGTTCTAAAAAAATTCCTCTAACAACGTTTATCCGTGCATTAGGCGTTAAGAGTAATCCTGAAATCATTGATTTATTTGTTGGTCAAGATGAACGCCGACCTAAGAAGATAATTACTTACTTTAACAATACTTTTAGTAAAGATGATAGTTTTGCGGAAGATGATGCTATTCGCCAATTATATGATGTTTTAAGACCTGGTGAAAAAACATCAGCAGATACGGCTAGAAAGTTTATCGCAAGTAGATTGTTTGAAGTTCGTCGTTATGACCTTGCAAATGTAGGTAGATACAAAATCAACAAAAAACTTGACGTTGTAACAAGAGCAGTAGGACATCGTCTTGCAGATGACATTGTAAATCCAGAAACTGGTGAGGTCATTTTACCAGCAGGAACTGAAATCAATTATAAGAAAAATATCGACTTAAATGGTGAAAAAGTTAGCACCTATGATATTCTAGATCAAAATCGTGAAGCTTTCCGTAAAACTTTTGAATATGAAATTATGTTACAAGGAAACAGCGTTGTTTTAGAAGTATTAAACATTTTAGTACGTACTAATGAAGGTGATAGCTATATTAGATTACTAGGTAATGATCAAAGAGAAGATCGTAACCATGTTGTCTTATCAGATATTTTTGCTGCACTATCTTATTACATTAACCTTCATGTTGGCGTTGGTAAGATTGATGATATTGACCATTTAGGAAACCGTCGTTTACGTTTAATTGGTGAATTATTACAAAATCAATTCCGTATTGGTTTAACAAAATTAGAAAAGAATGTACGTGACAGAATGTCAACATCCGTTGAAACTAAGAGCGTAACAGCTCAAAACTTAGTTAACATTCGTCCACTTACTTCAACTATTCGTGAATTCTTTGGTAGTAGCCAATTATCACAATTTATGGACCAAATTAACCCATTATCTGAACTTACTCACAAAAGACGTTTATCAGCTTTAGGTCAAGGTGGTTTAACTCGTGATCGTGCTGGTTTTGAAGTTCGTGATGTTCACCCTTCACATTATGGACGTATTTGCCCAGTTGAAACTCCTGAAGGTCAAAACATTGGTTTAATTAACTCATTGGCATCATATGCTAGAGCTAATCGTTTTGGATTTATTGAAACTCCATATTTGGAAGTTGATAAAAAAGTAATTAAGAAACCAGATGGAACCGAAGAAATTAGAGCTGTAATTACCGATCGTAAGATTTATCTAACTGCGGATAAAGAAGAAAAATATGTAATTGCTCAAGCTAACGTTAATATGGCAACAGATCCTGAAACTGGTGAAATTTATATAGATGATGCTAGAAAAGTTGTAGATGGCGCTGAAATAGTAAATGATATTGTCATCGCACGTAAAGCTGGTGAATTTATTGAAAAACATAAACATGAAGTTGATTTAATTGACGTATCACCTAAACAAGTAGTAGCAATTTCAACTGCTTGTATTCCCTTCCTAGAACACGATGATACAACACGTGCACTAATGGGTGCGAACATGCAACGTCAAGCTATTCCGCTACTTAAACCAGAGGCTCCATTTGTAGGTACTGGTATTGAATATAAGGCTGCACATGATGCGGGGGTAGCAATTTGTACAGATGTTGATGGTGTTGTTTCTTATGTTGATGGCTTACGAGTTGAAGTTATTGACAAAGAAGGTAAACCACATAATTTTGAACTTACCAAATATGAACGTTCAAACCACTCAACATGTGTTAACCAACGTCCAATTGTTGTAGTTGGCGAAAAAGTAAAGGTTGGTGACATCCTTGCGGATGGACCATCAATGGATCAAGGTGAACTTGCCCTTGGTCGAAATGTGGTTATTGCTTTTATGACTTGGAATGGTTATAATTTTGAAGATGCGGTTATCATGAGTGAACGTTTAGTTCAAGATGATGTTTACACATCAATTCATATCGAAGAATATCATGTTGAAGTACGTGATACAAAACTTGGTAAAGAAGAAATCACCGCTGACCTTGATGGTGAAAGTAAAGATTCAATTGCTAATCTAGATGAACATGGTATTGTAAGAATTGGTTCAGAAGTTAAAGAAGGAGATACCCTTGTTGGTAAAGTAACCCCAAAAGGCCAAACTGAACCTACTCCTGAAGAACGTTTAAGTCAAGCCTTATTCTCAGATAACTCTAAAGAAGTAAGAGTTACTTCTCTAAAGGTTCCACATGGTGGTGGTGGTATCGTCAATAAAATTGAACGTTTCACAAGAAAAAGTGGTGCGGAGTTACCTCCTGGAGTTAATGAAGTAGTACGTGTTTATATTGTTCAAAAACGTAAAATTTCCGAAGGCGATAAAATGTCAGGTCGTCATGGTAATAAAGGTGTTATCTCCAAAATATTACCAATTGAAGATATGCCATTTATGTCAGATGGTACCCCAATTGATATTATGTTAAACCCACAAGGTGTTCCATCACGTATGAATATTGGACAAGTACTAGAAATCCACTTAGGTATGGCAGCGAAAAAACTTGGTGTTCATGTTGCAACACCGGTATTTGATGGTGTAAGACATGAAGACTTAGTAGCCATTATGAAAGAAGCTCGTGAAAAAGATAAAGCTGATGCTCTTGCGGATCCTCGTAATGCAAAAACAATATTTGATGAAAATGGTAAAACATATTTATATGATGGTCGTACAGGACGTCAATTTGATAATAAAATTTCAGTAGGTGTCATGTATATGATTAAACTTGCCCACATGGTTGATGATAAACTACATGCTCGTAGTGAAGGTCCTTATACACTAGTTACACAACAACCAATGGGTGGTAAAGCCCAAAATGGTGGACAACGTTTTGGTGAAATGGAAGTTTGGGCTCTAGAAGCATATGGTGCTGCCCATACTTTACAAGAAATGATGACAATTAAGTCTGATGATATTATTGGTCGTAACAAAGTTTATAAAGCTATCATTGATGGTGAGGCTTTACCTACTCCAGGTATTCCTGAAGCCTTCCGGGCTTTAATCAAGGAATTACAAGGTTTAGGCTTAAGAGTTCGCTTAATTGATGAAAATGGTAAAGATGTTGCGAATGAAAGTTTAGTTGATCAATTTGCTGAAGTACAAGCAAGCAAAAGAGGACTATAAAAAGAGGTGAATAAATTTGAGTAAATACAAAGAAATACAAATTGGTATTGCATCACCTGAAGATATTGTATCATGGGCCAACCCTGTGCTACAAGGTAAAAAATTTACATACAATCCTTTAAGAAAAGATAAAGTTACATATATAGATGATAATGGTGAAGAAGTTGAATATACTTTAAAAGGCGAAGTAAAGAAACATGAAACTATTAATTATCGTACCTTAAAACCTGAAAGAGATGGTTTATTCTGTGAAGTTATTTTCGGCCCTACTAAGGATTATCAATGTGCTTGTGGACGTTCTAAAAAGAATTTAGGCGAACATAAGGTATGTGAAAAGTGCGGTGTTGAATTAACCGAAAGTAAAGTAAGACGTGAAAGAATGGGCTATATTGCTCTTGCGGCACCAGTTGTTCATACATGGTATTTAAGAAATACTCCAAGTAAAATTGCCATCTTACTTGATATGAAAACTAAAGATGTTGAAGATATAGTTTATCTTGCATCATACATTATCACGGAAGTAATGGATGATGAATATGAAGAATTATTTGTGGGACGTATCTTAAGTGAACAAGAACATAGTGTATTCAAACGTCGTTATCCATTTAAATATAAAGCTAAAACTGGAGCTGAAGCAATTAAACACTTATTAAAACAACTTGATTTAGGTGAAATTATTACGGAAATTCGTCAAGAACTACATAATGCTCCAAAACAAAGAAAAGAAAAACTAATTAAGAGACTAGAAATAGTTGAAGCATTCTATAAATCAGATAATAAACCTGAATGGATGGTAATGGATGTTGTTCCAGTAATTCCACCTGATTTACGTCCAATGGTTCAACTAGATGGTGGTCGTTTTGCAACAACTGACCTAAATGATTTATATCGTCGTATTATTAATCGTAATAATCGTTTAAGAAAGCAATTTGAACAAAATGCCCCTGACTTAATTACGAAAAATGAAAAACGTATGTTACAAGAAGCAGTAGATGCGTTAATTGACAACTCAAAGCGTAATAAACGTATGGTTGTTGAAAAAAATAGACCACTTAAATCCTTATCGGATATTTTAAGAGGTAAACAAGGACGTTTCCGTCAAAATCTATTAGGTAAACGTGTTGACTACTCAGGTCGTTCCGTTATTGTTATTGGACCAGACTTAAAGATGTATCAATGTGGTATCCCAAGAGAAATGGCTTTAATTTTATTTAAACCATTTATCATTAGTTATTTAAGAAAGAAAGACCAATTAACTAATGCGGAAATTGTTCCAGGTGTAATGCAACCAATAAGCAATAAAGATCGTGCTGGCATTCAAAAGGCTAAAAAGTTAATTGAACAAGGTGCCCCAGAAGCAATGGAAGCACTAGAAAAAATTATTGTTGAACACCCAGTTTTATTAAACCGTGCTCCAACATTACATAGACTTTCAATCCAAGCATTCGAACCAAAACTTGTTGAAGGTAAAGCAATTAGATTACACCCACTAGTAACAACCGCCTTTAATGCTGACTTCGATGGTGACCAAATGCCTGTGCATGTACCACTATCAGAAGAAGCTCAAGCCGAAGCTCGTTTACTAATGCTTGCATCTAAAAACATTTTGGCACCAAAAGATGGTAAACCAATAGTTACACCATCACAAGATATGATTCTTGGTAACTATTATTTAACAATTGAAAGTAGTCAAAATGAACACGAATACAAAACATATGAAGAAGTGCTTGATGCATATAAAAAACAAGTTATTACTTTTGGAACAACGATAATCTTAAATGATGATAAGACTTATCGTAATATTAAAGAATTACAAGAAGATGTTGAAAGTGGTAATGCTCCAAGTGTTGGTAGATTTTATATTCCTGCTCGTGAAGGTAAAGCTTTCCGTAACCAATCAGAAGTTGAAATTGCTTATGAACGTGGTGACATCGACTTCCATACAAGATTTGTAATTCCTGCTAGTGCTGTTGGTCGTCCATTTGTCCATATTAGTGATAAAATTGAACCAGAAAGTGATGAATATAAAGCACTAGTTAAGAAAAATGAAGAGTTAACAAATAAATATTTGGTAACTACATATGGTAAATTAATTGTTAACCAAATCTTCCCAGATGGCTTTTCATATGTAAATGAACCAACCGTTCAAAATCTTGCGATAGGAACCCCTGAAAAATATTTCTTAGACCATGGTACTAACTATAAAGAATTCATTAAGAACGCTCCATTAGTAGAACCTTTCAAGAAAAAATTCTTAAGTCAAATCATTAGTGAAGTATTTAAACAAGCAAAACTTGCGGAAACATCTAAAACCCTTGATAAGATGAAAGACATTGGTTTCTATTATTCAACAATGGCTGGTATTACCGTTTCTGCTTTCGACGTTGTTAGAATTGATAAGAAAGAAGAAATCATTGAAGAAACTGAAAAGAAAGTTCAAAAATATAAACAAATGTATCGTCGTGGTACCATGAAAGATTCAGAACGTCACCGTAATATTGTACGTGAATGGTTAGCCGCAACTTCTAAAATTGAAAAAGCCATTAAAGTTATCATGAATGAAAATGCGAAAACAAATCATATTTTCATGATGGCTGACTCTGGGGCCCGTGGTAGTTCATCTAACTTCACTCAACTTGCAGGTATGCGTGGACTAATGGCTAAGCCTAATGGTGACCAAATGGAAATCCCTGTTAAAGCTTGCTTTATTGAAGGTATGTCAATGTCAGAGTTCTTTATTTCAACCCATGGTGCAAGAAAAGGTTCAACCGATACTGCCTTAAAGACAGCTGAATCAGGTTACTTAACGCGTCGTCTTGTTGACGTTTCTCAAGATGTAACTGTTAAAGTTGAAGATTGTGGAACTGATAAAGGTATGGTTGTAACAACATTATATAAGAATGATTCTGCTCAAGATAAAGATAATGTAGATAATATCTTAGTATCATTAAAAGACCGTATCGTTGGTCGTTTCGCTGCGAAACCAGTATATGGTAGAAATAGTGAAGGCCGAAAAGCTCTACTTGTTGATAAAGGTGAATTCATTACTGAAGAAATTGCTGATCGTATTGTAGCAAGTAAGATTGAAACTGTTGAAGTAAGAACACTACTTACTTGTGACTGTGAAAATGGTGTTTGTGTTAAGTGTTATGGATCTGACCTATCAACCACAAATATAGTTGAAAATGGTGAAGTTGTCGGTATTGTTGCGGCTCAATCAATTGGTGAGCCAGGTACTCAGTTAACCATGCGTACTTTCCACTCTGGTGGTGTTGCTGGTGCGGCTGATGATATCACACAAGGTCTTCCCCGTATTCAAGAATTGTTTGAAGCCCGTGAGCCAAAAGGTAAAGGTATTATTTCAGAAATTAAAGGTACAGTTGAAAGTGTTACCCAAAAGAATGATAACCGTTTTGAAATTGTTATCAAGAGTCCAATTGAAGGTAATGATAAAACTTATTTAACCGATAGTGGTAAAAAACCAGTTGTTAAAGTCGGCCAAGAAGTTCATCCTGGTGACCTTGTTTCTGAAGGCTTAATTCATCCTAAAGAATTATTACGTGTTGGTAGTGTTGACCAAGTTGAAAAATATATTTTGAAAGAAGTTCAAAAAGTATATCGTTCACAAGGTGTTGATATCTCTGATAAACACGTTGAAATAATCATTAAGCAAATGTTACAAAAAGTTGTAGTAATAGATGAAGGCGGTACAGAATTACTACCAGGTACATTCATTTCGAAACCTGAATTATTGAAAGTAATTAGAGATTGTCTTGAAAAAGGTATTCGAGTACCATCAGTAAAACCTGTTATTTTAGGTATTACTCGGGCATCACTAAAAGCTGATTCATTCCTTTCTGCCGCATCATTCCAAGAAACAACAAGAGTGCTTACAGAAGCTGCTATCCGTGGTAAAATTGACAAGCTCGAAGGATTAAAAGAAAACATCATTATTGGTGGTTTAATTCCTGCAGGTACTGGTTTAGTTGAAGAAAAAGATATTCATCTAATTCCAACGGAACCAGTAGAGGAATTTGAAGTCCCCGCAAGTTCTGACCATATTGTTATTAAATAACAAATTTTAAACAAAATAAAAAGCATATCAAATAGATTAATAGGTCTATTGGTATGCTTTTTTCTTATTTGGTCTTTTTTTATGCGTTTTTTTTAAAAATATGCTATAATTTATAATAAGGAGGAGTGTAGCATGATTTCACGTGTCGTTGTTAATAATCCAAGTAGTAATGTTGATATTAAATATGATTATGGAATTCCAACTAATTTAGTTGATATCATAAAAATTGGAACTAGAGTTAAAGTTCCTTTTGGCACAAGTAACCGGGCTCTCATGGGGTATGTTGTAGAATTAAGTGATGAAACAACATATAATAAGAGATTAAAACAAATTATTGATGTTGTAGATTTAGAACCAATAATTACCAAAACACAGTTAGAACTTGCCAATTATATTAAAAAAGATACAATTTGCCCCTTAATTCGGGCTATTAATTTAATGGTTCCAGACATTTTACTACTTAAATCAACAAAATACATTAAAGTTCTGGACTATCAAAGTCTAGATGCTAGTCTTGCTGAAGCCTTTAAAGGGAAAACAATAATAACATACACCAGTGCTCTTGCCCCATATACTAGTAAAATTAAAAAAGCAATTGACAATCACCTTTTAGAAATATCATATGATGCGGTTGGCTTAAATGCGGTTAAACAAGTTACCAAATATGTATTAAACATGAATAAATACTATATGTATATTGACAACTTTAAACCTGATATTCAACCACTTATCAAAATGTTAGAAGGGCTAGAACCACTAACCAAGATAGAAATTAGTGACCGTGCTGATTTGTCAATATACACTATTCAAAAAATGATTAAACTTGAATTACTAGTTCCCATAAAACAAAGAGTCTCGAGAATTAAAACTAAAGAAATACCTGTGACTGATCGTTTTATTAAGGCAAATTCACTATATGATATGACAGTAACTAAATTAACAAGTGATCATTTGAAACCATCATTATGGTGTCCTTCTTCCATAAGTGAAACAGAAATGGTAATTGAACGAATAATTAGAAATAATGTTGCAAAAGACCAAAATACTTTAATTATTTGCCCTGATATTTTAAGCAGTTACCGGATGGCTAGTGTTATCAGAAAAAAAACAAATCTTTCTGTAGCAATTCTTAATTCAAATCTTAGTAAAGGCGAATACTATGATACAGTTATGGAAATAAAAAATAACAATTATCGTGTGGTAGTTACAACTACTAAAGGTGCTTTTGTTGATTATCCTCTTCTTAAAACAATAATTTTATTAGATGCAGAAAATGATAATTATTATAATGATCAAAGCCCTCGCTATAATTTAAAGAAGATAATGATGAAATATCAAGAAATAATTAATTGTGAATTAATTTTTCATTCATATTCTTTCCTTCTTGAAGATTATATTTTAGGAGTTAAAGGTTATTTAAATATTGTTGATAATAAAATAGAAGATGCTGTAAATAGTGAAGTAGTTAATTTAAAGTTAGAACTCTTAAAAGGTAATAATTCAATGATTTCTTTAAGACTTTTAAAAGAAATGCAACTTACAAAATTAAAAAATAAACAAACTTTAATTATTACTAATCGTAAATATTTTAGTAATTTTGTTATGTGCCGAAGTTGTGGAGAAATACTTAAATGTCCGCGTTGTGATTTACCTCTTCATTATAGTAAAAATTCTAATCAACTTATGTGTCCAACTTGTTCATATCGTACCTTAAAGCCTGATAAATGTCCAACTTGTCAAGGTGAAACCTTTAGAATGGAAGGCTCGGGAATGGAACAGTTAGTAAGTGATATTAATGAATTACTACCTAAGTTTAAAACTATAACAATTGATAATCCAAATTATGATGAATTTGTTGATAAAATGAGTGAAGTAGAAGAAAATAAGGTTGATGTAATTATCGCCACAGATATATATTCGAGAAGCGTTGTCGATAAAAATATTGGATTAGTCGTAATAATTAATCTAGATGAAGTAGCTGGTACCGCATCATATCTTGCAAGTGAAAGAGCATACACTATGCTTATTCATGCTTCACAAAAAGTTTTAAGTAGTGATACAAAACTATTAATTCAAACCTATAATCCTGATAATTTTGTAATTACTTCATTTGTTACTGGTAAATATCAAGATTATTTGAAAAAAGAAATTAATAATCGAAAGGAATTAAAGAATCCTCCTTTCTATTATATAAACAGAATTTTAGTTAAAGCTAAGTATGAAGAAATGTTTAAAGAAGCAAATGCCATTAAAAAACTTCTTCAAGAAATGTTAGGATATAAGGCTTATATCATTGGTCCTACTTATAATCATCTTCATCAAGCTGCTCAATTAATAATTAGACATCAATTAAATAATATTGAAGATATCTATAATAAAATTTATGATAAATATCAAAATTCACAAATAATGGTGATTGTTGATAGATATCCAAGATACATGTAGGAGGTAAAAATGTTCAAAATAGTTTTTATGGGAACACCTAATTTTAGCGTTCCAATTCTTGAAGCCTTAATTGAAAAATATGAGGTAATTGGGGTGGTGACACAACCTGATAAAAAAGTAGGAAGACACCAAGAACTTATGGCTTCTCCCGTTAAGGAGTGTGCCTTAAAACATCATATTCCGGTATTTCAACCGATAAAAATAAGAACAGAATATGAGGATATTGTGGCGTTAAATCCAGATTTGATTGTTACAGCCGCCTATGGACAAATTGTTGGTATGAAACTATTAAATGCACCAAAGTACCGTTCAATTAATGTTCACGCTTCCCTTCTTCCTAAATATCGTGGTGGTGCCCCAATTCATGAAGCAATTAAACAAGGTGAAACAGAAACGGGGGTTACAATCATGTATATGGAAAAAGGTATGGATTCTGGTGACATACTAGCTCAAAGAAAGATTCCAATTACTGATGAGGATAACGCGGGAACCATGTTTGAAAAACTATCATTACTTGGCCGTGATTTATTGTTAGAAGTAATCCCAAAACTTGTTAATGGTGAAATTGAACCAATTAAACAAGATGAAACCAAAGTTACTTTTGCATACAATGTAACCAAAGAAGAAGAAAAACTAGATTTCACAAAACCAGCGAGAATGGTGTTTAATCATATAAGAGCATATAACCCTTTTCCAGTTGCATATATGGAATTAGGTGATGATGTCATCAAAGTATATGACTCAAAAGTTAGTGAGGAAATGCACAACAGCGTTCCTGGTACTATTCTAAAAACCACAAAACAGGGATTTTTAATAGCTTGTGGTGAGGCTACAACCCTTGAAATTTTAGAAGTTCAACCAAGCGGCAAAAGAAAAATGAAGGCAAGTGACTATGCCAATGGAGCCCTTAGGAAATATTTAAAGTAGGAGAAAAAAAGATGAAACCAAAATTATATTATTCACGAGAAGAAATGCAAGAATTAAATACTCAAAAATTAAAAGAACGTGGGGTAACAATTGAAGAAATTGCCCTAATAGCTTATAATCAACAAAGCAAATATAATAAAAATGTTGATATGAAAACTTGTATTGAAAGTGTTGAAAAAATACTATCATTAAGAGATATTTTTCACCTCTTACAATTAGGAGCGGAAATTGATCGCTTAACCGAAGAAGGAATGTTTAAAGACCCAATTCAAGATATCATGAATTATGACCTTGGTGTTTTCGGGGTTGATGAAATATTTGGCCTTGATATTGCAAGACTTTATGGGGCGATTGGTCAAACTAATTTTGGTGATATTGATGTAAATAAGCCAGGAATAGTAGCTAAACTAAATGATGAAGGAAAAGGTGGAAAACCCAAATGTCATACTTTTCTTGATGATATTGTGGGTGCGATTGCTGCTGCCGCATCAACAAGAGTAGCTCAAATTATTTCTGAAAATGAAGCAGAAGGAAAAAATATTGAAAAGTAATTATGGAGTCGATTAAAAAAATATATAAAATAGGATATGGACCTTCTAGTTCGCATACAATGGGACCAGGTTATGCGGCTGAGATATTTTTGAAGAAAAATAGTAATGCTGACTATTTTGAAGTTGAACTATTTGGTTCACTTGCTTTAACGGGAAAAGGACATATGACTGATGTTACCATAAAAAAGATTTTTGGTTATACTCGTACTAAAATAATCTTTAATAAAGATACCACATACGCTTACCATCCTAATGCCTTGAAATTTAAAGCATTTCTTAAGGGTAAACAAATAGATGAGTGGCTTATCTTTAGTGTTGGTGGTGGTGACTTAAAAGAAGAAAATGAAAAACGTGATGAAACTACTAAAGCCATTTATCCCCATTCTCATATGAATGATATATTAGCATATTGTAATCAAACCCAAATAACTCTACTTGAATATATTGAAAGATTTGAACCAAGTGATACGAGAAAATACCTTCAACAAGTTTTAAAAACTATGAAAGAAGCAATTGAACGGGGTATTACCACATCTGGAATATTACCAGGAGGATTAAATGTCATTAGGAAAGCCCCAACTTTCTATCAAAAATATTTGATTAGCCATAAAACAAATGAACTTGTATATGCATATGCACTTGCGGTGAGTGAAGAAAATGCAAATGGTGGTATTGTAACAACTGCCCCTACGTGTGGTTCATCAGGAATAATCCCTGCAGTTTTATTTTCTCAAAAAAATGAAAGCAATTTAGATGATGAAAAATTAATTAATGCCTTAATGATTGGTGGCCTTATCGCAAACATTGTTAAAACTAATGCATCAATTTCTGGAGCAGAAGTAGGATGTCAAGGTGAAATTGGTGTTGCTTGTAGTATGGCAGCAGGAATGCTAGTATATTTATTTGGGGGAGATGCTCAAACTATTGAATATGGGGCTGAAATCGCCTTAGAACACCATTTAGGACTAACGTGTGATCCGGTAGATGGTTTAGTTCAAATTCCTTGTATTGAACGAAATGCCATGTCTGCTCTTGCTGCATACAATGCGGCCGAATATGCAATGCTTGCGGGAAGCATTCACACAGTAACGCTTGATAGCGTGATTGATGTAATGCGCGATACAGGAATCGACTTAAAAGAAAAATATAAAGAAACTGCACTGGGCGGACTTGCCATACGCAGTAAAAGCAGGTAAATATGGAAAAAAATACATTAGAAAAAAAAGAATTAAAACCAATAAAATTAGGAACGAAAATGGTTATGAAATTTATTGACCTTACTTATGAGGGTCTTGGTGTAGCAAAAATATCAGGTGATAGTGAAGATGGAACTCATTATGAAAACTTTCCAATTTTTGTAATGGGAGCCCTTCCTTTTGAAGAAGGAATTATTGAAATTAATCGTTTAACAAAGTCATATGGATATGGAACTGCCCTTAAAATGTTTCCTGACACCTTTACCAAAGATCGTATTACTCCTAGTTGCTCTAGCTTTCCACAATGTGGAGGTTGCAATATTATGCATATGTCTTATGATGCTCAATTAAGGTTTAAACGTAAAATGGTAAAAGAGACAATAGAACGCATCGGAACAATTCAAAATGTTTTTGTAGAAGAAGTAATTCCAACTAATCCTCTAAATTACCGAAATAAAGTTCAAGTGCCTTTTGGTGTCGACTTTGAAAACGGAAAAACAATTGCTGGTTTTTACAAACGTGATACTCATCGTATTATCCCTCTTAGCAAGTGTTTTATCCAAAGTGATATTTCAACAAACTTAACCATTTTTCTTAAAAATCTATGTAATGAATATAAAATTAAAGGTTATGATGAAAAATATCATAAAGGCGATATTAGGCATATTCTTATTAAGACTAACGCTTTAGGCGAAATAATGCTAGTAATTGTTGCTTTACATCCAGATATTAATAATCTAAAACCAATAGTTGATAAAATTGTGCAAAGATATCCAACCATAAAATCAATAATTTTAAATATTAATACCACTCGTGGTAATACTACCCTTGGTGATAGAAATATAATGCTTTATGGAGATCCATATTTAACCGATACTTTGTGCAATAAAACTTTTAGGATAGGTGCAACTTCATTTTATCAAGTAAACCATGATCAAACGGAAGTTTTATATACAAAAGCTTTAGAACTTGCTCATATAAATGAAAATGATGTTTTAATCGATGCATACTGTGGAATTGGAACAATTGGAATTATTGCCTCAGATAAAGTAAAAATGGTTTATGGAGTAGAAGTGGTGCCAGAAGCAATTGAAAATGCCAAACAAAACGTAAAACTTAATAATGTAAAAAATGCGAAATATGTTTGTAATAAAGCTGAAGATCAAATTGTAGATTGGATGAACTCAAGTGTGCCTGCGACCATTATTGTGGTTGATCCACCGCGTAAAGGGTGTGATGAAAAATTATTAGAAACAATTGTAAAAATGAGTATTCCAAGAGTCTTATATATTTCATGTAATCCTGCAACGCTTGCAAGAGACTTAAAATATTTAGTTGAACATTCATATGTTGTGAAAAATGTACAACCAGTTGATATGTTCCCTCAAAGTTCTCATGTTGAAACAATTGTATATTTGGAGAAAAAATGATTACATATAATAAGATAAATAACAGTGAATTAAAAGAATTATATGATTTTGCAACGCCTATTTGGAATGAATGTTATAAAGAAATGATTCCTCTTGAGCAAATAGAATTATTATGCCACAAATATTTTGATTATGAAAATATTAAAAAGTATCAAGAAGATGGTATGATTTATGAATATATCTATTATAATAAGGAAAGAGCAGGATTTATTGCTTATCAAATAAATGAGGATTATGTATATTTAGATAAACTATATTTACAAAAAGAATATCGTGGCATGCATATTTCAAGTAATACTTTTAACTATTTAATGTCATTATATAATAAGGATATTGTACTTAATGTTAATCAACATAATGAAAGAGGTTTAAGAGCATACCTTGGAAAAGGTTTTAAAATTGTTGAAACCGTAACTTATGATTTAGGAAATGGACTATACAATAATGACTATATTATGAGAAAAACTAATAATTTTGTAAAAAAATAAAAAAACGTGAGCATATGCCTAGACATAAACCGTAAATTTTGATATAATATATAAGGTTATTTGCCGAAAGGCATGTGCTCTATATTTTTCCTATTAAGGAAAAAAATAAAAATTTAATATTATTTAATCATATTTGTTGACAAAAAAAACAAAAAGTAGTATAATATTAAAGCGCGTGTGAAAAACACGTAGAAATTGATCTTTGAAAACTGAACATAACAGGTGGAGCAGGAGATACAAACTTTT
>CAVJDT010000026.1:0-25032 GCA_963648435.1 Bacillota bacterium
CTTTATAATTAAGTTGCAACCAAAAATAAGGAGGTTCTCACATGAATATTATACAACATTTTGAAAATTCTAGCAACAAAAATAATGATGTTTCTAATGAAAAAATATTAATTTTTCTACAGTCTAAAACTAGTAGATGAAGTATCAACAAATATTAAAGAAAAACTTTATCTTGATATTTTTAAAGAAATTGACGATGCCTTTTTTTACAGTAATGAATGGAAAAAAGACTACAAATGTAATGGTTTTGTTTATTATTACACCTCAAGGTCAAATTACATTTAAAAGACGCTATTATATGAACAAAAATAAATCCCTACATGATAACTTTTATTATCTAGATAGACGTCTTGAATTGCCTACTCGTAAACACCTTACCAACGAAGCCTTAACTTTGATTTTTAATATGGCTATAGAAGTTAATTTTAGTTATGCTGCTAAAAACGCTATTCCCAATCTTCACATTTCTAAACAAACTGTTTCTAATTATCAAAGAAATATGACTACAATTAGTGATGGTGTTCCTGTTGTTGAAGATGAAATTACACCAGTTACTGAGGATATTGATGTTATCTACATTGAAGCTAATGAAGCTCATTGTAATCTTCAAAATGAAGTATCTGTAGATGATAGCCGTGATGAACTTAAAACGCATTCTAAGTGCCCTATTAAAACAAAACGCAAAAACATTATTGATAAACTTGTTTTAACTCATTCTGGCCATAATGAGCCTGATTTGCCTTTAAAACGCAAATCTTTAGCTAATAAACGCTATTTTGGTGGCATTCACATGGATCTTGCCGTTTTGGCCGATAATATTTATTATTCCATTAATGCACAATATGACTTATCTAAAATTAAATATATTTTTGTTTCTGGCGATGGAGCTAATTGGATTAAATCTTTGTCTAAAAATTTAGGTTCAATTTTACGAAACTCTCAAATTTCTATTATTCCTATTCTTGATAAATTTCATACAAACAAAGCTTTAAAATCAATTTTTGGCAATAAGAATTTTGATATTAATTGCATCAAAAATATTTTTAATGAAATGACTAAGGAAAGATTTCAAACTATATCTGATGCATTCTATGCTTTCAATTCTAATGATAACATCAAAGAAGATACATTTAATCAAAACGTTGCTTATATTTGTAATAACATTCAAGAAATCAAAAATCAAAATCACCCTTTTTACAAACGTCATTGTGCTATGGAAGGTCAAGTTTCACATGTTCTTGCTAGACGACTTACATCTAGGCCTGCAGGTTTCAATGAAAAAGTATTACAAAATTTAACACAAATGATTATCTTTAAAGCTAGTGGAAATACTATAACTCCAGACATTGTTAAGAAGTGGAGTGAAAAATATTTAACATATCAAAAGCCTAAATATAAACACATTGTTAAGGGATTAAAACGCATTTATGAATGCAACGTTGAACTACCTATTTTAAATTCAACAAACACCAATATAAAGTCATTTTTCAGCAACTTTGTCACCCAAAAACTTACTAATAATTTTTGCTTGATTTATATTGATTCTCTATATATACCAGTTAAAACTTTACACTATCAATGCATTCAATAATCTTGAGACAATTAAGAAATGAGCCAATTCATTTTTATCATTGATCACAGCTACATTAAAAAGAGGAAAGAAAATGATGAAGCAATCATTTAATAGAAAAACATTCTCTTATCTTTATTCATTAACTGAAATACTAAACTTTGCTACTATAGAAAAAGTATTTGATGAGAAATTAAAAAAATAAATTCAAAATAAAAATAATGAAGTAAACTCACAACATTCTCTTCATTATTTTTTTTGCTTTATATTTGAAATATTAATTAAATTAATTCGGTTTAGCTATGATTAAATTATTGTTTTTTGAATATAATTACCATTAATGATTTTGCTTTTGGTTGCACTAACAAAGGCAAATGGATCAATGTTATGAATTATTCTTATATATTCATGGACTTCATATGATGAAGCATAAATTTCTAGGACTTTACGTTCTGACAAAGTATATCCACCAACCGCCTCAAATACGGTAATGCCATGATGGAAGGTTTTAATTAAAGCATTTCTGATTTCATCACCTTTGGCCGTTATAATTTCAAGTCTCATTATTTTATAACTAGTATAAACTGAATCAATTACTTTTAATGTCGTAACAAGCCTAATAAGCGTGTATAAAACATTTTCCACACTAAAGATACTAGAAACTAAAATGATTGTGGTATCACATATTGATGAATATTTTGTAAAATCAATTCGTTTCTTTTGTTGTAAGAAACAAGCAACAATGTCCATACCTCCGCTTGAGCCACCTGATTTTAAGCATAATGACATACCAAAGCCTGTAATTCCCCCACCACATAAAGCAAGGAGGATTTTATGACCCGGATCAAAACTTGCTTGAATTTCTGCAAATTTATCGGTAGCCATAATAGGAGTTGTTGTAAAGATATTTAAATTACCAGTTCTAATTGCTTCAACTAATCCCATTCCTTCTCCTTCACCTGTAAGTAGTGTTATAAGGGGACTATTAGTGAAATTAGAAAGTAAACTTGTCATAATTGTTTGCAATGCAACTGATAATACTGTTAATATAGCATAGCGTTTGCTAACCCCACGCCATCCTAAAAGGATTAATGGGGTATTAATAACACCGATGCATAAGCCTAGATATTTTTGAAGGTTGGGACCACCCCATAGTGATGGTAATCTTACAAGGATTTGCGATAAGCCCGCAACCCCACTTGAGAAGAATCCCCCAAGTTGTAAAAACCAAATTATTCCAAATGAATATATTATTGTACCAACAATTAATAAAGCATATGATTTTACTTTTCGTTTTGTTGATTCTTTTTTAATGTATTCATCATTTTCAATTTGTGCTGCTTTTCTTTCTTGAAGTGAAACTAAATTATTATTTTTCGTTTTCATATTGCTTTTAAAGCTTTCTTGCCTTTCTTAATATTATGATTTTTATTACTTCACGATTGAACCACTTGGCACTTCTTTTACTTCAATGATTTCAAGTTTATCATCGTTTGAAGCACAAAGAACCATGCCATTTGATTCAACACCTCTAATTTTGACAGGTTTTAAATTAGTTACAACAATAACTTTTTTGCCAATTATTTCTTCAAGCTTATAGTACTTAGCAATACCTGAGACAATTTGACGAACCTCATTTCCAATTTTGATTTGTGATACTAGTAATTTATCCGCATTTCCATGAGGCTTCGATGAGATTATTTCACCAATTTGAAGGTTTATTTTGGAAAAATCATCAATGGTTATTTCGCTTATTTTTTTCTCTTCTTTTGGTAAAACTAACGTTTGTTCTTTTCTTACTTTTTCAAGTTCTACCGCTACATCAAGACGTTTAAATAATGGTTCTATTTTTTGAACTTTTACATCTTTATATACTTTGCCAAAGTTTAAATCTTTGATATTTAGTGGTTCATTTTCAATTCCTAAACTATAATGTATTTTTGGTGCACTTTCTACAAGACATGGTGAAACAAGTATTGCCACAATTCTTAATGTTTCCACTAAATGATACATTACACTTGCTAGTTCATCTTTTTTGCTTTCATCTTTACTTAAAGCCCAAGGAGCAGTTTCATCTATATATTTATTAGCTCTTCTGACAACAATCCAAGCTGCATCTAAAGCATCCTGTAATTCAAATGCTTCCATTTTTTGTTGATATTTAATGATATTTTCTTTGCATACTTTTTCTAGTTCTTCATCAAACAAGGTTTTACGATTACTACATGTTGGAACAACACCACCAAAGTACTTTTCAACCATTGAGACAGTACGACTAACTAAGTTCCCTAAGTCATTAGCAAGATCATTATTATATCGTTCAAAGAAACGTTCATAACTAAAAAGGCCATCATTACCAAGTGGTAATTCTTTAGTTAAATAATATCTCAAAGCATCAACTCCGTAATTATTAACAATATCCATTGGATAAACGATATTACCCTTAGATTTTGACATTTTACCATCACGATTTAAAATCCAACCATGCACATATAATTTATAGTTAATTGGCACATTTAAGGCCATTAACATAATTGGCCAATAAATAGCATGGAATCTTAGAATATCTTTACCAACGACTTGATAAATACGGTCATTATTAACCCAATATTTTTGATATAAGCTATCATCTTCTTGCATAAAGCCTAAAGCCGTCAAATAGTTTGATAGAGCATCTATCCAAACATAAATTACATGCTTAGGGTTACTGGGCACGCTTATACCCCAGTTAAATGAAGTTCTACTTACGCATAAATCTTCAAGACCACCCTTAATAAAGGAAATTACTTCATTTCTTCTAGTAGTTGGTTGAATAAAATCTGGATGACTTTCTATAAATTCTAACAAACGTTTTTCATATTTTTTTAAGTTTAGAAAATAACATTCTTCGGAAATTAACTTAGTAGGTTTACCACAATCAGGGCAAGTATCACCATCACCTAGTTGAGATTTAGGAAAATAGGCTTCACAAGAAACACAGTAATTACCTTGATATGATCCTAAATAAATATCACCAGCCTTAAGCAATTGTTCAAATATTTTTTGAACTGCCTCAACATGATTTTTATCAGTTGTTCTAATAAAATAATCATTACTGATTTCTAGGTTTTGCCATAAAGCTTTGGTTCCTTCCGCAATTTTATCAACAAAAGTTTGAGGACTAATTCCTACTTTTTCAGCCGCTTCGGCAATTTTTAAGCCATGTTCATCCATACCAGTTAGATAAAAAGTATCTCGTCCCATACTACGATTATATCTAGCTAAGGCATCACAAGCAACAGTAGTGTAACTATTTCCAATATGAACACTACCACTAGAATAATAAATTGGGGTTGTTATATAACATTTTGACATATTTTTATCTCCTATCTATCAATTAGTTAACTAAATTATTATAGCATATTCATATTTTTTTGAAAAGTAAATTATCTTATAAGTGTTAAAGTTTTTTTATTTTACTTGCTTTTTCTTTTGCCAAAGGCAAACTCTTACAATAAAAATTGTTAAAATAATTGCCATTAAGATCCCCGCAACAACCACTACCACAAAGTAATTATCTAAATAGCAATCAATATCTCCACCACAACCAATAACGTTGTTTTTGATAATTTCAAATTTTACTTCTTCAATTGCTTCATTTCCACTTTTATCAGTGGCGATTACTTTAAAGATATATTCACCAGGAATTGTTATTTCTTCATTATGGTATTCAATACCATTAAGGGTTGCACTAATATCAATGTTTCCATCAAAATTATCTAATACCTCATAGTCTAGTTTTTCAATTTTTAGGTACTTGTTTGTTTCTTTAATGTTGTGAATTTTAATAACAGGTGGTGTGGTATCATAAACGATTATTTCCGTATTAAACTCATTAGTTTTATTATTACTTGCATCAATTCCATAATATTTGATTACTCCTTTATATCCTCTTGCAATGGCTTTTTTCCAATCATCACGTGATACTTCCTGATTTTCAATATAATATGTAAAGTTAATTTTAGGATTCTTATCAATATTATCACTAATGGTAATTAGTTTAGAAAAATCAAAATTTAAGGCTTCTTGATCAGTTATTTCTAGATTTCCAACATCATTAATTATTGGGAAAGTAGTATCTAAAACTTCAATTTTAGTCTCATATATCGGGGTTTTATTGCCACTTTTGTCTTCCGCATAATATCTAACAATCACCTTTTTTCCTTGTAATAATGCATCTATTTGGTTTTCTATTTCGATATTTTCACACCAATATGTAATTATCAGTTTTGGAGTGGCATCATAATCATCAGTTATAGTTACATAATCCAAAAAGGAAAAATTAACTGTCTCAATATCTTTAATAATTATTTCTTTAGGGTAATTAACAATTGGTGCTTGAACATCTTTTACTTCAATGGTTATTTCAAATTCATCACTAGAATTATTACTACTATCTAGGCTTTTGATTATAGCTTTTGCTTGAAGATGGGTTAATAAATATTCTAAAAAAAGATTTTGACTATTAATTAGTTTGTTTAAAGCATCATAGTATGTAATCACAACTTTAGGGGTTTTATCATAATTATCACTGACCACAAAATACTCTGTAATTTTAAAATTATTTAATTTGTTGCTTTCAATACTTATATTATTAGTGCCGGTAATTACCGGAGGAGTTGTATCAACTACTTCTACTACTTTTGATAATAAAATATAGTCAGCATTTACTTTATCATAAATTGCAATTGTAACCACTTGACTTCCTAAATTTTTATTATTAATTTTATCTTGAAAAAACAAATCATATTCATTTTCATTTCGGTTAGTTATATTAATATCATTAATAAAAAGAGGAATTTCATCATAAACTTCTAAATGATATTTATCAATATCCCAACTCACTTTAATTTTTTCACTCCATTGAAACTCAGTTTTTATTTCTTGGTTATAAATATCATATAAGGAAACATTAATACCCGTAGTTAAAGATTCAAAATTACCATTTTTGAAACAATCATAAATATTAGATATTTTCTTTCTTGTTTCAAAATAAAATTCCCCTACATTATTCTTATATCCAGAATAATATCCTTCTGATAAATTATCTTTGTGAAGTTGAAATCGCAAATATCCGCCCAAAACATATTCATTAATAATGGGTGATTCATATACTGAATTATTAGTAATTTGTCCATATTTATCATTTTTCATAATCGGAACAAATACATTATCATTACATTTAATGATAACCTTAGTTTCATTTAATTTATTAAAGTTTTCTAAATTAATTGTTAATTTTACTTCTTCCCCCGCATCATATGAAATTTTATTAAATATTAAATGGACTTTTGTAATATTTGATGCATAAGCATTTTTTCTATATAATAAGGAAAGAAGGATTAATCCCATCACAAGTAATAATTTAATTATTTTTTTATTCATGTTTTTCACCTCTATTTCATATATTATATAAAATAGTTTTATAAAAAAAGCACGAAAAAAGGCATAAACATACCTTTTTATTATAAAGAAAGAAAACTTCATATCGAAATATGAAGTGTGTATTCTTTATGATAATCTTTTTATTAAGCTTTCATATCCTGCATACATTGATTTGGTCATTTTGAAAGCATCTTCAATTGGTGTTGCAACAACCTTATTATCGAAAATGCCCATACATAAGCCACCTTTACCCGCTACTAGCTCTTCTACTGCGGCAGCACCTAGGCGACTAGCTAAATTCCGATCGTATGCGGTCGGGCATCCACCACGTTGAATATGACCAAGGACAGTTGCTCTTGCACTGTATCCGGAATGTTCTTCAATTTTTTTCGCAAGTTCATGGACGTCAGTGATATGTTCAGTAATTATAATGATAATGTGTCTACGATTTTCTTCTTTATATTTTTTACACATATCAATTACTGTAGGAAGATCAAAGCCAGTTTCTGAAGTTATAACCATATCAGCACCACCAGCAAGGGCTGATGCAAATGCTATATCTCCACAATAACGACCCATTACTTCAACTATTGAACATCTTTGATGTGAGTTACAAGTATCACGTAATTTATCAATTGCATCAAGTGCAGTGTTTACAGCTGTATTAAAGCCTATTGTATATTCAGTTGAGGCAATATCATTATCAATGGTTCCAGGAAGGCCAATACAATTTAATCCCATTCTACTCATTCTTAAAGCCCCATGGTATGTACCATCTCCACCAATTGTTACTAAGGCATCGATTCCAAGTTTTCTTAGATTATCAATTCCTATTTGGGTAACTTCAGGAGAAGCAAATTCTTTTAATCTAGCAGAACCTAAGATAGTGCCACCTCTATTAATGATATCAGTAACTGAAGAACGATCCATCTTAACAATGTTACCTTCAACTAAACCACGATATCCATCGTATATTCCATATACATCAATACCAAAGTTTAGTGCTGTTCTAACAACGGCACGAATAGCAGCATTCATACCAGGAGCGTCACCGCCAGAAGTTAATACTCCGATTGATCTTATTTGTTTTTTAGGATCTTTTGTCTCCATATTTATTCCTCCTAACCCTACTTATTTTTTTCCTTAACTATTATACTAAATTTGTTACAAAAAATAAACTTATTCGCTTTTATTTGACAGGTTTTAGTCCCCAAATACGATCAGCATATTCTTTTATACTACGATCAGCAGCAAATCTGCCTGCTTCACTAATATTAACAAGTGACATTTTGTTGAATTTTAATTTATCTTGATAAATCGTATCCATCTTTTGATAGGTGTCCATGTAGCTTTCAAAATCGGCAAGACACATATATTGATCAGCAATACCACTGCTTGTTAATAAGTAGTCTGCAATATTTTCAAAACTTTTCCCCGCAAAGCCTTTTTTAAGACTTGCAATGATTTTTCTAATTTCACTATTATTATTATAATAATATGTTGAATTATATCCATGTTTCCAAAGTTCATCTACTTCTTTGGCTGTCATACCAAAAATAAAGATATTATCATCACCAACCGCATCACAAATTTCAACATTGGCTCCATCCATTGTACCAAAAGTAATTGCCCCATTAATCATAAACTTCATGTTACCAGTTCCACTTGCTTCTTTTCCGGCAAGTGATATTTGTTCACTTATTTCGCTTGCGGGCATCAACTTTTCCGCAAGAGTTACGCAATAATCTTCAATAAATACAACATTAAGTTTCTTTTTGATTTCGGGATGCATTTCAATATCACGTGAAATATAATTAATTAATTCAATTATTTCTTTAGCACGGTAATATCCAGGTGCTGCTTTCGCTCCAAAAATGAAAGTTTGAGGAGTTACATCAAGATTTGGATTTTCTTTTAGTTTATTATATAAACTAATTATTTTTAAAACATTCAATAATTGTCTTTTATATTCATGAAGTCTTTTAACTTGCACATCAAATCTTGTATATGGATCAATTATGATTCCTTGTTTACGATAAATCGAATTAACAAAATCACATTTATTTAAATATTTAATTTTGCCTAATTCTTCTAAAACTTTTTCATCATCTTCGTATTTTCTAAAATCTTTTAATCTACTTGCATCTTTATACCAAGATGTGCCAATAGAATCATTTAAAAGAGCTGATAAGCGAGGATTAGATTGATGAAGCCATCTACGGTGTGCAATACCATTAGTGACGTTGGTAAATTTATTAGGGGTCATTTCATAGAAATCTTTAAAGATACTATTTTTAATAATATCGCTATGAAGAGCTGATACCCCGTTAACCGTATGACTCGCAATAACACTTAAATTAGCCATTCTAATTCTACCATTTCCCACAATAGCCATCCGATTGATTTTATTCCAATCATTAGGGTTAAGTTTTTGAATTTCTAAAACATAACGACGATTGATTTCATAAATAATGCTGATGATGCGAGGAAGAGTTCTTGCAAGTAATGCTTCATCCCAAGTTTCTAAAGCTTCAGCTAAAACCGTATGGTTGGTATAAGCTAAACATTTAGTTACAACATCCCAAGCTTCATCCCAACCAAAGCCATGTTCATCCATCAATAAACGCATTAATTCTGGCACACAAAGAGCCGGATGCGTATCATTAATATGGATTGCGGCATAGTCTGGTAGGGTATGTAAATCACCATATCTTTTGACATGATCATTTACAATATTTTGCATAGAAGCACTTACCAAGAAATATTGTTGTTTAAGTCTTAAAGTTTTACCTTCATAGTGATCATCGGATGGATAAAGTACTTTTGATATTAACTCTGCTTTCGCGTTATCTTCCATCGCCGTAAAGTAATCACCTTGTGAAAATGATTTCATATCAAATTCTGTAGCATTACGTGATCTCCACAAACGAAGAGTGGAAATTGCACCACTGCCACCACCGGAAATTAGCATATCATATGGCATTGCTTCTACTACTTTATCATCGTGGTATTCTACTTTCATTTTTCCATCAACAAATTTTTCACTAACCCAGCCTCCAAAATGAACCTTTAAAGCTCTATCACTACGAGGAACTAGCCATACTTCACCCCCTGGTAGCCATACATCAGGCATTTCGGTTTGCCATCCATTTACTATTTTTTGTTTAAATAAGCCATATTCATAACGAATTGAAAATCCGGTAGCGGGATAAGCTAAAGATGCAAGGGAATCCATATAGCATGCCGCAAGTCGTCCTAACCCTCCATTACCAAGACCAGCATCATTTTCTTGTTCATAAACATCATCTAATTCAATTCCATATTCTTTAAGAACTTTGGCGTATTTGTCAACAATTCCTAAATTATAAAGATTCGTTTTTAAGCTACGACCTACTAAAAATTCCATACATAAATAATATATACGTTTTGCTTTTGTTTCTTTAACTTTTCGATTATATTGTTGTTTCATTTTTAGTAGAATATCTACTACAGTCATGCTTACAGCTTTATATATTTGGTCGATACTTGCGTCTTGAGGAGAAACTCCAAAATAATTGGAAAGTTTATCTTCAAGACTTTTTTTCACATCATTTGTTTCTACTGCTCCTGTTGTCATTTCATTACCTTTCTATCTAAATAGTATTAACTATTTAGAATTTTGTCATACATTGAAACATATTTCTTAGCACTACTGCTCCATCCAAAATCAACATTCATCGTCTTTTCGACTTTCTCGTTCCAAGTAGGTTGATGATAATCATTCACAGCTCTTTTAATCATGTTTAACATATCATGATAATCCATTCCTGTAAAAGTATAACCATTGCCATTTATTTTACTATAATCAATAATACTATCTTTTAATCCGCCTGTTTCTCTAACCATTGGAATAGCCCCATAACGTGCTGCTATCATTTGTGATAAACCACAAGGTTCTGATGCTGATGGCATTAAGAATAAATCAGCGGAGGCATAAATTTTGCGTGATAAATCTTGATTAAATGCAATAACTGCTCTAAATTTATTATGATATTTAACTTCCATATCTTTTAAGTATCCTTCATAATATGGATCACCCGTACCAAGAATTACAAGTTGAATATTCATTTCCATAAGTTCGTTAAAACCTGCTTTAATGAATTCTAAGCCTTTATGTCCAACAAGTCTTGTTACCATTCCTATCATTGGAATACTTTCATCAACTGATAAATTTAACATTCTTTGAAGTTCGACTTTATTTAGGCTTTTATTTGTAGCGTCATTTCGATCATAATTTGCGAATAGCGCCTTATCTTTGGCTGGATTATAAAAGTTTTTATCAATACCATTTAATATACCAACTAGTTTGTTTTCTGCCTTAATTCGGTTAATTTCATCTTCTAAGCCATGTGCATACTCAGGTGTGCAAATTTCTTCGGCGTAACTTGGACTAACTGTAGTCACATAGTTTGCGGCCTCCATGGCTCCTTTCATAATATTAATGGAACCACGATATTCAAAAATATATGCATCATTAATTGAAATTCCAAATACATCTTCAATAATATCATCATCAAAGGAGAATGAGCCTTGATACTCAATGTTATGAATAGTAAATACTGTTTTAACATTCATTAAACGAACATCACCATAATATAAAGTACGTAAATAAATTGGTACGAGACCTGTTTGCCAATCATGAACATGAATAATATCTGGTACTTCATCTAAGTATAACATTACTTCGATTGCGGCTTTACTGAAATATGCAAAACGTTCACCATCATCAAAGTAACCATATAAATTATCACGTTTAAAGTAATATTCATTATCGATAAAGTAATATTTAACATTTTTTTCTTCATATTTGAAAATACCACAATATTGTTTACGCCATGATAGGTTAACGGTAGTTTGACCTACATAGACAAGTTTGTTACGATATTTTTCATTTATTTTGGAATAATATGGTAGGATTACGGTAAGTTCATATTCACCTTTAGCTTGTTTAGCAATACGCAAAGGAAGAGACCCCACAACATCACCTAAACCACCTGAGGCAATAAATGGTTGACATTCCGAAGCGATAAAGGTAATTTTTTTAGTTTTTTGTTCTTTACTATTCATATATAAATATCCTCCTTGATAGAAAATTATTCTTTATTATTTTTTTTCATTAACTGATTATTATACCATCACATTTTTACTTAAATAGTATGGTATTTTTTCACATCCCGCAAGATGATTACGATCTCTAATTGCAACATTCTTATCCGTAATTACGCACTCTAATGTTACATTATTACCTGTAATAGTATCTTGCATTAAAATTGAGTTTTTAATTACAGTTCCTTTACCTACCTTGACACCTCTAAATAGAATGCTATTGATAACAGTTCCTTCAATTTCACATCCATCGGCGATAAAACTATTTTCAACTTTAGCTTCACTTCCATATCTTGTTGGAGCTGAATCTCTAACTTTAGTATAGATGTGATGATCTTCTTGTTCAAAAATAGCCTCGCGAATACTTGGATCAAGTAGTTTCATATTATTTTTATAATAGTCTTCCATTGAAGTAATTGGTAGATAAATTCCAGTATATTTATATCCAAATACTTTCAAACTAGGTATATTATTTAATATAATATCTCTTTCAAAATTATTTAAACCAAGTGATATTGCTTCATCAACTGCACTTTGTAAAAGGCGACGACTCATAACCCAAACATTAATACCGACATTAGCATTTTTGCCTTCATCTGATGTTAATGTACCTTTAGTGATTCTTCCACTTTCAGAAATTTCAAAACTCATATGATTTTTAAGGGTACTTGGAACTATACATTCTTGATATAGGACCGTAATATCTGCTTGTTTTTCAAGATGTTTATTGATTACTTTTTCAAAATCAATAACAT
The DNA here is from genome assembly GCA_963648435.1 of Bacillota bacterium. GTDB lineage: Bacteria > Bacillota_I > Bacilli_A > ML615J-28 > CAG-313 > UMGS75. Next base: position 12,895 of record CAVJDT010000026.1, read on the forward strand.
TAACACTATCACAATCCATTAAAACAATAATATCATCTTTAACTTTAGAAATAAAACCTCTAATTGTTTTTAAGGCTTCTAAACGATTAGTATAAAGGAAATCACTTTTATAGTTACTAAATGGTGGAAAAATTGTTAAACCGCCATTACGACGTGATAAGTCCCAATCTTTACCTGAACCCACATGGTCCATTAATGATTGATAATTCTTTTGGGCTATCACCGCAACATTAACGATATCCGCGCAAACAATATTAGAAAGAGCAAAGTCAATTAAACGATAACGTCCTCCAAATGGTAAGGAAGCAGTGGTTCTTTTACGGGTTAATTCATCTAACATTTCATTTTGTAAATTCGCAAAAATAATTCCTGCAGCGTTCATCTTATTTCTCCTTTCTAACGTCGTGTTCAATATTAGAGCCTGCTTCAACTTTAGCACTTGCCTCAACCTTAATATCACGGCCAATAACCGTAATTTTAACGCCTTCTGCTTTTTCAGCTCCAACTATAGCTTTTTTACCAATTATTACATTTTCATCAATAATGCTATAATTAATTTTTGCACCTTTTTCAATTTTAACATTTGAAAAAATGACACTATCTTTAACTATTGCACCTTTTTCAATTACTACTTTTGAACCTATTATACTATTAATAACTGTACCTTCGATTTTAGCTCCACCCGTAATTAGTGAATTAACAATTTTGGCATCTTCCCCAATATATTGTGGTTCAATTCCAATATTACGGGAATGAATTTTCCAATGAGGATTATAGATATCAAATTTAGGATGTTCACCGATTAAATCTTGGTTTGCTTCCCATAAACTATCAATAGTGCCGACATCTTTCCAGTATCCTTTAAATGGATAAGCTACCATCTTTTCTTTGGCATTTAGCATATTAGGAATAATATTTTTACCAAAATCATTTTGTGATTTAGGATCCTCATTATCCGCTTTTAAGTATTCAACAAGTTTTTCTTTTTTGAAAATATAAATTCCCATTGATGCTTTATTGCTTTTTGGTACCTTTGGTTTTTCTTCAAATTCTACAATTTGATTATTTTCATCAGTATTCATAATGCCAAAACGACTAGCATCACTTAGTGGAACTTCTAGTACCGCAATCGTACAGTCTGCATTATTTTTAATATGGTATTCTAACATTTTGTTATAATCCATTTTATAAATATGGTCACCTGATAAGATTAAAACATGGTCAGGATTATATTTTTCAATATAACCAATATTTTGAAAAATAGCATTAGCTGTGCCTTTATACCAGTCCATCCGGTCTTTAGCTTGATAAGGTGGTAAGATTTGAACTCCCCCATATGTACGGTCTAAATCCCATGGTTGACCATTACCAATATATTCATTTAAGATTAGTGGTTGATACTGAGTAAGTACTCCAACTGTATCTATATTTGAATTTACACAATTTGATAAAGTAAAATCAATAATTCGATATTTCGCACCAAACGATACAGCTGGTTTGGCAACCTTGGTGGTAAGAGCATATAAGCGACTTCCTTGACCACCAGCTAATAACATTGCAATACACTTTTTACTATTATACATATTCTATTTTACCTTTCTTAATATTATTCCTGAACTATAAGGAATTGATATCACTAGTTCATTATTCTCTACTTTATATTTTTGTCCTTTTAAGTGGTGAGTACCACTATATTCTTCATCATCACTAGCTAGGATAATTTCATATTCACCATTATCGACGTTTGAAACTTGATAGTCAAACCACATGTTAAATGAGAAATTTAGGATAACTAACATTTCTTCACCATGTGATATTCTTGCATATGATAAAACATTTTTAGTATTATCATTTACAACTAACCATTTAAAACCATCCCAGTTATAATCATTTTCATATAAAGCAATTGATGTTTTATATAAATTATTTAAATGTTCATTATATTTTTGAAGTCCTTGATGTTGGGGATATTGTAAAACGGACCAATCAATTTCCCGGTCTTCATTCCATTCTCGAAATTGCCCAATTTCACCACCCATAAATAATAACTTTTTACCAGGGTGTGTCATCATATAGGTAAGATAGACTTTAAGACCTGCAAACTTTTGTTCATATGTTCCTGGCATTTTATTGATTAATGATCCTTTCATATGCACAACTTCATCATGACTAAGTGGTAAGATATAGTGTTCACTATAAATGTAAGTCATTTGGAATGTTAATTTATCATGATGATACTGTCGATATATCGGATCATCTTTAATGTAAGATAAAGTATCATTCATCCATCCCATATTCCATTTATAATCAAATCCTAATCCATCATACTCAGTAGGTACTGTAATCTTAGGGTATGCGGTGGATTCTTCAGCAATCATTAAAACTTCAGGATAAGCTTGATGAATTGCATTATTGCATTTTTTTAAGAACGCTACTGCTTCTAGATTAATGTTGGTTCCAAAACTATTTGGATGCCATTCACCATCATTTTTACCATAATCTAGATAAAGCATTGATGCAACCGCGTCCATTCTAATTCCATCAATATGAAATTTTTTTACAAAAAACATAGCATTTGATACTAAAAAACTTTGAACTTCACATCTTCCATAATCAAAGCATCTTGTGCCCCATCCTTTATTTTCTTTTCTTGTTTCATCACTTGGTTCATAAACATTATCACCATCAAAATCAATAAGTCCATGACTATCTTTCGTGAAATGTCCAGGAACCCAGTCTAAAATTACTCCTAAGCCCTTATTATGACATATATTTATAAATTCCATAAAATCACTAGGAGTCCCATATCTAGAAGTTACAGAATAATATCCAGTAACTTGATAGCCCCATGAAGGGTCATATGGATATTCTGATATTGGTAATATTTCAATATGCGTATATCCCATTTTCACTGCGTAATCACTTAGTTCATGGGCTGTCTTAATATAATCGAAAGCTTCACCATCATGATATTTTCGCCAAGAACCTAAATGAACTTCATAAATGTTGATAGGAGCATGATAGTTTTGAACATTATTTCTATTTTCCATCCACTTTTCATCAGTGAATTTGTATTTATCTAAATCATATACTTTAGATGCTCGTTTTGGCCTAAGTTCACTGTGAAATGCATAGGGATCACTTTTCATAATTACTTTACCAGTTCGAGATGTTATCGCATATTGATAACAATCATATTCTTTAACATTTTTAATTACTACCTCATATAAACCTTCAGCAGTAATTTTATTCATGATATTCTTTGTTTTATCCCAAGCATTGAAATCACCAACCACACTAACACTTCTAGCATTTGGAGCCCACACTCTAAATGTGGTTTCTGCTGGTGTGTAATGTGAACCAAGTAGATCATATGCTTCAGCACTTGTGCCTTGATGAAAGTAATAAATACCTTGATCATTCATGCGATATCACCCCATTTTCTAAATTTATTATACCACATCTTTCATTTTTTTGCATATGTTTTAATTATTAACTTGTAATTGCTTCTTTTTTTAGACAAAATAACCATCATTTTTTATTTTTTAATTAGCAATTATTTCCTATAAATAAATTACAATAAACAAAAAATCCTAATTGTCTTAGGATTCTTTTATTATGATTCTATGTTTGTTTAATGATTATGTCAACTTATAGCACTAGCACTTTCACATAAGAATAATTCTAAATATTTTTTATTTTAATTCTTCTCTTACTTTCATAAGAATATTTCCAAGTAAGTTTTGACCTCTCCATTTTGTTTTATCAAAACGATTTGGATCATTCATCGATAGCCCAATTCCCCATATTAAATCTTTTACGGCGCATTCTGCTAACACCGCATTTTTAGTAGCTATTAATTGTTTTTTTAGTGCATTGTTTTGTGAAAATTTTGCTAGTGAAGCATCAAAAACAACTTCTTCACGCATCATTTTCCAAACGTTATCATCGTAATTTGAAACTGAACGTCCAAGTGATTTTATTAAGGCAACATCATTTGTCTCCATTATTTGTTTTTTAATGGTGTCATCTTTAAAGCAAATTGCCTTTTGATACATCATATATTGTTCAACCGACGAAAACCCTTTACCATTAATAACAAAAGAAGAAAGGTACCAATTGCTTAAAAAGCCATTTTCTTCATCTGGATTATGGAAACAAATAATTTCCATCATACTTCACCTACTTTTTTTACTGCTAATTCAAGTTCTAAATCATGTAAGCCAGGATATGCTTTTTTTAAAAAAGATACGGGAATCTTTTTTACAAGTTCTCTACTTTTAATATTATAATACCACTGATAATAAGAATAGAACTCACCTATCCATTCAGGTAAAAATCCTTCAAGTGATTTACCTTTTTTAGGCTTATAACCATCAGTTTTAACAAAGTACTCCCATAACGTTTTATAATCCATTGTGTTAACATAGGCTTGACCTTCATCAATAGCTTTTCTTGTACTACTTTCCATATATTGAATTATAAAGTCCTCTATATCACAATCAGGGTATTGGAAAGATACAAAATCAAAAAGTTTTCCTTGACTATCAACTACATCAGTTAAATATTCCTCTGCATATGCTCTCATAAGTCACTCCTTAAAAAGCGTGCTAAACACTTTTTCAACTTTATTTTCATCCGAATCAATCAAATCACGCATATTTTTGCGTGCTTCTATATCTCTAGAATTATATTTTTCATTAAACTCATCGTAATCAACCGGTAAAATGGAATCTGGAATCTCTTTCAATTTTGCATATGCCTTCTCAGTCTTTATGCAATATTGAATCCCTAAACCTCCTAAAGATAACATTTTTTCAAGAATATCAATGTCAATATTATCCCGAACAAATTCTTTCGCGATAAAGAAATATGACGCATTTGCTCTCCACCCTTTAATCACATCATACTCACTTATGTCTATACCATATTTGTCAATAAACTTCTTTGCGAGTATGTGATAACGTTTAGAATCAGAGGCATCTCTATGCTTCATAAGTTCTGCAAGCCAAGAAAGCACATTTGTTTTTGTAAAATCAAAAATTTTAAGCCCTTCCGTGTCAAGTCCATATTTGTGTATCCAACCGTTATGTTCATTAGGACGACAAACAGCCCATTCTTTTGCAAGTTCTATATTTTCTGATAGATAAAATCCTTTTCCATAATCATGTTTTTCGTCACCCAATCCAAAAGTGGGTGTTATAACTTTATTTAAAGAACCATGATATAATATAATTTTTGACATTTTTCTTTCCTCCTAACACCACATTTACTCAAGGAGAGTTTTCACACTTACACTAATTAAATAGCGCTAAAATTGTTGAACTAGTTTTGTATGTGAAAAAACATTTTTTCTTTTTATCATCAATACACAATTCGCAACAATCTTCCAAACTCAATGCTAATCTCATTAAATATAGTATAACATTTTTTATATGTTTTGTCGATATTTTTGAAAAATTTTTCAAAAATTGCTCATTATTTATTATTTTAATATCATAATATGCAAAAAATCCTAATTAGTTTAGGATTCTTTTACATAACATTTATTTTTTGCCTTTTTCTTTTCTTCGTTTATCGTTAATGATATCCATCTCTTTTGAAGTAATTAAAGTACAATTATTTTCTTTAGCCCAGTTTATACAACCATTAATAACTAGTTTCAAAAATGGTCTTGGCACTTTTACTAATTTCATTAGTGCATCATCAGAAAATTTAACTTTATCATCAGCTCTTGATGCGGCATAACGAACAGAGGTTAAGTCAACTTCACGTTTAGGTACTTTTTCAGGTTTTGGCGTACGGAAAGCAGAACACCAAAAATTAGTAGAATCACGATATCCCCAATTAGTAGGAAGTGGGCAAAAATTATGGGTGTTAACTCCGTTAATCAAAGCATCATAGTATTTATCTTTTACTAAAATGCGATCAATTTTAAGAATAAAATGAGCACCATATTTTGAGGTAATTCCATTAAAATTATGATATGGACCATCGTATTCTTCTTTTATTTCATCATTACTTGCATTATCTAATTCACTTACCCAAGTACATTCGAAAACTTGTAAGGCTTCACTTATGATTTTTGGATAGTTATGGTTTGGATCTTCATCTTGAGAAATTGAAGTTTCAACATTAAATTTAAAATCTTTCATTTTTTCTTCAGGGGTATCACCAGGATATCCTAAACGAACATGTTCTTTAAAGATTTGTTTAGTGTATGGTAAAAAGTTAATTGTGCATTTTCCACTTCTTAAAATGCCTTTACAAGTATTAGAACTATTACGGCATTCTAGAATCATTGCGTAAAAGTTTTTACCTGCTATATAATAAGGAAAACATAGGGAGTATGCCCCAAAACTAGTATTTCCGTTTTCATCTAGGGTGCCAATAAGAGTAAGAGGCATTGGGAAAAAAGATGATGTTTGATAAAAATTATCAACTATTCTTATATTTTTAAAGTTTTTCATTATATCACCTACCTAATAAACATTGCATCACCAAATGAGAAAAAGCGATATTCCTTATCAACTGCTTCTTTATAAGCTTTCATTATATTATCTTTTCCCGCAAGCGCACTAACAAGCATTACGAGGGTTGATTTAGGTAAATGAAAGTTTGTAATTAATGCATCTATTGCTTTAAACTCATAAGGTGGATAAATAAAGATACTTGTATCTTCGCAAGTTTCTACAAACTTGCCATATTTGTTATAAATGCTTTCAAGCGTTCTAGTTGAAGTTGTACCTACACTAATAATTCGTTTATGATCAAGTTTTGCTTGATTTAAAATATTCGCAGTTAACTTATCCATATGGTATGTTTCACTATGCATATGATGATCTTCTACTTTATCTGTTGTTACGGGTCTAAAAGTACCTAGGCCAACATGTAAAGTGATGTAACAAATGGTAACACCTTTTTGTTTTAATTCTTCAAGCATTTCCTTCGTGAAGTGAAGCCCCGCTGTTGGTGCTGCAGCACTTCCATATTCTTTTGCATAAACTGTTTGATATCTATTACCATCATTTAATTTTTCATGAATATAGGGGGGAAGTGGCATCATTCCAATTTTTTCAAGAATTTCAATGAAGATTCCTTCATACATCATTTCAAAAGTTCGTTCACCATCTTCGCTAACTTCAATACATTTAGCTTTAAGGATTCCTCCATTAAAGGAAATAATAGTTCCTTCTTTAACTCTTTTAGCTGGTCTAGTTAGGGTTTCCCATACATTTGGTCTAATCTCTTTTAATAGTAATACTTCAATCCAAGCTTTGGTGTCTTCTTTTTCACCATAAATTCTTGAAGGTAATACTTTGGTATCATTTAAAACTAAAACATCATTATCTGTTAACATACTAGTTAAGTCATAAAAATGTTTATGTTCTATTTTTCCTGTTTTTTTATCAAGCACAAGTAGTCTTGAATTACTTCTTTTTTCAAGAGGGGTTTGTGCAATAAGTCTTTCTGGTAAATAGTAATCAAATTCTTCTAGTTTCAAAACATTCCACCTCTTTTAATTCCTAAATGTTCATATGTTTTATCTGTTGCAACTCTACCACGATGACTTCTAATAATATATCCTTCTTGAAGTAAGTATGGCTCGTTAACATCTTCTAAAGTTACGGCTTCTTCTGAAATAGTTGATGCTAATGCTTCAATTCCCGCAGGTCCACCCTTAAAGCGTTCAACTAAACACTTTAGATACTTACGGTCAGTAATATCAAGTCCACCTTTATCGATGTTCATTTTGTTTAAAGCATAATCAGTTATTTCTTTAGTAATATGAGTTAGTCCTTCATATTGGGCAAAATCTCTAATTCGTCTAAATAAGCGATTAGCAATACGCGGAGTGCCCCGTGATCTTCTTGCAAGTTCTACTACGGCATCATCATCTATTGAAAATGAGAAAATTGATGATGTTCTCTTAATGATTGTTCCTAGTTCTTCTACTGTATAATACTTTAATTGATGAACAATTCCAAAACGGTCACGCATTGGAGCGGTTAAATCACCAAATCTAGTGGTCGCCCCTACCAAAGTAAATGGTGGTAAATCAATTCTAAGGGTCATCGCATTAGTGTCTTTTCCCATTACAATATCAATCGCATAATCTTCCATTGCGGAATAGAGAATTTCTTCAATTACTTTAGGAATACGGTGAATTTCATCTATAAATAGTACATCACCTGGTTCTAAAGATGAAAGAATTGAAGCAAGATCCCCAGGACGTGATAAAGCAGGTCCGGTCGTTACTTTTAAGTTTGTTTTCATTTCATTTGCGATAATATTAGCAAGGGTTGTTTTACCAAGTCCTGGTGGACCATAAAGTAAAACATGGTCTAGACTTTCACCACGGTCACGAGCTGTTGAAATGAAAACTTTCATCATTTCTTTAATTTCATCTTGTCCAATATATTCGCTTAAATATTTCGGACGTAAGGTGACTTCAAGTTCATCACCATCAATTTGTTTTTTATCCATTATATTTTCCAAAAAAGTCACCCTTTCTTTTTGCAATAAATCTAATTTTGTGCTATAATACACGTAATAAGAGGTGTATTATGTATAGTTATTTTAAAGGTCAAATCACAGAAGTTTGTGCTACCCACATTACTATTGAATGTTATGGCGTTGGTTACTTAGTTAAAGTCCCTAATCCTTATCAATTTGAAAAAGACAGTAATACTATTATTTATGTATATCAAAATGTCCGTGAAGATGCCATTGAGCTTTATGGTTTTGGAAGCATAGATGAAAAACAAATGTTTATTAGTTTAATTAGTGTTAAAGGCTTAGGACCAAAAGGAGCTCTTGCCATTCTTGCTTCTAGTACAATTAGTGAAATTGTTCAAGCTCTTGACGATAGTAATGCTAAATATTTTTGTAGTTTTCCAGGAATTGGTAATAAACTTAGTCAACAAATTATTCTTGACTTAAAAGGTAAAGTTAACTTTACAGTAGATACTACCACTAAGTCTAATAGTGAAAAGTTAGAAAATGTGGTTCTTGCACTAAAATCTTTAGGTTATAGTAATGTTGAAATTAAAAATGTTACTAAGAAATTAGTAATTGATGATTCAACTGAACTAAAAGATGTAGTAAAGCAAGCATTACGCTTATTAAAAAAGATTTAGTCATCTATTACATTATACACTAAATTGAGATTTTTTTAAACTTATTTACAACAAGAAAAACTATATGATAAATTAGGACTTCTAATTTACCATATAGTTTTTTTTACCAATTTTTCTTTTCTTTACTATGGTCGTGATTCTTTTTACGTTCTTCAACCATTTGAGCAAACCATTCTACCATTTTAGGATCATAATGAGAGAAGAAACAACTTGTATTAGTATCTAATTTTTTAATTTCATTCATATCATCAAGGGATAATTCAAAATCAAATACATTAAAGTTTTGAATCATTCTATCTTTATGGGTTGATTTAGGTAAAACGATAATATCTCTTTGGATGGCCCATCTAAGCATTACTTGAGCTGGGGTTTTACCATACTTATTTCCAATCTTTTCAAGTGTAGGATTAGTAAATAATCCATCTCTTCCTTCACCAAATGATGCCCATGCCCCATGTTGAACATTATATTTTCTCATCCATTCATTGTCAATATCTCTTTGGAAAAGAGGATGAGTTTCTATTTGATTTACCATTGGTTTAATTCTTGCGAAACTACAAATATCAACTAAACGATCGGGATAAAAATTAGATACTCCAATTGCTTTAATTTTACCAGCTTCATACATTTCTTCAAGAGCACGCCAAGCTCCATAGTAATCACCAAATGGTTGATGTAAAAGCATTAAATCAATATATTCAAGTCCTAACTTTTTTAAAGACTCTTCAACTGATTTTTTGCATTCTTCATAACCATAATGTTCAATCCATACTTTCGAAGTAATAAATAAATCTTCTCTTTTTATCCCCGATTTTTTTATAGCTCTTCCTACTTCTTCTTCATTAAAGTAGGCTTGAGCAGTATCGATAAGACGGTATCCTACTTCTAAAGCATCTAAGACACATCTTTCACATTCATCTTTAGATACTTGATAAACACCATATCCTATGATTGGCATTTTTATGCCATTTGTTAATGTTACATATTTCATTTTGTTTTTCCCCCTAAATATTCTATATGAGCTTTTACACTTTTATTTAATAATCCTTTCCCAAAATTGATGTTTGGATCTATTAATCTTAAATCTCTAAGTGAATTAGTCATATAAGTATAATCATTAGTATAACTATTTGCGAAAACAACAATTTTACCTTGATAACCTTTTAACTTTTCAATTAATGTTCCAACTGGCATTGGGAAAGTATACCACCAAATAGGGAAGAATAAATCAATTTCATCATATTTAGAAAAATCAATATTTAAATCTTTAATTTCTGGATGAATTTTCTTTTCATATTCTTCTTTCGCTTCCACATATGCACATGTATTGTAGTCAGTGCTATATGGAATTTTTCTTTCAAGACGAACAACATCACCTTTTACCGCCGCACTTACAGCATCTACTATTTTTTTAGTATTATTAGACCAACTAAAATAAATAAAAATTCTCACTATTATTTTCCCCTTCTATTTTAGTTTATCATACTCTTCATCGTTAACACTTTCTAACCATTCGGTACTAGTATTTTCACCTGGTACTTCCACCGCAAGATGGGAGAACCAGCTATCACTTGTGGCCCCGTGCCAATGTTTTACATTAGCTGGAATCGTAACAATATCACCACATACTAATTTTTGAGGGGTTTTACCTTCTTCTTGATACCATCCTTCACCTTCAACTACGATTAACACTTGACCTCCGCCTTTAGTAGCTTTATGAATGTGCCAGTTGTTTCTACATCTTGGTTCAAACGTAACATTATAAACTGGTAAAACTTGATTTGTTAATGGCTTAAGATAGGAATTACCAATAAAGTATTTTTGAAAAGCTGTATTTAATTCACCCATGCCAAATGCACCACCATGAGTTTCTTTAATATCATCACTAGCATATACTTCTTCCACTAAAGGAAAAACACTCCAAGCTTTAGGCCAACCTGTGTAAAAAGCAAGTTGTGTAACTACTTCGACAATTTCTTCTTTTTTTAATCCATGTTCTTTTCCCATTATTAAATGAGCTTTTACTTGAGGATAAAGGCCTTGAGCCATTAAAGCACTAATTGTAATTAAACTACGATCTCTTAGTGAAAGTTTATCCTCTCTTGACCAAATTTCACCAAATAATACATCATCATTCATTTCAGCAAATTTAGGTGCTAACTTTCCTAAATTTGTTCTACCTGCTGTTTGTTTTTTCATTATTTCCCTCCTATCATTTTTGATAAATCATTTACAATAAAATTATTAATTAAATCCATGGGATCATCTTTACCATCAGTAATACACCAAGTAATTAAAATTCCATAATAAATAGCTACTATTTTCTTAGATATTATTAAAGCTTCTGTTTCATCCATATCACTTAATAAAATTGACATTATATAGTCCTCATCATACTTAAGTTTACGTAAACCATAGGCGGATGCTTTAACCGTATCAGAAAACCACGTTTGAGCCGTTTTTAAGCCCTCTTTTACTATTTTTTCAATAGACCCCTTTAAATATACAGATAGTCTTTCATAAATAGTTCCTTTATTAGAGTCTTCCTTAACCTTATTAAAAGTAAAGTTAATTACTGTTTTTTATTGCCCAGCACTAACATTATTATAAACTTTTTTAAGAATTAAACTTTTACCTACTTTAATAATTTTATTTAGATTGTTCAGTTCTTAATTTATTATTTTATACAACAATTATATATTTTAGTTAACTAACAGTCAATTAAAATGTATTAGAAAAAAGGAGATACTTAAGCAACGCCTAAAGTCTCCTTTTTAATATTAGTTATTCTTCTTTTTTCTAATTAGAATCATAAATCCACTAATAGCAATCAAATGTAACATTTGAATAAAACCAGCATTCGAATTACATCCACCTTTTTTATCAATTGATTCATTTACTAAAAATTCACCACAAATAGTGCATTCTTTATGTTTGTGGCCTTTAGCATTTGTAGTTGCTTCAACATCAACAATCCAATCACTTGATATATGACCTA
>CAVJDT010000027.1:0-24752 GCA_963648435.1 Bacillota bacterium
TGTTATTAAAGCCCCTAATATAATAACTAAAAAACTTATTAAAACTATAAATTTCTTTTTACTCATCTTTATCACCACTAATATTATACTTTAATTTTTGCTTTTTTTAAAGTAATTAGTCAATAAAATTTTTTTAAATTGATAGTTACGATAATATTCAATTTGTTTAACCATTAAGAATAATATAATAAAAGCAAAGGCTAAACTCCTAAAGATAAATGATAATAAAAATAAAATAACTAAGAAAAACATTGACATAAGCGATAATAAATGATAACAATATTCATCATCGTATATTTTTGATAAGAAAAGATTAATAAGACGGTTCCCATCAAGTGGGTAAATTGGAATAATATTGAAAATTATCATCATATTATTAAACTGACTATAAATAGTTGTAGTTAGTTTTAACCTAGTAAATAAATAAAGTAAAAGTAAATTATTAGTTAGGCCGACCACAAATGATTAGACAATTTGGTAATAATTTAAGTTTAGGAAGCCTAACCTCCATTAATCCTCCAATCATTGATAAGGAAAGTTTTGTTACCTTTCCATTCCAAAAATAAATCCAAAACATATGACCTAATTCATGAAAAATTAAAATTGAAAATATAATTAAAAAGTCCTTTAAAAACCCTGCATATAAGCAAATTATAAAATAAACTATTAAAGAATAATGTATTTTAAGCTTGGGCATTTTGATAGTAGTCATAATATACTCCTTCTTTTTCAATTGTTAATTTAAATGAATAACACTTCATCTTTTCATCATAACTTGCAGCCCCAATTATTGCTTCATTACTTACAAAACTATAGATTCTAAAGTCGATACTTTCTAAATCATAATATGTATAATTGTAGCCATCATACCCCTTAATAGTTATGTCATAATAACCATTTTGTTTATGATAAATTTTAGTTACAATGCCATTTTCTAAATTAGTGATTCCATCAAAACCATAATTATAAACCGTATTAACTTTAGTTATAGGATCATAAAACACTTCATCATAAGTGGTTGATGCATATGCATGTTCTTCAATTTTTAAAGTCATAAAATTACCAAAATTACCATTAAATATTTTAGCAATTTTTAGAAAATTTAAATTATCTTTAAATATTTTAGAATAATCAAATAAAATAAGCGTTAAAATTAAAAGTGATGATAAAAAAATCCTTAAAAAAAGTTTGTCAATATAATTTAATTTTCTTTTTTTTAATCCTTCCATGTTTTGTTTTTCTTTTTTTCGCTTTAATAAAAAGAAATTTGATTTCATGATATCACCATAATATCATATGATAAAAGATTATAAATTAGAACATTTTAAATATTTTACATTCTTTTTTCATACTATAATAACCATCACCAATAATTATGTGGTCAATAATCATAAAATCCGTTAACTTAGCTTGTTTTAAAACAACTTCCGTATACTTAATATCAGGAATACTTGGGGTCGGATCACCACTTGGATGATTGTGAACTAAAATAATGGCGGCGGCAGATAACTTATAAGCCCATTTAAAGATTAATTTACCATCAATAATGGTTGAACTAACATTTCCTTTGGTGAGCATTTTTGTATCAATATGATTACCTTTTACATCTAAATATATAGCATATAACTGTTCTTCCTTTAATTTTGCAACGGTTGGTTTCATATATTCATATACGGAACGGGAAGTTGGAAATTTGAGTTTTTCCGTATTATCATTAATAATTCGATAACCAAGTTCAATGGCTGATAGCAACATTAAAGCTTTAGTCGAACCAATTCCTCCTATTTTAGTTAATTCAGTAATTGATAAATTTTGTAAATCTTTAATACTATTAATCTCTTTAAGTAAATTTAATGCAACATTTACAGCACTTTCATTTTGTTTTCCGGTTCGAAAAATAATTGCAATTAATTCTGCATTACTTAAATTTTCAACTCCATATTTTAAGGCCTTTTCCCTTGGTCTTTCATCTAAGGGCATTTCTTTTAAAAGCATGATTTCAACTCCTAGAAAAAACTACTTACACCAAAATATTACGTGCAAGTAGTAATGATTACATTTATTTAAGGACTTTATTTCTGATATCACAAACTAAATAGAGACTACCAAGAAAGATGGTTATATCAGCAGGTGTTTTTTCGAGATAATCTAAAATATCATCTAAAGAGTTAAGGATTTTTTTATTATGACTATTACTTATTGAAAATAGTTCTTCAGCCATGGCACTACGTTCATATTTATATTTAGTGAAAATTATTTCATCAAATGTTTGGTCTAATATTTTTATCATTGCTTCTTTTTCTTTATCCTTAGAAATGGAAACAACAGCTCGTTTCATCATAAATGGTTGCGATTTAAGAAAATCACATACTCTTGTTATACCATCAATATTATGAGCTCCATCAACTAAAATTAAAGGATTATCCTTAATAATTTCAAGTCGACCAGGCCATTTGGCATTTTTTAATCCCTCAGAAATAGATGCATCTAATTTAGCCTTTAATTCAGGATGAATTTTACCAAATTCTTCAATGGTTGAAATCACCGTTAAAGCATTATCAACTTGATGGTTTCCCGCAAGACCAATCACTAAAGGCTTTTGATACCCTTCTAACAAAAGTTCAGTCCCATAAATGGTGGCATTTTTTATTTCAAACGCTCTGTTTAAGGCAAATGTCACAGGAATATGGTGAGCATCACAATAAGATTTTACATAATTTTGAAGTTTTTTATCACTAATTCCCGTGATTAGAGGTTCATTATCTTTTACAATTCCTAATTTTTGATAGGCAATTTCTTCTAAAGAATTACCTAAAATCTTCATATGGTCATAGGCAACATTGCTTATTACCGCGATCTCGCTTTTTATGACATTGGTTGAATCAAGTCGCCCCCCCATTCCTACTTCAATAATAGCATAATCTAAGTCTTTTAATTTGCTAAAATATAAAAAGGCAAGAAGGGTAATAAATTCAAAAAATGAGGGAAGTTCAAATTTTGAACTAGTTATAAGATCATATTTTTCAATGATGCAATTAGCATATTCTATCAAATCTTCATCACTAATAAACTTACCATTATATTCAATTCTTTCATTGAAATATGTAATATAGGGAGAAGTGTATGTTGCAACATTTAATCCAGCTTCTTTCATAATACTCGCAATAAAAGCAACTGTACTACCTTTACCATTAGTTCCGGTCACATGAATTGATTTGAACTTATCTTGAGGATTATCAAAAAGTTCACAATAATATCGCATTTTATCTAAACTAACTTTTTTAGAAAATCTTCTTTGTTTTTCAACCCAGTTAATAAAATCTTTTACATTTGTAAATTTATTCATATTTATCACTATTTTATTTTTGTTAATAAATTTTTTACTTCCGCTAATTGAGATTGGTAATTTGCAAGTTTGGTTCTTTCTGCATCGATTTTGGAGGTTGGGGCTTTTGACACAAAGTTTGGATTATTAAGCATCTTTTCACATCTTTCCACTTCTTGAGTTAATTTTAGTTCTAAAGCGTTTAGACGTTTAAGTTCTTCTTCCATATTTACTAATTCTTTCATTGGTATAATTACTTTTGTATTCTTTAAAACCGAAACTAAGGAATCATCACTATTAATTTTAGCATCAATTAATAAATGGTCAGGATTACAAAATTTTTCAAGATAACTTAGATGATTCTGATAAAATTCAATAAGATTTTTATCGCTAGTTTCAAGGGAAATGGTTAATTTTTTACTCATTGGAACATTCTTTGCATTACGAATATTACGAACGGCGGTAATAACTTCAAGTAAATCATCCATATTATCAAGAGCTTGAAATGAATTTTTAGCATTTTCTTCAGGCCAAGGACTAACCATAATTGAACCATCATAGAAATGTTGGTAAATTTCTTCAGTAACAAATGGCATAAATGGATGTAATAATTTAATAACTGTTGTAAGTACGGTTTTTAAGACAGCACATGTATTTATTTGTTGTTCTTTAGTTCCACTACTAAATGTTACTTTGGTTAGTTCTAAGTACCAACTAGCAAAATCATCCCATGTGAAGTTATAGATAAGCTTTGATACTTCACCAAGTTCAAAACTATCATATAGTTTATTAACGTTATGAATCAACTCATTCATCTTATTTAAAATCCACTTATCAATGGTAAGCAAAGATTGATAATTAATTTCTTCATTTTCATATTCAAGATTATTAAGATTCATTTGAATAAAACGGGAAATGTTCCAAATTTTATTAATATAATTCCATGATGAACCCATTTTTTCTTCAGAATAACGTAAATCTTGACCAGGGGTTGCATTAGTGGTTAAAAAATATCGCATAGCATCACAACCATATTTTTCAATTAAATCAAATGGATCAACTCCATTACCAAGAGATTTACTCATTTTACGACCTTGTTCATCACGAATTAAACCATGAATAAAGCATTTTTTAAAGGGGCGTTTTCCCATAAAGTGTTTTGATTGAATAGCCATTCTAGCAACCCAGAAAAAGATAATATCATAACCTGTTACAAGGCAATCAGTTGGAAAATATCTTTCTAAATCTTTGGTTTTTTCCGGCCAACCAAGTGTTGAAAATGGCCATAAGGCACTTGAAAACCAAGTATCAAGGACATCTTCATCTTGTTTCCACTCAGAACTTGGTGCACTTACTCCGACATAAACTTCATCACCTTTATACCAAGCTGGAATTCGGTGACCCCACCATAACTGTCGAGAAATACACCAATCTTGAAGATTTTCAGGATCTAGCCAACTAGTTAAAGTTTTATTAAATCTGCTTGGAACAAATTCAATTGGTTCTGTGCTTGCTTGCATAGCAAGAACATCTTTTGCAAGTGTGTCCATTTTAACAAACCATTGTTTAGAAAGACGGGGTTCAACGATTACCCCTGTTCTTTCCGAATGACCAACTGAATGAATCATCTTTTCAATTGATGGACAAAGATTCATAGCTTGTAAATCTTCAACAACTTTTTTCCTACAAACAAAACGATCTAATCCTTCATATTCCCCCGCAAGATTATTCATTGTACCATCTTCATTCATACAAATTAAGCGGGGAAGGTTATGTCTGTTACCTACTTCAAAATCGTTAGGGTCATGAGCTGGGGTAACTTTGACTACTCCGGTTCCAAATTCCATATCAACATATTCATCACTAATAACCGGAATTTCGCGATTAGTACCAGGAATATAAACCATCTTACCAATATACTTTTGATATCTTTCATCTTTAGGGTGAACCATTAAAGCCGTATCCCCAAACATAGTCTCAGGTCGTGTGGTCGCAATTTCAAGCATTCCACTACCATCTACAAGGGGATATAATAAATGATAAAAGGCCCCTTCAATATCTTTATATTCAACTTCAATATTAGATAAAGCTGTTTTAGCCTCAATATCCCAGTTAATGATTCTTTCACCTCGATAAATTAAGCCTTCATTATACATCTTAATGAATACTTCCATTACGGCTTTTTGTAAGCCTTCATCTAAAGTGAAACGTTCTTTTGTATAATCAAGTGAAAGTCCAAGAGCAGCCCATTGTGAACGAATGTATGTTGCATATTCTTTTTTCCATTCCCAAGCTACTTCTAAAAACTTTTCTCGACCTAAATCATAACGACTGATACCTTGAGCTTTAAGTTTAGCATCAACCTTAGCTTGAGTTGCGATCCCCGCATGGTCCATTCCCGGAAGATATAAAGCATCATATCCTTGCATTCTTTTTCTTCTAATTAAAATATCTTGTAAAGTAGTATCCCAAGCATGACCTAAGTGTAATTTTCCGGTTACATTAGGAGGGGGAATCACAATCGTATATGGTATTTTCGTATTATCACCACTAGTAAAGAATCCTTCTTTTAGCCAGTAATCATACTTGCCATTTTCTACTTCTTTATGGTTGTATTTTGGTTCCATGATTTTAAATTCTTTCATTTTACTTAACCTCCTTATAAATAAAAAAGGCCCATCCCAATAAAGGACGAGCATAATATCCCGTGGTACCACCTTTGTTATTGACATCATCAATCACTCTTATTTGTTAACACAGGTGTTTCTGCGGATAAACTTACATCCTGAAGCAATCGAATTAATAATTACCTTAGTTTTTTCAGTTCATCTTCTCCTAGGCTACCTTCAAAAAAGTCTAATGAAGTTTTTCACCAGCCAACTTCTCTCTTAAATTTTTCTTTTTCTACTCTTCCTAATCATTGAATTTCTAAAAATAGTATAACAAAAATTGCTTTTTTTTGCAATTGCAATGCTTTACTAATGTTTCATATCACCAGGAAAATGAAGATCAGAACGACATGCAAACGAGAATTCAAAAATTTTAACACTTTCAGGTCCAGTTAATCGTTTAAATTGATTACGACAAAAACGCTTCATAAAATTATCATAATATTCTATCGCCTTAGCCTCATCTAAATTATACGCAATATTTAATAAATAACAAACTCTAGTTTTCGAGGCTCCACGTACAAAAATATGATACATGATAAAGTCATTAATTTCATACTTACCAATAATATCTTCTGTTGATTGATCACAACCAGTAAGTTCAGGAGAAATTGGTAAATCTAAAACATCTTGTAAAACATCATTATGGTTACTATGTCTTGTTTTAAAGTAACTAACCAGTTCTTTAATCGTAGTTTTAGGTAACCCTCCATTTAAATTATACATTGACATTTGATCACCATTAAAGGTTGACCATCCAAGGGCTATTTCACTCATATCAGAAGTACCACAAACGATCGCATTTTCTTTATTCGCAATATTCATTAAGACTAACGTACGATATCTTGCTTGGATATTTTCAAAAGTTACATCTTTATTTTTATCATCTTTACCAATTAAACTAAAATGATGTAAAACTTCTTCTTTAATATCAATGGTTTCAAGTTTTATTCCTAAATATTTTGCAAGGTTACTAGCATTATTTTTTGATTTTTCCCCAGTTCCAAGTCCAGGCATTGTATAAGCTAAAATACCTTTTTTATCTAATCCATATTTTTCAAAACATTCATTAATCATAAGTAAAGCAAGCGTTGAATCAAGGCCTCCACTAACTCCTAAAACAACCTTTTTAATGCCAATATGCATTAAGCGGTGATATAAAGCATAAGTAACAGCACTTATTACTTCTTCTTTAGCTTCATCATTTTTAAGAGTAAAAGGAAGGGGATCAATATACCTGCTAATCCTTGAATTTTGATTATTAGATAATACTAAATCATAAGGAATTTGCGTAAGGCAAACAATATGACGGTAATTCATATTGATGGTACGCCTTGCATAGTTAATGCTTTCTAAATCAATATCTACAACATCAATATATTCTTCAGTATCTAAAGCCGCTTTATTATATAAGGTTTCACCATTTTCACAAACAATGCTATGACCAGACATTATAACATCACTTGAAGTTTCACTTATACTAGATGAAACATAGACATAAGCCCCTTTTCCTAGATATGAGGCATTCTCACAAATGCTTACACGTCTTTTAGCCTTATTGACTTGAAATGTACTAGCACTTAGGTTAAAGATAATATGAGCCCCTGCGGTATATAATAATTCATTAGGGGAGTTAATATGCCATAAATCTTCACAAATTTCGATGCCAAATTTACATTGTTCATTTTCAAAAATACACTCACCAAAATTGACTAGTTCACCATTTACTTGAATTTTAACACTTTTATCTAAAAATGCAAGACCATCGTGAAAAATACGTTTTTCAAAAAATTCACGGTATGATGGTAGGTGCATTTTAGGGACAATTCCTAGAATTTTTTTATTTTGAATTACATAGGCACAGTTATAATTAAGTCCATTATAAAGACAAGGAGCCCCTACAATCCAAACATTTTCCTTTGAATTTTCAACTAAATATTTGATTGCATCATTTGTTTCATCCATCAATTGTTGATTATTAAACCAATCACCAATACTATAACCCGTAACGGCGAGTTCTGGAAAGCAAATAATTGAAGCAGTTGAAGCAAGCCTTGCTAGTTCAACAATTCTTTTTGCATTTTTCATAGGATTACCTAAATAAACTTTGGGTACTGCTATTCCAACTTTAATAAAACCATTATTAATCATTTTTCACCTCATATAAGTTATGCTTAATAATATAGTCATAAACCCTATCACTAAGCATTTTTTTGTCTAATTTTTGTCGAAAGGTTGTTGAAGATACTTGTTGCATTTTTAAATTAATAAACATAAAGTTTTGTTTATAAGCATCTAGAATCTTTTCCGAATTTAGATAATTAATCATTTTTTTTATGTTTTTTTCTCTTGAAAAAACAATAAAAAAATTATCACGAACTAATTCTTCATAATGTTGCCATTTAGGAAAATCAAATAAGCAATCTGAACCTAAAATAAAAGCAGGATGATTAAGTTCCTTTAAAGTATAATAGGTTCCCATAAAACGATGATAATTTTCTAGCTTTAAGACTTTACAATTTTCAAGTTTACTATCTTTAATCATTTCTTCACACATTTTTACCCGTTCATTAAAAAAATCAAGGGTTTTATCACTATAACTTAAATGGTAATTATCACCATTAGGAAGAATGATGATTTCACTTGGATTAAAGTAATTAATTGTTTTAATCATTTCTAAATGAGCTTTAGTCGGAGGATTAAACGAACCACCTAAAACCACCCGTTTATTTGTTATTTTTTCATTATAATAATATTTACTTAATAGAGCTTTACTAATTATTTCACTACTACTTAAGGCTGTATTAAAATCTTTAGGTCCTGTGTAAAAGTCACCCCCTACATATAGGTGCTTAACCGGGGTTTGATAATCATCATCCACAATAATATAGCCATTATCATCAAAAATGCTAGGACATGCTTTTTTAAGATAGTAGTAATCAGGAGTTGAACCTAAAGCTTCAATAATTATATCTGTTTCAATTATACCGTAATTTCCTGTTTTTTTAAAATTAAGGCGTCCTGAACCATCATCATATAACTCCATTTGTTCTACTTTTAGTCCCCAAACTTGATTATTTTTTTTGAATACTTCAACTGGACTAACACATTCTTTAATTTTCACTTGTTCTTTTAAAGCATCATTTATTTCATTTATGGATGCTGGGGCGGAAGCTAAGTTACGGCGATAGGCAATTGTAACATCATTACCTAATTTTTGCATGGTTCTTGCAATATCAAAAGCAACATTACCACCACCAAGTACCGTTACTTTTTTATTTTTAATTTTTTCACGTAAATCTTTGTTTTCAAGAAGGGTAAAAGCAAGATATACAGCCTCATCGTTTAAAGATGTACGAGGTAGTGAACTACCTAAAGTAATTATAATATCATCATAGTCTTTTAAATCTTCAATAAAAAGATTATTACCTAATTCTTTTTGATAGTAAACATCAGCGTTTTTTTCCACAAACTTGATTATCTTTTGATAATCAGTTTTATCATATCGAAAATCTGGTAAAGCATTAATTAAAACTCCCCCTAAATTTGATGTTTTTTCAAAAATAACTGGTCTGATTCCTTTATTTATTAATCTTATGGCAATGCCAAGTCCGGTAATTCCCCCCCCAATGATTGCGGGGTGAACATTCAAGGTAAAAGGAGGACTAACTAATATTTTTTTTAAGTATTTATGGCCTAAATAAGCTTCAACTAAACTAAACTTAACACCTTCATTTATTTTATTCTTAATACAGTGACCATAACATTTACGATTAACATCACAAAGATTACCACAAACAAAAGGAAAAACTGTATGATTATATAATAAGGTAGCAGCATCTTCTTCCTTACTTTCTTGTAATAATTTCATTATATCATTGATTGGTAAATGAAGCATACAATACTTACGACAATTAGGCATTTTACAAGTAATGCATGAATTCACAATTTTTAATAATTTATTGTGCATACTAACACCTCAATAATTTCATCCTTTAAATTTTACCATAAATTAAGACATTTAGACCAAAAAATGATAAATTTTTTCAATTTATTCCTGATAACCCAGTATAATAAAAAAATTAATCATATAATAAATTGGTGATAGAATGACTCTAAATAGTACCTTATTAACAATTCTTTTAACCACCATTACCTGGGGTTTAACTGCACTTGGGGCAGGTGTTATCTTTTTATTTAAACAAGTAAATCATAAAATCATGTCAATTATGTTTGGCTTTGGAGCTGGCGTTATGCTTGCGGCATCATTTTTTAGCCTAATTATGCCAGGAATAGAACTTGCAAATGAACTAAACCAAAAAATATGGTTAATTATCGGACTTGGATTTTTTGTGGGTAGTACTTTTATTCTTTTAATTGATCTTTTTATGCCCCATCTTCATATTGATAAAACTAGTCCTGAAGGAGTAAAATCCCACTTAAGCAGAAAATTTTTACTAATTCTTGCGATCACTCTCCATAATATTCCCGAAGGCATGGCTATCGGAGTAGCAATTGGGGCAGCTAGTCAAGGAATTGATGGGACCTCCGTTATGAGTGCAATAATTCTTGCCATTGGAATCGGCCTTCAAAATATTCCCGAAGGCATGGCTGTAAGTTTACCCCTTGTAAGTGATGGAATGAAAAAGAAAAAAGCCTTCCTATATGGCCAAGCTAGTGGTTTGGTTGAACCACTTAGTGCCTTAGTTGGACTTTTCCTTGTTTATATTATTCGCAATATTCTTCCCTTTATTCTTAGTTTTGCAAGTGGAGCAATGATTTATGTAGTAGTTGAAGAGTTGATTCCATCAGGTAAAGCTAGCAATTCCGAAAGTAAATTAGGAACCATTGGGGCAATTTTAGGATTTACTATTATGATGATTTTAGATTTAGCTTTATCATAACCGATAAATAATTTAAGGATTTTGAAGTTTTAACCTCAATAATCCTTTTTTTCATATAAATTAATTAATTCTTTAAAGGCTTTACCACGTTCTTCAAATGATTGATATTGGTCAAGACTTGGTGAACTTGGAGAAAATAAAATAAGTTTATTCTTTAAATTTTCTTGATAAATTGTTTTAATTATTGTCTTTAAATCAGGAAATAATTGAATATCAAAAATTTCTTTATTTAAAATCTTCTTTAAATATTCTTTGTTTTGTCCAAAGAGATAAGTTTTAATTTTTTTATTACTTACCTTATTAATAACTTCATAATCATCTAACGTTAATTTACCACCTGCTATCCAGAGCGTTTCAAATTCTTTAAACTGGGTTTTTATAAATTCAAACGCTTGAAAAGTGGCAATAGGACTAGTGGCTTTTGAATCATTAATAATTACGATATCTTTATTTTCTCTGACAATTTCACAACGATGTTCTAAAGTTTCAAAATTAATTAAAATATTTTTAATAATATCATCATAAATAAAGTAAAGTTTTCCTATAATTATCGCCGGTAAATAATCAAGATTAATAATTCTATTTTTAGTTTTACAAAGGTTAAGATCTAAATATTCTTGGTGTTGGTAAAAGATTTTATGATCATCTAGATAAATATCCGCATCTTTATTTTTCATTGAAAATGAATATTTAGTAATATGATAATTTTTAATTAAGTTTCGTAGTTTTAGATTATCATCATTATAAATTACGATATCATCTTCATGCATTTGACTTAAACATTTAGTTTTAGCCTTAAAATATTCCTCAAAGTTTTGATGATAATCTAAATGATGCTTTTCAATATTTAAAATTACAAAAACATGAGGTTTAAAGGCTTTAGTATTTGCTAATTCAAAACTTGAACATTCGATGATTGAACCATCCTTGGGTTTATCAATTAAGGAAAATAAGGGAATTCCTACATTTCCACCTGTTACAAAATGATAAGTAGAATTTAAGATTCTATCAATTAAAGTAACAGTTGTAGTTTTACCATTACTACCTGTAACTCCTATAATAGGTGATGATTTATCAAATAAATAATATAATTCTAAATCAGTAATAATTTGAATATTTAAGTCTTTAGCTTTTTTTATCAGATTAGTTGTTGGCTTAATTCCTGGAGCTTTAATGATTAAATCATATTTTGTAAGGTCTACTTCAGGCATTGCTTCATCAATATATAAATCATAACTAATTCTAGTTTTATCAAAATAATTCATTACGGTTTGATTACTAATTCCATTTCCATATATAAGTATATTTTTATCTTTTAAAATACTATCACTCCTAAATAAATTCCTATTACTACCATTACTAAATTAATTAAAGTAAATAAAATATCAATTTTATTTTCACTTAATCCTTTCAGTTCAAAATGATGGTGAATTGGAGCCATTCTCAAAATTCTTTGACCCTTGGTTCTTTTAAAATACCAAACTTGTAACATTACAGATAAAACTTCAACTAAAGCAATAAAGCCAAAAAAGATAATTAGTATTTCACATTTTAAAACAATTAACATAGAAACCATTAAGGCCCCAAGAGCAAGAGAACCAGTATCGCCCATAAATATTTTAGCTTTTGGTAAATTGAAAATTAGAAAACCAATAAGGACACTAGTTATAGCAACCACAAAATAACAAATTAACATTTCATCTTTTAAATAAGCTAAAATGCCAATGCCAATAAATGTAGTTAAAGCGACCATTCCCAGCAATCCATCAAGACCATCGGTAAAGTTAGTTGCATTAGTAAATCCTGTTAATAATAGGACAATAAAACAACCATAGAAAAAGCTTAACTTAGTATTTACCCCAAAAAAGTTTAAATTATTTTCATAACCAAGTTCTAAATATAGAAAATAAAACCCTGATGCAATCACTAATTCTAAGATAAATTTTAATGTAGGTGATAGGCCTTCATTATTATGATATTTAATAATTAGATAATCATCTAAAAAGCCTACTAAACCATAACCAAGAAAAGGAATAATCAGTAATATTAATTTTTTTACTTCATAATTAAAATGAAATAAACTTGTAAAAAGGAAAAAGCCTAAAATACTACAAACTATGATGATAATTCCCCCAAAGGTTGGGGTACCTGCTTTTTTTAAGTGGTTTCTAGGCCCTTCCGTTCGAATATTTTGTCCCCATTTCTTTCTTTTAATTAAGGGAATAAAGATAAGATAGTAAGTTATGGTAATGCTGATTAAAAGTAATGCAAACAAATCATAATAAATATTCATAATTATTACCTAAACAATTGATAACATCTAATTCACTATAAGGCATTTTAATATTATTTTTTCCAATTTGATATTTTTCAATACCTTTACCTAAAAGTAAAATGATGTCATTTTTATTACTTAATTTATAAGCCTCTTCGACTGCTATTTTTCGGTCTAATATTACTCGATAATTATTATTATCTAAATCTTTAGTTATTTCTTCAATGATATCTGTAGGGTTTTCATCACGGCTATTATCTTCCGTAAAAATGACATAATCACTAATTGTACATGCTATTTTGCCAATTATTGGTCTTTTTAACCGGTCCCGCATTCCCCCACAGCCTATAACCGTTATTAGTTTATTATCTTTTTTAATATTTCTAACTGTTTGTAAAACACATTCAACTGCTTTTATCGTATGGGCAAAATCCACAATAAAGGTTCTATCATTTTTTTTAATTACTTGCATACGACCTGGTATTTCTATATTTTTATTTAAAAAAATGATTAAATCTTTTTTACGAAGTTGTAAGGCCTTATTAATACACCATACCATTAAAATATTATAAACATTGAATTTACCAATTAAATTTGTATTTATTTCATATTTTTCATTTTGATCAATTATGGTAAAACTAGAACCCTCATGATTAACCGTTAAATTTATGGCTCTAATCATTCCAAAATTAATTCCATAAGTAAGTAATTTACCCATACATTTATCTTTATAATAGTCAAAACTTTCATCATCTTCATTTAAAATACCATAACTTTTCCAAAAGGGAATATTGAGCTGTTTAAATAATTTACTTTTAACTACCCGATATTCAGTCAAAGTATGATGGTAATCCAAGTGTTCAGCACTTAAATTTGTTAAACCAACAATATTAAAGCATAATCCTTCAATTCGTCCTTCTTCAATTCCTTGTGATGAAATTTCCATAATAACATAATCATACTCATTTTCGGTTTCTCTTAAATATTTATATAATAATGACGGCGATGGAGTGGTATTATTTGTTTCTTCTACTTTTTCATACATTTTAAAATAAGAGTATATCCAGTTTGTTCCAATTAATAAAACATCATAATTTAAATATTTTAAATATTGATACAAAAGATAAGTTGTGGTAGTTTTTCCATTAGTTCCGGTGATTCCAATAAATATAGGCTTTTTATCAAAGGCATCATTTTCTTCTTTTAATAGTCTAGCTAGTTCAATCTTCGGGCTTTTAACGGTAATGATTGGAAGTTTATTCTTTAAAGGAATATTTTTATCTTTTCCCACAAAAATTGTAGTTGGTTTTTTATTAATTGCTTCGACAAGGTTCTTTAATTCAGAACTTGGTTTTTTATTGATACTAACAAAAACTCCATTTTCTTTTAAGTCTTGATAAATGTCCGTAATATTTTCTAAATTTGCATTTATCTTAAGACTTTTTCCATAATACTTATTCATATAATCATTAATTTTCATATTTTATTTATGTATATAAAATTACATATCCTCCTTCTATAATCTTACTACCGGCCTCAGGTATTTGATCACGCACTTTAATGCCATCACCATAAATCAAATAACGGTAATTAGAGGTAGGTAGGATTTTACCTACATTCATACCCACATAATTTGAAACCGTATAAATGTTTTTGTCAATCCAATAACGCGGAGATAAAGGGACTTCATTAGCTCGCTTTGCAATTTTCTTGATACTTAAAGCTTCGGTTAATACTTCTTTAACAAGTGGTGCGGCGACAACCCCTCCATACTGGATTGTATTTTTCGGAGAGTCAATCGCAATTATTACCGCAAGTTCGGGGTCATCCATTGGGGCAATTCCTAAAAATGATAAAATGTATCGTCCTGTTACATAATGTCCGTTTTCTGCAATTTGTGCTGTCCCTGTTTTACCCCCCACCCGGTATCCTTCAATATAGCTACCACGGCCCGTACCTAAGGCAACTACACATTCTAGTGATTCAGCTACTTTTTTTGACGTTTCCTCACTTATTACTCTTCTTACTACTTTGGGGGTATTTTCAAGTATAACCTCATCATTTTTTTTGATGCTTTTTACAACATATGGTTGATGTAAAACTCCACCATTTACCGCGGCACTTGCGGCATTAATTAACTGTAACATTGTTACGGCGTTACCTTGACCAAAAGCTGAAGTAGCAAGTTCAACATTACCAATCTTTTCAGGATTAAACATAATACCACTACTTTCACCAAGTAGATCAATACCAGTTTTTGAGCCAAATCCAAATTCTTTCATATAATGAAAAAACTTATCTTTTCCAAGTCTAAGTCCAATGGTCACAAACCCCGGATTACAAGAATTTTGAAGAACTTCTCTAAATGTTTCTTTACCATGCCCACCAAGTTTCCAGTCGCGAAGTCGCGCCCCATCTACTAATGCATACCCCGGATCATAAAATACTTCATCTAAAGAAAACACATTTTCTTCAAGTCCTGCGGCGAAAGTACATATTTTAAAGGTACTACCTGGTTCATATACTTTCCAAATAGGAATGTTTCGATTATATAAACTTTGGTCATACTCTTGATAATTGGTAGGATCAAAGGTTGGTAAACATGCCATGGCTAGTACTTCACTAGTTTTAGGATTGATGACAATACCTGAAACTTCCTTAGCTTGATAATTTTCCATGGCATTACTAAGCACCCTTTCTAGTGATAACTGAATATTTAAATCAATGGTTAAATAAATATCGCATCCACTTTCAGCTTTTGCATATAAACTAGTAAGGTCAATGATATCATTACCATGAGCATCCGTAAAAACTTGAAGGGCGCCATATTCACCTTTTAATTGTTGGTCATAAATTGCTTCAAGTCCCGTTATTCCCTGATTATCAATACCAGTTATCCCAATTACTTGTGATAAAGTAGATTGATAAGGATAATATCTTGAAGTATCACCAACTACATAAATTCCTTTTAAATTAAGCCTAGCAATTTTAATTGCCTCAGTTATTGAAAGTTTTTGACCTTCAGGTTTAATTATTTCAACTGATACATTTTTTGTTAAATGTTTTAAGATTTTATCAAAATCTACATGTAAAACATTTGCGATGGATTTTGCGGCACGAGCAGGATTATCAACTTGTTTGGGAATGGAAACAATCGTTGGGGTAATATAATTTCCAACAATTAATTCACCATTACAATCATAAATATTTCCTCTTGCCCCTCTAATTGGAGCACTACGCGTCCATAGATCAATAGCTTTTTCATAATATTCTTCACTTTTAATAATTTTAATATATGTAAGTTTAGTTATAATTGTAAAAAGTAATAAAGTCATTATTACTACTATAATTAATAGTCTTGTTCTTTTCTTTTTCAAGAATATCACCCATTAAAAGATATGAATTAAATAACTAAATTATTATAAAAATAGGAAAAAAGAAAGTTACCTTAAGCAAAAAGTAACTTCTATTTCAATATTCAGTTTAATTTGTATCACCTAGTAGCCAGTCTAAAGCGTTTAGGCGTCTAATTCCATCATAATCAGCCTCTGGATCATCATCTAATGTAATGATTAGTTTTGGATAATGATCCTTAATGCTTTGGAGTGATTTTAGTTCTCTTGTTAATGTATTTTCATCTCTAACGGTTGCGGCTACTTGTATGTAGGTAATTCCTTTTTCGTTCATTGCCACAAAATCAATTTCCGTATCGTTTACTTTACCAACATACACTTCATACCCTCTTCTAAGCAACTCTAAATAAACAACATTTTCCAATATATGACCAATATCAGTGGACTTAGATCCCAGTAACATATAACGCATTCCAATATCAACCGCATAATATTTCTCTAATGTTTTTAAATATTGTCTACCTTTAATATTATAGCGATCAGCTTTATAAAAAATAAAACTTTTCGTTAATCCTAAAACAAATTTTTCAATAGTTTTTGCATCAATTTTTCTGCCATTTAATGTCATAGTATCGGCTATTCTTTTTATAGAAATTGAATTTCCAATGTTATCAAACATAAATCTAGTTACACTTTCAAGCATTGATATGTCGCTTATCTTTTTTCTAAAAGCTATATCCTTTACTACAACAGTATTATAAATACCATTGAGATAATCTTTGATTTCCCTAGCATGGCTCCTGAGCTCAAGAGTGTATGGAAAAGAACTATTTTCAATATAATCAAGATATTTTCGTGAAAGATCTCGCTTATCACCTGTAGATATGACATATTCTTTAAATGACAGTGGCAGCATCGAAATCTCAATGTATCTACCTGAAATCAATGTGGCAATTTCACTTGAAAGCATATAAGCATTCGAACCAGTAATATACAAATCAACATTTTTTTTAAGAAATAAGCTATCTATAATCCGAGGAAAACCTTCTACATGCTGAATTTCATCAAAAAAAATGTAAGTTTGTTTTTCATTATCTAATTTTTCTTTTATGTAATTATATAATTTATGAGGATTTCTTAATTCATATAGATCATAGTCTTCAAAATTTAGCGATATAATATTTTTATCATTTACACCATTTTCTAACAAATATTCTTTAAACATTTCCATCAATGTAGATTTACCACATCTTCTAACGCCAGTAATAATTTTTATTATTTTTTTATCCTTTAACGCAATTAATTTTTCCAAATATTCTTTTCTTACAATTAGCATAAATAAATCTCCCTAAATTAATATATTACTATTATACTTAAAAGATTTAAATTTGTCAACACTTTTAGTATATTAATCCAAAAACTTTTTATAATATTATATTTTTTGGATTTTAATCCAAAAACTTTATTTTTTAATATACTTTTTTAATTATTAAATATTGCCAAGCACAATATATTTTAAATATTAGTTTGCTTTATGCAGCCAATAATTTTAAAAATGTAGTATAATAATGTAAATTAGTTGAAAGGATAAAATTATGTTATACACTATTGAAAATAAACATATTAGATTTACGGTTAGTAACCATGGAGCAGAGATTAAAAGTCTTGTATTTGACAATGTTGAAAGAATACATGACAGTAATCCCTCATTTTGGAATCGTAGTGCACCACTACTTTTTCCATGCATTGGCACAATTACCAATAAAGAAACCATAATTAATGATAAAGCTTATGCCTTAAGTAAACATGGTTTTTTACGTGATCAAGATTTTGATCTTGTAAGTATTGATGACCATACAATTGTTTTGAAGTTTCACAGTAATGAAACTACCCTTGCAATGTATCCATTTACATTTGAAGTTGTCGTTAAATATGAAATTGAAGACGACAAAATGTTAAGTTCAGTTAATATCACAAATTTATCACATGAGCCAATGCCATTCAATTTTGGCCTTCATCCAGCCTTTAAAACCCCTATCAGCGAAGATGAAAAATTTGAAGACTATGAATTAGTCGTTCACTCTTCCAAGGAACACCCAATATATAAGGTTGAACTATCAAATGGCACCATTAACTTTAATGAAATCGTTAGAACCATTAATTTTAATAAACCATTTCCTCTAAACTATGATGACTATCTAGGTGATGCCTTAGTATTTGATAATATTGATTTTAATGAAATAACCCTTCAAAATCATCAAGGCACTCATGGTGTAAGTTTTACTTTTCCTGGTTTTCCAATGCTTGGAATTTGGACACCATCACCTAAACGAGCTCCTTTTATTTGTTTAGAACCTTGGATTGGTTGTGCTGATCCTACAACTCACGATGGTATGTTTATTCATAAAAAACATGTAATGATATTAAATACTAGTGAAAGTAAAGAAATTACTTATACTTGGCGTTTCTTTTAATATCTAGACCACTAAAATTAAAAATTATTTTAAAAAAACGTAAGATGACAATCTTACGCTTTTATCCTTTTTATTGCTCTTAGTTTAGCACTATGAGAACGATTATTTTCTTGTAATTCTTCAGCACTTGGTAAAATTATTTTAGAATTAATTAGTTCATATTTAACCTCATATCCATCAGGAACAAAAGGTATACCTTTTGGAAGATCTAAAGTAGAAACTTTTTTAAACAATTGTTTTACAATTCTATCTTCTAAAGAATGAAAAGTAATTACCACTAAAATACCTTCAACCTTTAAAGCCTTTAAAGCCTCTTTTAAAGATTTTTCCAAATATTCAAGTTCATGGTTAACTTCAATTCTTAAAGCTTGGAAAACTTGCTTTGCGGGGTGACCTGGTTTTCTTAATTCTTTGGAGGGCATACTAGCTTTAATAATATCAACAAGTTCAAATGTTGTTTCAATTCTTTTTTCGGCACGTACTTTAACAATTCTTTTAGCAATAGATGAAGCATATTTTTCTTCACCATACTGATGAAATATTCTTATTAATTCACTTTCTGAATAAGTATTAACAACATCTGCAGCCGTTATAACATCATCTTGGTTCATTCTCATGTCAAGAGGACCATCAAAACGGTAACTAAATCCCCTTTCTGGTATGTCAAACTGAAAACTTGAAACTCCTAAATCATAAATAATGCCATTTAAACTTTCATTTTCAAAATAATTAGCTAAATTTGAAAAGTTGTCTTTATATATTTTAAAGTTTTGCCCAATTTCATTTAACCTTTTAGTGGCTTTTTCAACCGCGAATTCATCTTGATCAAAACCATACAAAAAACCATGAGGAATTAGTTTAAGAATTTCTGCTGAGTGACCACCGCCACCAACTGTGCAGTCTAAATATGTTTTACCATCTTCTACTTCAAGTAAAGCAATTGACTCCTTTAATAGTACAGAATAATGCTTTAACTCACTCATTAGTTTTCTCCTTTATTTTTTTACTTATTAAAAATGAAACATTGATAATAAGAGCATAAATAATTAAAACCAAAACGCCAAAAACTAAGTAGAAAAACTCAATTGGGAGAATTTTCCAAAATAATTCTAAAATTGAAATACCTTCAGGTTCAATTACATAAAAATAATTAGCCTTTGTATGAGTCAATTCAAAAATAATATGATTTAAATCATAAGCAAATATTGATAACATAATTAAAAGTATAACTAATGAAGGAATATCTTCAAATGAAGGTTTCAAAAAGCCTAAAGTCACAAGTAAAATCCCAACAACCATAATTATGCCATGCGTACCATAA
Source organism: Bacillota bacterium (assembly GCA_963648435.1). Taxonomy (GTDB): domain Bacteria; phylum Bacillota_I; class Bacilli_A; order ML615J-28; family CAG-313; genus UMGS75. Next base: position 20,322 of record CAVJDT010000027.1, read on the forward strand.
AAGCCAATATTATGAAGTCCTAAAATACTAGTATTACAAAAGCCTAAACATGGGAAAGTTACCGCCATAAAAGCTCCTAACACTCCAACATAAAAGCCATATGCATAAAAGGTTTTTTTATTTAATAATAAACCAACGGGAACTAATATTAAGCTTATATTACATAATTGAAAAGGAAGTTCACGCCAAATATTAAATTGAAATCCTGTACTTGCTAAGTCTTTATTGCCAATCCAAAGGACTATTTTATAGGCAATCCAAAAGATAATATTAAAAAGACTAATAGATAGAATGACTATCGATTTAGTTTTTTCTGATTTATTTTTAAATAATAATGTAATAACAACAATTAATAAAACATTTAGTGCTAAATATCCAAAATAGACTAAATTGAAAGGATTAATAATTAGCATAATACACCTCATATCTAATAAATTATATCAAAAATTGTCGAAAAAGTAAAGCAAAGCGTAAGAAAAAACGTATCCTGTGACACGTTTTCTTACTTAGATTCTTTGTCTTCTTTAACTTTGATGTCTAAAACCTTTTGGTCTTTGTTGTAATAACCACAAACTGGACATACACGATGGCTTAATTTTAATTCACCACAATTAGGGCAAACTGACATGCCAGGTACTTCAATTTTGTAGTGAGTACGACGTTTTAATTTACGAGTTTTAGAAACACGGCGTTGTTGAGCTATTGCTCCCATAATCTCACTCCTATCTATTCTTCATCGTCAAATGATTCATTTAGTTCAATTCCTCTAGCTTTTAAAATTTCATACGCATCGTCTCTTCTTACTGCGATTGGTTTATCAATAATTAGATTAGACCAAACAGCCATATCAAGATCAATAGTATTATTTTCAATTAGAAATTCATCATCAGTTGGATTCGTACTAAAGATTTCATCATAATCTTCTACAAATTTATAATCAACTGGTTCAAGTGTTAATGAACACTCTAAAACTAGGTCCGCCCAAACTGAATATTTAATACGATAACTTCCATATTTAACATATGAAATAACCCCTTTAATATGAACGGGTTTTATCTCGATTATATCAGAAACACTTTTCGCAAGGACAGTATAATCAGCATCATAAGAAAATTCATAAGGTTTAGTTGTTAACTTTTGGAGTTGTTGAATTGACCACTTCATAATATCACCTATACGACCAATTAATTATACCAAAAAACGCTTTTTTTTGCAAAAGTAATGCGTAAATATTTCAAAATATAAATTTAAAAAAATGTAGGTTACCCTACACTTCTTCTGTTAAATACTCATAATCGGAAAAGTTTTTAAAATATTTTTTAATTGAATTACTAGTAGTAATAAATTCACCAGCACTAATATATTCATCAGTACTAATATTAAGTCTAGCTATATAAATCAGTAAAACCATATAGCGAAAATAATCATAGTAAAAAGGATTACTATTCTTATATCTACTTGCAATAATGTTTTTATAATCAACATTAAGATCTTCATTTTCTACATAATACTTTGCAAGGTCTAGGCTTTCAATTCCTATTTTACCGTTATCAATACTAACTAGAAAACTACCACCATCAATATTTAATAAATGGTCAAGTTTTGGGTTATTATGAATAAAACTATAATCGACTGATTCTTTTGCTTTAATCGTACTTATTATTCTTTTTTGTAATCGTACTAATTCTTTTTTAGCATCTAAAAAATACTGATAGTTTGCAAGAATAGGCATTGAATAAATGTCTAAAGGTTTAGCCTCAATACTCCGAATGTAATTTTCAAGCATTTTATATTTATAATCTAATCGATTAGTTATTTCTTCAAACTTAGGTCTTGAAGAACTTGGATTTAATTGTCTTGAATATGAAGTTTTATCATGTATATTATTTAACTCATTAAATAATTGTTGAGCTTTTGCTTCTTTAACAATAGTATAATTATCATAATAATTATTTAAGTAAAAAGCTTGTGACATTGTTCTTGTAACATAATCATTTTTACGATTCTTAATCGGGTAAATAACATTATGAACACCTTGGCTTTCTAAAAATCGATATTTTTCTAATGCATTAATTTTTGTTTCTTTAAGAAAGTAGGCATTACCTTTACTGTCATATAATTTAACTGTTTTATCCGATATTGGATTTAAATCATTAATTGATATTTCATAATATTTAACTAAGTCTTGACTATATGCTCTTACTTTATTAATTATATTCATTATTTTATGATAACACGTTGATATTTAGAAATATCATTGTTTTTATTATCTTTAAAGACTTTGTCTAATGAAATATCATTCTTAGCACATACATTCTCAAGTTCTTTATCATTTACATAATAACAAACTTTAATTTTTGATCTTTTTTCTTTTAAACTATCTAAGAAGTTCTCGGTTTCCGAGGGTAAATTGTCATCTTTAAATTTAAGTGTTTCTTCTAATTTTGTTGATACTTTTTCTGTTATTTCATTTTTGATTTCTTCAAGTATAGGAATATCACAAGTGGGATTAGTTTCTTCATTTTCATCGGCAATTCTTTCACCAATTGATTCAGTCGCATCAGGGGCTTCTTCTAATTCATTATACTCAACCTTAATGTCAAAAGAAACCTCAATACCTCTTCCTTCAACTAAATCATAATCTAAATTGATGCAATCTAAATCTATAAGTTCAAATTTTGGCGTTGTAAAAACAATATTGAAAGGGATACTCTCATTAAATTGATTTTCTTTTTCTAAATCATTTTTATAATATTTACCATTAATTCCTAAACTTCCTACTACCCCATCTTCAGTAACTCCATAATCTAAAATTTCACCACAAATATCATTAATTCTACTTGCCTCTTTTATTTTAATAAAACTAGTAAAGCTCATTCTTAATTCCATAATCATCATCCTTTCGTAATACTATATGTAAAACAAGAATAAAATATGAAAATATTTTTTAAATTAATACTGCTTTTTTCGTACTTTGCGTTTTTGTGGTAATTTAATGTTTTTGGATTGATTTTTCTAACGTTTCTAACGTAATTAAAGAGGCATTTAATAATTACTTGAACAATCTTGATACCCTTTTTATGATTATTTCATTAGAATATGGTGTTTCACTATATCAAAGAGAGTCATTACTCATATTTGATGAAGTTCAAAGTTTTCCAAGAGCTCGTGAAGCTATAAAACATTTAGTAAAAGATGGAAGATATGATTATATTGAAACTGGATCTTTAATTTCAATTAGAGAAAATATTAAAAATATCTTGATTCCATCTGAAGAAACATCAATAAAAATGTATCCAATGAATTTTGAAGAATTTGCTTGGGCACTCGGTGAAGAAAAAATTATCAATTATATCAAAACTTGCTTTAATGACAAAAAACAATTATTACAAACTCTACATAAAAAAGCAATGATTTTGTTAAAGCAATATCTACTAGTAGGAGGAATGCCAAAAGTTGTCGATGTTTTCATAAGTAATAATAAGCAACTTGAAAATTGTGAAAACGAAACGCGAAAAATACTTCAAATATATCGCAGTGATATAAGAAAAATTGAACAACGTTATCAAACTAAAGTTTTATCTATTTTTGATCAAATACTTGGTTTTTTATCTTCTCTTGAAAAAAGAGTCAAAATTAATTCAATAGATTCTAATAGTCGTGCTATAGATTATGAAGAAACATTTTTTTGGCTTTCCGATTCAATGATTTGTAATGATTGTTTTCTATGTAGTGATCCAAATATAGGGTTATCGCTAAATGAAGCACGCTCATTCATTAAATGTTATATGGCAGATACAGGTTTACTATTTTCACATGCATTTGACAAGGATCCAGATATTACAAAATCAATTTATTCTGCCATTATCGGTGACAAATTATCAATCAACAAAGGTATGCTTTATGAAAACCTAATCGCACAAATGTTAGTTGCTAATATCCACAAATTATATTTTTACACACGCTATAATGAAGAAAAACGGAGAAATGATATTGAAATTGATTTTTTAATTACAAGTGGCGATAAAACAAATGTTAAAATTTCACCAATTGAAGTTAAATCATCTAAAAACTATACCACAATTTCGTTAGAACGCTTTATGCCAATTTACAAAAAGAGAGTAAAAAATGCCTATATAATTCATCCCAAAAACCTTGCTATTTGCGAAGACGGCATAATTTGTATTCACGCATATATGACATTTTGTTTATAATTTTAATTTAATAATTCTTAATAAAAAGCACTTCATATCTCACTTAAGAGACATAAAGTGCTTTTTTTATTAATAAGGAAATTCCATTTTTGTGGTTGATACCAAAAAAAGTCTTGAGTTAAAACTCAAAACTTAAAATGCACGACGAAAACCAGAACCACTTTTTCAATTTTTTTTGGGTTCTGTTATTAAAATGTGTGAATTAATTGTTATAAAA